>NZ_CATKPZ010000055.1:0-333412 GCF_949767415.1 Pseudomonas sp. IT-196MI5
GAGAGCGTGCCCACGCTTTTTTTCCCGCCTCCCATTCATTCCCTTGCATCCAATCAGGTGCGAGCTGGATTCGTTCGCCTGTACCCACTCGGAGAATAACAATGCAGTTGAATAAAAAGTTCGTGGCGTGCTCGTTTTTGCTAATGGCAGCAAGTGTTCAGGCGGATGACAGTATCGAACGCATGACCCTCGCCGACATGCGTCATGCGCTGGACAACGGGACTCTCAGTTCCGAACATTTGGTGCAGCACTATCTGGATAACATTCAGGCGAACAATCACCAGGGCCAGAACATCAATGCGCTGGTGACCATCAATGAACAGGCGATCGATCAGGCCCGCAAGTGGGATGCTGAACGGGCGAAAAATCCCACTGCCAGGTACGCACCGCTGGCCGGTATTCCGTTCGTGGTGAAGGACAACTTTGACACCGCCGGTATGGTCACCTCCGGGGGTTCCTTTGTACTGCGTTCGTCGGTGCCAAGCCAGGATGCCTTCACCGTCAAGAAGCTGATCGACGGGCAAGCCATAGTGCTCGGCAAAGCCAACCTGTCGGAACTGGCCGCGTCCTTTGGCTGGTTTGGCTACAGCTCGTTTGGCGGGCAGACGCTGAACCCGCGGAACACCAGGCGCGATGCTTCCGGCTCCAGCAGCGGTTCTGCCGCCTCGGTGGCGGCGGCGTTCGCACCCTTCGCATTGGGGTCGGATACGAGCGGCTCGATCCGCGCGCCGGCCAGCGTCACCGGCACGGTGGGTTTTCGACCTTCGTTGGGGCTGATCAGTCGTAGCGGCATCATTCCGCTGTCACTCGCGTTCGATACCGCAGGTGTCATTACCAACGGCGTGCTGGATCAGGCCATCGTGCTCGATGTGATCAAGGGCCAGGACCAAAGCGACGCGGCGACCTTCGACCTTGCTGCAGACAAAATACAGTTCGAACCGGCACTGAGCCGTACCTCGCTGCAAGGCAAGACCATCGGCGTAATCAGCAATTTCAAGGGCGCGAACCCGCAGGTGGATGCGGTCTTTAAAGCTGCGCAGGAAACCCTCGGCAAGCGCGGTGCGCAGGTCGTCTCCATCGAATTGCCAAAAACCTTTGAAACCCTGTGGAGCGACGTGCTCGGCCCAGTGGGGGAGAGCGAATTCAAGCCGCAATTCGAACGCTACCTCGCCACCCTCAATCCAAACCAACCGCGAACGCTTGCGCAGTTTCTCGACCTGGCCAAACAAAATCAGGCGCAAAACGCTGCGCATGGAATGAACCCGGCACGCCTGGCCGGGCTGGAAGCGGTAGCGAATGCTACAAGTGCCGATTCGCCGCAGTACATCTCCATTCTTTCCCGGAAGATTCCACAGCTGCGCGCGCAACTGATGGGCATCATGAAGCAGAACAAAGTCGACAGCCTGTTCTTCGCGACCATCAACTGCCCGGCTTCGGTGGTGCACGGTGTGAGCGATGACAGTTACCTGTGCAAGTCCGGCGATACCTACGCGTCGTCGTACATTGCCTCGGCCACGGGATTTCCAGAGATCACCGTTCCGGCAGGCATCATCGAGGGCAACCTGCCGGTGGGTGTTTCGTTCCTGGGCGGCTACGGCGAAGACGCCAAGGTGGTGGGTTTCGGCTACGCGTTCCTTGGGCGGTAACCGTCAGATCTGTTCCAGCAGCCAAGTACGAAACGCGACGAGTGAAGGCAGCATCTCGTTGCGCGGCGGATAGGCCAGGTAGTAACTGCGCTGGCTGGCGAAGGGCTGATCGAGGCTGATCAGTTCGTTGTTGGCCAACTCGTCGGCCACCAGGATACGTGGCACCAGACCGATGCCGATGCCGGCCCTGACGGCCTGGATCAAGTGCGAGGTGAGTTCGAAACTCGGCCCCAGCCGCATCATCCGATGGGGCAGGGCGTAGTGGCTGAACCACTCACCCCAGACGTTGGCGTTGCTTGCGACGTTGAGCAGCGTCTGGCCAGCAATGCGCTCTGGGGTCCAGGCGTCATGGATTTCGGCCGCTTCTGGCGAAATGATCACCATCAGTTCTTCGGTGTGCAGGCGATGGCTGATCAGGCCCGGCAGGTTGGCGCTGCCGACCATGATCGCGGCATCGATCCCGCTGGTTTCAAAGTCGATGGCATCGATCCGGGAATTGATGTGCACCAGCATGCCGGGATGGGTTTTGTAGAAGTCATGCAACCGCGGCAATAACCACTTCGAGCCGAAGGTCGGCAAGGTGGCCAGGCGCAACGTGCCGCTGCCCGATTGATAAGCCATGGCCTGCAACGTGGCGCTGCGGATGCGCCCGAGCGCTTCGCTCATTTCCCGCTGATAAAGACGACCGACATCGGTCAGTTGCACTTGCCGGCCTTCACGGCGAAACAGCGTCAGGCCCAGTTGTTGCTCCAGCGCCTGGACTTGCCGGCTCACGGCGCTTTGGGTCAGTGACAGTTCCATCGCGGCGCGGGTATAGCTTTCATGGCGGGCGGCGGCTTCAAAAGCCAGCAGCAACGACATCGAAGGGGTGAGGTGACGGTAATTCATTCGTAAAAGTCATCGATAGCGGCAGGATTATCCGTTTGTCCGGTGCCAGAGCCTGCAGGATCATTGGCGTAGCCGACGACCTGAGGCTGACCCATTAATGCTCAGGCGACAAGTGTTTTGAGTTTTCCCGTGATTAGACCGACAAGAGAACAGCCTGCGATGATCGCTCAGTTGCCCACCGTTGCACCCGCGGCCCAGTACCCGGAGTTTCTGCAAGCCCTGCGTGCCAGCGGCTTTCGCGGCCAGCTCAGCGCTGACTACGCCACCCGCACCGTGCTGGCGACCGATAACTCGATTTACCAGCGCCTGCCGCAAGCGGCGGTGTTCCCCCTGGATGCGGATGACATCGCACGCATCGCGACCTTGATGGCCGAGCCACGCTTCCGCCAGATCAAGCTGACCCCGCGCGGTGGTGGCACCGGCACCAACGGGCAGTCATTGACCGATGGCATCGTGGTCGACTTGTCGCGGCACATGAACACCATTCTCGAAATCAACGTCGCCGAGCGCTGGGTGCGGGTGCAGGCGGGCGTGGTCAAGGACCAGCTCAATGCCGCGCTCAAGCCGCACGGGCTGTTCTTCGCGCCGGAGCTGTCGACGTCCAACCGTGCCACCCTCGGCGGCATGATCAACACCGACGCCAGCGGCCAGGGCAGTTGCACCTATGGCAAGACCCGCGATCATGTGCTGGAACTGCACAGCGTACTGCTCGGTGGTGAGCGTCTGCACAGCCATCCGCTGTCCGAAGTGGAGCTGGAGGCGACTTGCGCGCAGTCCGGCCGTATCGGCGAAGTGTACCGGGTGGCGCGCAATATCCAGGAGACCCAGGCCGACCTGATCGAGTCGGTATTCCCCAAACTCAACCGCTGCCTGACCGGTTACGACCTGGCCCACCTGCGCGACGAGCAAGGGCGTTTCAACCTAAACAGTGTGCTGTGTGGTGCGGAAGGGTCATTGGGCTACGTTGTCGAAGCCAAGCTCAACGTGCTGCCGATTCCCGGGTATTCGGTGCTGGTGAACGTGCGTTACGGCAGCTTCATGGATGCGCTGCGTGACGCCAATGCGTTACTGGCGCACAAGCCGTTGTCCATCGAAACCGTGGACTCCAGGGTGTTGCTGCTGGCGATGAAAGACATCGTCTGGCACAGCGTCGCCGAGTACTTCCCGGCCGACGCCGAACGTCCAACGCTGGGCATCAATCTGGTGGAGTTCAGCGGGGAAGACGTGGCGGACGTGAACGCTCGCGTGGCGTCGTTTGTGCAACATCTGCAGACCGACACGTCTATCGAGCGGTTGGGCCACACGCTCGCCGAAGGTGCCGAAGCTGTGAGCCGTGTCTACGCCATGCGCAAACGCTCGGTCGGGCTGCTGGGCAATGTCGAAGGCGAGATTCGCCCGCAGCCGTTCGTTGAGGACACCGCCGTGCCACCGGAGAAGCTGGCCGACTACATCACCGAGTTTCGTGCATTGCTCGACAGTTATGGCCTGAGCTACGGCATGTTCGGTCACGTCGATGCCGGCGTACTGCACGTGCGCCCGGCGCTGGACATGAAAGACCCGGCCCAGGCCGCGCTGGTCAAACCGATTTCCGACGCCGTGGCTGAATTAACCCGGCGTTACGGCGGGTTGCTGTGGGGCGAGCACGGCAAGGGTTTGCGTTCGCAATACGTCCCCGAATTTTTTGGCGAGTTGTACCCGGCTTTGCAATCGCTCAAGGGCGCGTTCGACCCGCACAACCAGCTCAACCCCGGGAAGATCTGCACGCCGGCGGATGCTGCCCAAGGCTTGCTCAAGGTCAACGAAGTGACGCTGCGCGGTGATCTGGATCGGCAGATCGACGAGCGCGTCTGGCAAAGCTTCGGTACCGCCATGCACTGCAACGGTAACGGCGCCTGCTACAACTACGACCCCTCTGATGCGATGTGTCCGTCGTGGAAAGCCACCCGTGAGCGCCAGCATTCGCCGAAGGGCAGGGCGTCGTTGATTCGCGAATGGTTGCGTCTGCAAGGCGCGGCCAATATTGACGTATTGCAAGCAGCCCGCGGCAAGTTGTCGTGGTTGAGCGGGTTGCCGGCGCGGTTACGCAATAACCTGGCGCGTTCGCGTGGCGAGGCGGATTTTTCCCATGAGGTCTATGACGCGATGGCGGGCTGCCTGGCCTGTAAATCCTGCGCGGGACAATGCCCGGTCAAGGTCAACGTCCCGGAGTTCCGTTCGCGTTTTCTGGAGCTGTACCACGGTCGCTATCAACGTCCGCTGCGTGACTACCTGATCGGCTCGCTGGAGTTCACCATTCCCTACATGGCTTATGCGCCGGGCCTGTACAACGCAGTGATGGGCTCGAAATGGGTAAGTCGCCTGCTGGAGCGACAGGTCGGCATGCTCGACAGCCCGCTGATCCACCGCCATGACTTGCAGGCCACGCTGACCCGCTGCAAGGTCGCCGTCGCCAGTGTGCCGGCTCTACGCGAACTGACCGCGGCACAACGTGAGCGCAGCGTGGTGTTGGTGCAGGACGCCTTCACCCGTTACTTCGAAACACCGTTGCTGGCGAGCTTTATCCAGTTGGCGCACCAGTTGGGGTATCGGGTGTTTCTGGCGCCCTATAGCGCCAACGGCAAGCCTTTGCACGTGCAGGGTTTCCTCGGCGCCTTCGCCAAGGCGGCGATCCGCAACGGCAATCAGCTCAAGGCGCTCGCCGACTGCGGCGTACCGCTGGTGGGACTGGACCCGGCGATGACGCTGGTCTACCGCCAGGAATATCAGAAAGTACCAGGGCTCAACGATTGCCCGAAGGTCTTGCTGCCTCAGGAATGGCTGTTCAATGCGTTGCCGGAAAACCCGCATCCTGCGACCGGGACATTCCGTTTGTTGGCGCACTGCACCGAGAAAACCAATGTCCCGGCCAGCACTTCGCAATGGGAAGCCGTTTTTGCCCGGCTCGGGCTCAAGCTGACGACTGAGGCGACCGGCTGCTGCGGCATGTCCGGAACCTTTGGCCATGAAGCACGTAACCAAGGCAACTCACGGAGCATTTTTGAGCAGTCATGGGCTGGCAACCTGGATAAAAAGGGCGAAGCGCTGGCGACGGGTTATTCCTGCCGCAGCCAGGTGAAGCGCTTAGCCGACAGGCAACTGCGTCATCCGCTGGAAGTGGTGTTGGAGTACGCTGAACCGCCGTATACGGAACCGTACCTACGGTAGCGTGAGAGGACGGCGGCTGTGAAGCCGCCTCCTGCTCGATGATGGTCTAAAGCTCAGACCCGATGGAATCAGCCCAGCACCTCATTGGCCACTTGGTCGACCGCGCTTTTGGTGATGTCGACGATCAGGTCGGCCTCTTCCACAGTCAAAATCAACGGAGGGGCAAAGCCAAGAATGTCGCCATGGGGCATCGCCCGGGCAATCATGCCGCGTTCAAGGCAAGCCGCCGATACTTTCGGGCCGACCTTCAAGGCGGCATCAAAGGGTGTGCGCTGTTCACGATCAGCCATGAATTCGACGGCGGCGAGCATGCCGTCACCACGCACTTCACCCACCAGTGGATGACCTTCCAAGACTTCCCGCAATCGACGGTTCAGGTAGCTGCCAACCTTCTCGGCGTTGGCCGTCAGGTTTTCCCGCTCCAGGATGTCGAGGTTGGCCAAGGCCGCCGCCGCACAGATCGGATGCCCGGAATAGGTCCAGCCATGGCCCATGGCACCTTGGGATTCGGAGGCTTTTTCAATCACGTCCCAAACCTTTTCACCGACAATCACGGCCGACAATGGCGCATAGGCGCTGGTCAGGCCTTTGGCCGTGGTGATCAGGTCCGGGCGCATGCCATAACGCTGGCTGCCCATCTTCGAGCCCAGGCGACCGAAGGCGCAGACCACTTCGTCGGCGATCAACAGCACGTCGTATTTGTTCAGTACCGCCTGGATCGCCGCCCAGTAACCGGCCGGCGGAACGATGATGCCGCCGGTGCCCATCAGCGGTTCGCCAATGAACGCGGCGACGGTGTCCGGCCCTTCGGCCAGGATCATCTTCTCCAGCTCGTCGGCGCAATAACGCACGAACGCGGCTTCATCCATGCCGGTCGGCGCCTTGCGATACCAGTGCGGACACACGGTGTGCTTGATACCTTCGGCTGGCAGGTCGAAATGCTGATGGAAGCTCGGCAGGCCGGTCAGGCTGCCGGTCATGATCCCAGAGCCGTGATAGCCACGGTCGCGGGAGATGATTTTCTTCTTCTGCGGGCGACCCAATACGTTGTTGTAGTAGCGCACCAGTTTGATCTGGGTTTCGTTGGCGTCGGAACCGGAGAGGCCGTAGTAGACCTTCTTCATGCCTTGCGGCGCCCAGTCGATGATGCGGCTCGACAGCTCGATGATCGCTTCGGTCGAGTGCCCGACATAGGTGTGATAATAGGCCAGCTCCTTGGCCTGCTTGTAGATCGCGTCGGCGACTTCGGTACGGCCGTAGCCGATGTTCACGCAGTACAGGCCGGCAAAGGCGTCGATCAGTTCGCGGCCTTCGTGGTCGCGAATGCGGATACCCGAGGCGCTCTTGATGATGCGTCCCTTGAGTGCGCCACTGGCGTGGTCATGGGCGTGGGTCGAAGGGTGCATGAAATGCGCACGGTCTTGCTCGAACAGCGCGTCGAATTCTTGGCTCATGGTAGATCTCCTCAGAACTGGCCTTGATGGTGCAGGCAAAAGTATTTGGTTTCGACAAAGGCTTCGAAGCCCTCGGTGCCGCCTTCACGGCCCAGCCCCGAGGCTTTCATGCCACCGAACGGGATCGGATGGCCGGTGAACTTGACGCCATTGACCGCGACCATGGCGTGGTCGAGACGACGAATCAGCGGGTAAATCAGGTCCAGACGATTGGAACAAATGTAGGCGGCCAGACCGTATTCGGTGTCGTTGGCCATCTCGACCGCATGGTCGAGGGTGTCGAACGGCATCACCCCGGCTATCGGTGCGAAATTCTCTTCGCGGTAAATGCGCATCTGCGGGGTGACATCGGCCAGTACAGTCGGCTGATAGAACAGGCCGCCGAGGGCATGGGCCTCGCCGCCCACCAACCGTTGAGCCCCCTTTTGCAGAGCATCGGCCACGCGTTCGGCGGTGACATCGAAGGCGGCCTGATGCATTAACGGGCCGATATCGACGTTCTGCTCCCGATCGCCCACCATTGCCGGGCCGACCCGCAGTTCACGCACCGCCGAGGCAAAACCCTTGAGAAATTCCGGGTAGATCGAGCGGTCGACCATGATGCGGTTGGCCGCGCAGCAATCCTGGCCGGAGGTCTGAAACTTGGCGGCGACCGCGACTTTTACCGCCAGCTCAAGATCGGTATCGGCGCAGACAATGAACGGTGCGTTGCCGCCCAGTTCCAGAGAGACCTTCTTCACATCCGCAGCCGCCGCTTGCAGCACCAACTTACCCACGCGGGTCGAGCCGGTGAAACTCACCGAGCGCACGCGACTGTCCTGCACCAGGGTTTGCATGGCCATTTGCGGCTCGCCCAGCACCACGTTGAACACACCGGCCGGGAAACCTGCTTCTTCGGCAAGTTGCGCCAAAGCGAACGCCGAGTACGGCGTTTCATGGGCCGGTTTGATCACCACAGTGCAGCCGGCAGCCAGGGCAGCGGCCGCTTTGCGGGTAATCATGGCCGAGGGGAAATTCCACGGGGTCAGCAGCGCGCAGACGCCGACCGGTTCCTTGACCGTCCCCAGGTGTGCGCCGGGGATATGGCTGGGAATGTTTTGCCCATAGAGGCGCCGGGCCTCTTCGGCGAACCAGGGAATAAAGCTGGCGGCGTAGGCGATTTCGCCGCGGGACTCAGCCAGGGACTTGCCCTGCTCCAGGCTGAGAATCCGCGCTAGGTCTTCCTGGTGCTCCAGGATCAGCGCCGCCCAGCGTCGCAGGATCGCGCCGCGAACCTCCAGGCTTTGTTCACGCCAATTGGAGAACGCGCGGTGCGCCGCATCGACAGCGGCGACTATCTGCGGCTGGTCGAGCATCGGCACATGGCCGATCAGTTTTTGATCAGCCGGGTTATGTACCGCGATGCTGTGGCCGCTGTCGCTGTGCACCCAGTGCCCATCGACGTAGCAAAGCGCTTTGAACAGCAATGGATGTTTGTAGGTCATGGCGTTCACTCCGAACTGTGTGCGTGGAACCATGCTAGGGCAGCCGGGCGTTGAGGATTTGGCGTTTGAACGGGGTGCGGCAGGTGGTTTTTTCTGATTGAGCGGGGGTGAACAGCGGATTTTTGCGGTTGAAGCAAAAGCACTGTGGGAGCGAGCCTGCTCGCGAAGAGGCCACAACATTCAACATCCACGCTGACTGTTACACCGCTTTCGCGAGCAGGCTCGCTCCCACATTCGGATTTGCGGTGCGTTCAGGAATCTTGAGATAGCTCAGCAGGCAAGGCACCGCCGGTCTTGATCGTCTTGGTGACGATGTAGGTGAAGTAGCGTTCGATGCCCAGATCGTCGAGCAACAACTGGTCGATGAAGCGCTGGTAATGGTCAATGTCCGGTGCCTGGATCATCGCCATGTAATCGACGCCGCCACCGGTGGCGTAACAGAACGCCACTTCGGCAGCCTCGTTCATGCGCTGTTCGAAACGCCGCATATCCTGTGCGGTGTGTCGGGCCAAGGTGATTTCCACCAGCACCTGTTGGCTTTTGAACACCGCGTTCCAGTCGATCTGCGCCCGGTAGCCCTTGATCAAGCCCAGGCTTTCGAGTTTGCGCACCCGCTCCCACGCAGGCGTTACCGACAGGTTGATCGCCTCGGCCAGGCTCGATTTGGTGATACGCCCGTCTTCAGCGAGGATTCGCAGGATTTTCAGGTCATAGCGATCGAGTTTGTGCATGGGTGACGATCTCGTGAATATTTAGGAGACCCTGTGGGAGCGGGCTTGCTCGCGAATATGGTGTGTCAGTCAACATCAACGGTGTCTGACACACCGCATTCGCGAGCAAGCCCGCTCCCACAGGGATTGATGTCAGGTCAGTACGTCGGCGATTACCGCAATGGTATCGCCACACCGCACCAGTCCCGGAAAATGCCGCGCCGCCAGCAGACCGCTGCGCGCTGCACGGTATTCCATCGACGCCACGCCGCTGCGGGTGGCATCGTAGACACGGGCAATCACTTCACCTTGCTTCACGTTCTCCCCCAGATCACGGCACATTTCCAGCAGGCCGTCGTGCTCGCTGGCGATGAAGCAATCGCCGTCGGGCATGTCGAGCATGATCGAGGGTGCGAGTTGTACCTCGCCTTCAAGGATCCCGGCATGCACCAGCAGATTTCGCACGCCGCGTTCGGCAATCGCCACGCTGCGCGCCGTGGAGGAGCCGCCGCCGCCCAGTTCGGTGGTAACGAAGACTTTGCCCTGGCGTTCGGCGGCGGTGTCATACATCGCCCCGGCGTCGAGTTCCAGCATGCGCATGCTGTACGGCGCATTGAAGGCACGCATCCCGGCCTCGCATTGCGCCTGCTGCTGTTTATCCGGCAGCACATGACAAGCGGCGAATGGCAGAAAATCCAGGGTGCGACCGCCGGAGTGAATGTCCAGCACGATGTCGGCCAATGGCAGCAAGGTACGCGTGAAGTAATCGGCGATTTTCTCGGTCACCGTGCCGTCCGGCTTGCCGGGAAAACTGCGGTTGAGATTACCCTTGTCGATCGGTGACGTGCGCCGTCCGGCATGGAACGCCGGGGTGTTCATGAACGGCACGATTATCACCCGCCCACTCACCTCGGCAGCGCTCAGCCTCTGGGCCAGTTTGCTCAGCGCCACCGGCCCTTCGTATTCGTCGCCATGGTTGCCACCGGTGAGCAGCGCGGTCGGTCCCTGACCGCGTTGAATCACCGTGACCGGAATCATCACCGCCCCCCAGGCCGAATCGTCCCGGGAATACGGCAGTTTGAGAAAACCGTGCTGCACGCCTTCACGGGTGAAATCCACCGTGGCGCTGATCGGGTTGTCAGGCAGTTCGCTCATGGTTCAATCCTTCACGAACAGTTGGCGTGGCACGTTGCACAGGGTTTCGACGCCGGTTTCGGTGATCAGGATGCTCTCGGTGATCTCCAGCCCCCAGTCGTCCATCCACAGGCCCGGCATGAAGTGGAAGGTCATGCCCGGTTGCAACACGCTGGTGTCGCCGGGACGCAGGCTCATGGTGCGCTCGCCCCAATCCGGGGGATAACTGATGCCGATCGGGTAGCCGCAACGGCTGTCCTTGTGGATGCCAAATTTCTCCAGCACCTTGAAGAACGCCACCGCGATGTCGCCGGTGGTGTTGCCCGGTTTGGCCGCCTCAAGCCCGACGGCGATGCCTTCGACCACGGCTTTTTCACCGTCGAGAAAATGCTGCGGCGGCTTGCCCAGGTAAATGGTGCGCGACAACGGGCAGTGGTAACGCTTGTAGCAACCGGCGATTTCAAAGAAGGTGCCGGCGCCCTTTTCGAACGGCGTATCGTCCCAGGTCAGGTGCGGCGCACTGGCATCGGCACCGGTGGGCAGCAGAGGCACGATGGCCGGATAATCACCGCCATGACCGTCGGCACCGAGGATGCCGCTGCTGTAGATCTCGGCCACCAATTCATTCTTGCGCATGCCTGGCTCGATCCGCTCGAGGATCCGCCCGTGCATGTTTTCAACGATGCGCGCGGCGATGCGCATGTAGGCGATTTCCTGCGGCGACTTGATCGCCCGTTGCCAGTTCACCAGACCGACCGCGTCCACCAAAGTGGCATTCGGCAGGTTGTTTTTCAGCGACAGGTAAGCGGCGGCGCTGAAGTAATAGTTGTCCATTTCCACGCCGATGGTCAGCGCGTCCCAACCGCGGGCGCTGATGACTTCCCGCGACAGGTAATCCATCGGGTGACGTTCCCGGGACTGCACGTAGATGTCCGGATAACCGACGATATTTTCCTGCTGCATGAACACCGTGCGCTTGGCGCCGTTGGCATCCTGCCCGCGACCGAACCACACGGGCTCGCCGTCGAGCGCCAGCAGCACGCACTGATGGACATAAAACGACCAACCGTCGTAGCCGGTCAGCCAGGCCATGTTCGACGGATCGGTGACCAGCAACAGCTCGATACCCTGCGTCTGCATGGCCGCTCGAACCTTGGCCAGACGCTGGGCGTATTCCTCCCGTTGGAACGGAAGATTGACGACTATCTGAGACATGCACATGCCCTCTGATAAATGACGCACGGATAAAAAACGGTTTAACTACCGAACTGAAAACCTTTGCCCGCCGAGCGCGCACGCTCGAAGGCCAGGTTGGCCATGGCCGTGTCCTGGGCACCGGTGCCGGTGAGGTCGCACAAGGTGATTTGCGTTTCGTTTGTGCGACCGGGCCGTTGGCCGGCCAGCACCTGGCCTAGCTCTGCGAAGCCCGATTCGTCGCTGACGACGCCCGCAGCGAGAGCGTGATGCAACTCGCCGAGGATGCGCGTCTGGCTCAAGCGATCCGCCACGTAGCAATCGACCTGTGCCAGCGCCTTGGGGGCAATTTCGTTTTTGTGTTCGGCATCCGAACCCATGGCCGTGATGTGCAGGCCCGGTTGCAAATGCCGCGTTTCAATCAACGGCTCGCGGCTCGGCGTGCAGGTGATGGCGATGTCCACGTCAGCCATGGCCTCGTCGATGCTCGCGCACGGCCTGACCGCCAGACCGCTGTCACGCGCCAGTTCGACACTGAAGGTTTCGGCCTTGGCGTAGTCCCGGGCCCAGACCCGCACGCTGTCGATCGGCCGTACCAGTCGCAAGGCCTGAAGCTGCAACGCCGCCTGCTCGCCGGCTCCGATCAGCGCCACGCTGCGACTGTCGGCCCGCGACAATGCTCGCGCCGCCACCGCTCCGGCTGCCGCCGTGCGCACGGCCGTCAGGTATCCGTTATCCAGCAACAAGGCATCGAGCAGACCGGTGCGTGCCGACAACAGCATCATCATGCCATTGAGGCTCGGCAGGCCCAGTTTCGGGTTGTCGAAAAATCCCGGGCTGACCTTGATCGCGAAGCGCTCCAAGCCAGGCAGATACGCCGTCTTCACGTCCACTTCGCCGTTATGCTCGGGGATGTCCAGACGCAGGATCGGCGGCATCGCTACAGCGGCGGTGGCCAGCAACACAAAGGCTTGCTGGATGGCTTCGATGCTTGGCAGGTCCAGCGCTACACAGGCGCGCAGATCGGCTTCGCTCAACAAGGTGACTTCACTCATCAACGTGCGCTCCAGTTGAATTTTTTGTTTTGGTTCACGCATCCGCGCCGGCAAGCACACGCAAATGCTGATCGATATCGACGTTGCGCCCGCTAACCACCACCACGATCGGCCCACGCTGCTCGATCAAGCCATCGAGCAGCGCGGCAATCCCTACCGCTGCCGCGCCTTCCAGCACCAGGCGCTCTTCGCGATAGGCATGGCGAATGGCATTGGCAATGGAGGCTTCGCTGAGCAAGTGCAGGCGATCACAGGTGTCGCGGGTCATGTTGAAGGTGTAACGGTTGTCCAGGCCGATACCGCCGCCGAGGGAGTCGGCGAGGGTCGGCAGCTCTTCGACTTCCACAGGACGCCCGGCCGCGAGACTGGCGTGCATGGCCGCGCCGCGCTGCATGCTGACGCCATGAGTGACGATTTGCGGGTTGGCACTTTTCAGTGCCAGCGCCACGCCGGCGAACAGACCGCCGCCGGACAACGGCACCAGCACTTGGGCGACATCCGGCAGTTGTTCGAGGATCTCCAGCCCCAGCGTGCCCTGCCCGGCGATGATGGCCGGGTGATCGAATGGCGGCAGCAGCGTCGCGCCATGTTCACAGGCAATCCGCTCGGCCTCACGCTGGGCATCATCCTGGGACTGGCCGACGATGCGGACTTCGGCGCCTAGATCGCGAATGGCCTGAACTTTATTTCCCGGCACCAGATGCGACAGGCAAATAGTCGCCTTCACGCCTTGCTGCGACGCGGCATAGGCCAGCGCCCGCCCATGATTGCCCGTCGACGCGGCGACGACGCCACGCGCCTTTTGCTCGGCATTGAGTAGTGCCACGGCATTGCTCGCGCCGCGCAACTTGAAGCTGCCGGTGATTTGCCAGGATTCGAGCTTGAGGAACACCGGTACGCCCAACCGCCGGGACAGGCTGGGCGAATATTCCATGGGCGTGCACCGGACCAGCGATTGAATACGTTGGCGGGCGAGGTAGATATCGTTTAGCAGGAGCACTGACATGACCGCGTCCCAAGTGAGGTGTTGGGCGCAGTCTAAGAGGGCTGGATTGTCGCGATGAATGTACTAGGGCAATTTAGTCGACAAACTTTTGGGCACCGATTGCCGGCTCAAAAATCATGGATCTGCGGGTACTGACCGAAGATTTCGCGCATGCCCATCAGTGCATCGCGCATTTCGTCGTCGCTGCATTCGGCACCGACACACACCCGAACAGCCCGGGGCCTGGGCGTGCCACGCACCGTAAACGGGTCGGGCGAAGTGACCGCAATGTGCTTGTGTCGCAGCGCCCGCACCAGGCTGTCGACTTCCCAATGAGGGGGAATGCCGATCCAGGCATTCAACGCATAGGGATGCTGGCCGAGCAGGTACTCGCCCAGATACTCGCTGACCATCGCTTGCCGTCCGGACAAGAGTTGGCGTTGCAGGTCCACCAGGGTGTCGGCGCGCCCGTCGCGAATCCAGCGCGTGGCAATCTCCGCGACCATGGGCGTTGCCATCCAGCTGTTGACCCGCAAAATACTTTCGGTGCGCAACGCCAGCCGCTTTGGCATCACCAGATAACCGACGCGCAAACCGGTGAGCACCGATTTGGTCATGCTGGTGCAATAGAACGACAGTTCCGGCAAATAGTGGCTGATCGGCGGCGCCCGGCGCTCGTCCAGCAGAGGGCCGTAAACATCGTCTTCGATAATGTGCACGCCAAACCGCCGGGCGATCTCGGCAATTTCCCGTCGACGGCTGTCCGGCATCAGGCTGGTGGTCGGGTTGTTCAGGTTTGGCGTACAGACCAGCGCGGTGATGCGTTCGTTGCTGCACATGTCCTCGAAATGCTCGGGGTCGATGCCATGCCGGTCCATCTCCAGCCCCTTGAGGGTAAACCCGAGCACCTGGGAATTGCCGATCACACCGTGGTCGGTCAACCCTTCGCAAAGCACCACATCATCCGGGCCGGCAAGAGATGCCAACGCCAGAAAAATCCCGTGGGCAGCGCCGTTGGTGATCAGGATGTCGTCGCGCTCTACCCGCAGGCCTTGCCGCGCGATCCAGTGCATCGCCGCTTCACGGTGCGACTCGAAACCGGCAATCGGGCGAAACGCGTGAATCCAGGGCTGATCCTCTTCGGTGCTGAGTTCGCGACAGGTTTCACGCCAGAACTGGTCATGCTCACGGGTGTGCATGATCCGCGCGATGGAAAAATCCACCAGCGCCCGTTCGGGGCTGTCGAGAATATAAGTGGCGACCCGGTCGCTCATTCGCCGCGAAACAAAACTGCCGCGCCCGACCTCGCACCTCACCAGGCCCTGGCGCTCGAGCTCCTTGTAGGCATTGGTGACGGTTTGCACACTGATGCCCATGGCATCGGCGACATTACGTTGCGGTGGCAGCCGCTGATCATTGGCCAGCACACCCTGCTCGATATCGTCGGCAATCGCCTGGACCAGGATCTTGTATTTCGACTCGCCGCTGCGGGCGATTTGCAGTGCTGCTTTCCACTTGTCCATCGGCGCCGAACCCACGTGTTTGCCAGTGCCGACAGCATCCCGCGGGAAACCATGCAAAGCAATTGTCCTAGTGCAATGCAATGTGGCGCAGGGCTTTTGTATGCTCGGTCCAAGGTCGATGCACAGGCTGCTGAACCAGCCGCCAACAATAATCAATCGATCTGTACCGGAACTGTCTCCCCACGCTTGCGCTCAACAGGTGGACCAGCCCTCGTACGCTTTGCTCTTGTCACACTGCCTCCTACCACAGAGCCGTCAACGACGGGTCCACAAGAAACAGGAGATTTTATCGATGAGCAATTCCCTTCCCGGCACTACCCATGGTTTGCGCCACCTGTTCGTGGCTTGCGCGATGTTCGGCCTGGCCGCCAGCGCCCATGCCGCTACGACGTTGGAAACCATCACAAAGAACAGCAGTATCCGTATCGGTTATGCCAACGAAACACCGTTTGCCTTTACCGAAACCGATGGCCGGGTCACCGGTGAATCGCCGGAAATCGCCAAAGCCATCTTTGCCAAGATGGGCATCAAAGAAGTCGATGGCGTCCTGACCGAGTGGGGCTCGCTGATCCCTGGCTTGCGCGCCGGTCGCTTCGATGTGATTGCCGCTGGCATGTACATCACTCCGGAGCGCTGCAAACAGGTGTTGTTTACCGATCCGCAATACCAGTTGCCGGATGCTTTGCTAACCGCCAAGGGCAACCCGAAGAACCTGCACAGCTATGAAGACATTGCCAGGAATCCGGATGTGAAACTGGCGATTATGGCCGGTACGGTAAACCTGAAATATGCACGGGATACCGGCGTGAAGGATGCGCAAATCCTCCAGGTGCCGGACACCACCGCCCAGTTGCAAGCCGTACGCGCCGGTCGTGCCGATGCGGCCGTGGGCACCCAATTGACCATGAAAGGCCTGGCCGCCAAGGGCGGTGAGAAGGTCCAGGCGGTCACCGAGTTCAAGGATGACCCGTCGCACACCGGTTACGGCGCGCTTGCCTTCCGCCCGGAAGACAAGGACCTGCGGGATGCGGTCAACGCCGAACTGAAAAAGTGGCTGGGTTCCCCAGAGCACCTCAAGACGGTCGCCCCGTTCGGTTTCGACCCATCCAACGTTACAAGCAAAACGGCTGCCGAGCTCTGCGCTCAATAGTCGAAACAGGCATGGCGCGAAGGCGCGATGCCGATTTCCCTGCTTAATCCGGATGGTCAGGTTTTAACCATGGGTGAACTACTACCGCTATTGATACAAGGCGCCTGGGTCACGCTCCAGGTAACATTTCTCGGCTCACTGCTGGCGATTGTCGTAGCCATTCCGGCGGCGTTGGGGCGCATGTCGCCCTGGCGAGCGCTGAGCTGGTTCTCCATCGCTTACATTGAAGTGTTTCGCGGCACATCGTTGCTGGTGCAGCTGTTCTGGCTGTTTTTCGTTCTGCCGCTGCCACCGTTCAATCTGGAGCTAAGCCCCTACAGCGTGGCCATCGTCGGCCTTGGGTTGCACATCGGCGCTTATGGCGCGGAAGTGATGCGCGGTGCGATCAGCTCCGTGGCCAAGGGGCAGTACGAAGCGGCGACCGCACTGAACTTCAGCGGCTACAAGCGTTTTCGGCGAATCATTCTGCCCCAGGCGCTGCTGGCGGCCATCGCGCCGGGCACCAACCTGCTGATCGAATTGCTGAAAAATACCTCCCTGGTATCGCTGATCACCTTGTCCGACCTGAGCTTCCGGGCTCGGCAACTGGATCAGGCCACGTTCCAGACCCTGGAAATTTTCAGCCTTGCGCTGGTGATGTACTTCGTTCTGGCACAAGCGATCAACCTTGGCATGCGCAGCGTTGAGCGTCGTCTGGCGCGCGGCAGAATGCGTGGAGGTCTGTCATGACCCTGTTCGACTGGACTTACGCCTGGCAGATTCTCCCTGATTTGCTGCGCGCTTCGCTCAACACCGTGGGCATTACTCTGATCGGTTTCCTGATCGCCATTGTGCTGGGGTTGTTTCTGGCCATCGGCCGACGCAGCCGCCGGAGCTGGCTGTCGTGGCCGATCGCCGGGATGATCGAATTCATCCGCAGCACGCCGCTGCTGATCCAGGTGTATTTCCTCTACTACGTGCTGCCCAATTTCGGGGTGAGCATGACCGCCATGCAAGTGGGGATTATTGGTATTGGCGTACATTACGCCTGCTACATCGCCGAGGTTTATCGCGGCGGTCTGGACGCGGTACCACGGGCGCAATGGGAAGCCGTCACAGCACTGAACATCGCCCCGTACAGCGCCTACCGCAACATTATCCTGCCCCAGGCCCTGCGGCCGATCCTGCCGCCTTTGGGCAACTACCTGGTGGCGATGCTCAAGGATACACCGGTGCTGTCGGCCATTACCGTGGTCGAGATCATGCAGCAGGCCAAGAACATTGGCTCCGAGAACTTCCGCTATCTGGAACCGATCACCATGGTCGGCCTGTTTTTCCTCGCCCTGAGCATCGCCCTGGCTTATCTGGTACGGCGCCTCGAACTGCGCCTGGAGCTACGCTAATGACTTCTCCACTCTCGACATCCAACGACCTTTCCCGGCGCGGTAACCTGACACCGCTACTGCCGCAAGAGGCCACTGCCATGCATGAAGCGAAACCGGACAAGCCGATTGTCAGCTTTCAGGACGTCACCAAAAGCTATGGCAATTTCACGGTGCTCGACCACTTGAACCTGGATGTTGCACCGGGTGAGAAAGTCGCGATCATCGGCCCCAGCGGCTCGGGAAAATCCACGCTGCTGCGGGTACTGATGACCCTCGAAGGCATCGATGACGGGCTGATCCGCGTCGAGGATGACTTGTTGACCCACATGCCCAATCGCAACGGCGTGCTGGTGCCAGCCAATGATCGGCATATCCGCCGGGTGCGCGGCAAGATCGGCATGGTATTCCAGAGCTTCAACCTGTTCCCGCACATGACGGCCTTGCAAAACGTCATCGAAGCGCCGGTGCAAGTCCTTGGCATGAAGCGCGCCGAAGCATGCGAACGGGCGGCGGACTTGCTGGAGCTGGTAGGTCTGGGCAGCAAGCTTGGCCATTACCCTTCGCAGCTGTCCGGCGGCCAGCAACAGCGGGTGGCGATCGCCCGGGCTCTGGCCATGCGGCCCAAAGTCATGTTGTTTGACGAAGTGACCTCGGCACTCGACCCGGAACTGTGCGGCGAAGTACTCAACGTGATCCGCAAACTCGGCGCCGAGCACAACCTGACGATGCTGATGGTCACGCACCAGATGGGCTTCGCCCGGGAATTCGCCGATCGAGTGTGTTTCTTCTACAAGGGGCAGATTCACGAACAGGGCACGCCCGCACAGATCTTTGAACACCCGCAACAGGAGCGAACTTGTGCGTTTCTCAGTGCGGTGAAAGAAGCCAACTAACCGAAAACCAAACTCAAGGGGGCTGTGCCGTGCACAGTGCCCCAAGCGTTTTTGTTTTGAGTCATTCCCGTTTGCCGAATACTCCTGCTCATTTCGATCAATAAGTTGTCAGTTACGGTCATTGAGCACCAGCGGCGCGACTCTTAGTCTGTCGAACATGACTGATGGGGCCCATAGAGCTCCTGCACTTTCCGTGATCGCTCGATGTGGAGTTACCGATGACCGCCGCTCAATACCCGCACCTGTTGGCTCCGCTTGACCTGGGTTTCACCACACTGCGCAATCGCACCCTGATGGGGTCGATGCACACTGGCCTTGAAGAGAAACCGGGTGGTTTCGAGCGCATGGCGGCGTACTTTGCCGAGCGTGCCCGTGGCGGTGTCGGCCTGATGGTCACCGGCGGTATCGGCCCGAACGAAGAGGGTGGCGTGTATTCCGGTGCAGCCAAGCTGACCACCGAAGAAGAAGCGCTGAAACACCGCATCGTTACCCGTGCCGTGCACGAGGCAGGCGGCAAGATCTGCATGCAGATCCTCCACGCGGGTCGTTATGCCTACAGCCCGAAACAGGTTGCGCCGAGCGCGATCCAGGCGCCGATCAACCCGTTCAAGCCCAGGGAGCTGGACGAGGAGGGCATCGAGAAGCAGATCAGCGATTTCGTCACCTGTTCGGTACTGGCACAAACCGCCGAGTACGACGGCGTAGAAATCATGGGGTCGGAAGGCTACTTCATCAATCAGTTCCTCGCCGCTCACACCAACCACCGTACCGACCGCTGGGGCGGCAGCTATGAAAACCGCATGCGCCTGCCGGTGGAAATCGTCCGCCGCGTGCGTGAAGCGGTCGGCCCGAACTTCATCATTATTTTCCGTCTGTCGATGCTCGACCTGGTCGAAGGCGGCAGCACCTGGGACGAGATCGTTCAACTGGCCAAGGCCATCGAGCAGGCCGGTGCGACCATCATCAACACCGGTATCGGCTGGCACGAAGCGCGGATTCCAACCATCGCCACCAAAGTGCCGCGCGCGGCCTTCAGCAAGGTCACGGCCAAACTGCGGGGTTCGGTCAATATTCCGCTGATCACCACCAACCGCATCAACACGCCGCAAGTGGCCGAACAGATTCTGGCTGACGGCGATGCCGATATGGTGTCCATGGCGCGACCGTTCCTCGCCGACCCGGATTTCGTCAACAAGGCCGCTGCAGGTCGCGCCGATGAAATCAACACCTGCATCGGTTGCAACCAGGCCTGCCTCGATCACACCTTCGGCGGCAAGCTGACCAGTTGCCTGGTCAACCCGCGTGCCTGCCACGAAACCGAGCTTAACTATCTGCCGGTGCAGCAACTGAAAAAAATTGCCGTGGTCGGTGCCGGCCCGGCCGGTTTGTCCGCCGCGACCGTGGCCGCCGAGCGTGGTCATCAGGTGACGCTGTTCGATTCGGCCAGCGAAATCGGCGGTCAGTTCAACATCGCCAAGCGCGTTCCGGGCAAGGAAGAGTTCTTTGAGACCATTCGCTACTTCAGTCGCAAGTTGCAGACCACCAATGTCGAGGTGTGCCTGAACACTCGCGTCGACGTGGCCGGACTGGTCGAGGGCGGCTACGACGAGATCATTCTGGCCACCGGCATTGCGCCGCGACTGCCGGCCATTGCGGGGGTGGAAAACGCCAAGGTGCTGAGCTACCTGGACGTGATCCTGGAGCGCAAGCCCGTCGGCAAGCGCGTCGCGGTGATTGGTGCCGGTGGTATCGGTTTCGACGTCTGCGAGTTCCTGGTGCATGAAGGCGTCGCGACCAGTCAGGATCGCGCCGCGTTCTGGAAGGAATGGGGCATCGATACGCACCTGGAGGCACGCGGTGGTGTTGCCGGTATCAAGGCCGCGCCCCATGCGCCGGCCCGCGAGGTGTTCCTGCTGCAACGCAAGGCGTCCAAGGTCGGTGACGGCCTGGGCAAGACCACCGGCTGGATTCATCGCACGGGACTCAAGAACAAAAAGGTGCAAATGCTCAACAGTGTTGAATACCTGAAGATCGACGACGAAGGCCTGCACATCCGCGTCGGTGAAACCGGAGAGCCGCAGGTGCTGCCAGTGGACAACATCGTGATTTGCGCCGGGCAGGATCCGCTGCGCGAATTGCATGACGGTCTGGTGTCGGCGGGGCAGAGCGTGCACCTGATCGGCGGCGCGGATGTCGCGGCAGAGCTGGATGCCAAGCGGGCGATCAACCAGGGTTCACGGTTGGCGGCGCAGTTGTAATCTACGTAATCAGTCAGCTGTTAAGATGCTGGCTCTTCACCCAGAGCCAGCATCGATGCTTCTCCCTTCCGACACCTGGTTACCCCAAGCCCCCCTCGAACGCCTTGATCTAGACTGGCTCACTCACGCCGGTATCGAAGTGGCAATCCTGCGTCTGGACCAGATCG
Source organism: Pseudomonas sp. IT-196MI5 (assembly GCF_949767415.1). Taxonomy (NCBI): domain Bacteria; kingdom Pseudomonadati; phylum Pseudomonadota; class Gammaproteobacteria; order Pseudomonadales; family Pseudomonadaceae; genus Pseudomonas; species Pseudomonas sp. IT-196MI5. Next base: position 21,110 of record NZ_CATKPZ010000055.1, read on the forward strand.
ACCCGCTGATCAGCGGCAACAAATGGTTCAAACTCATCGAGCACCTGAAGACCGCCGATCGCGTTGGCGCCGAAGGCATCATCAGCCTGGGTGGCGCGCACTCCAATCACCTCCACGCGTTGGCGGCAGCGGGCAAGCGTTTGGGCTTTGCCACCGTTGGCCTGTTGCGCGGGCACCCTCAGCAAACCCCGACGGCCAAAGACTTGCAGGCGTTCGGCATGCAGTTGCACTGGCTGGGTTACGCAGGCTATCGAGCGAGGCATGAAGCGGGTTTCTGGCAACCCTGGCACACCCGCTACCCGACGCTGCATCCGGTGCCTGAGGGGGGAGGCGGTTTGCCTGGCGCCTTGGGTTGCATGCAACTGCGGGCCAGCGTTCGTGCGCAACTGGAGGGATTGGGCTGGAGTGACTATGACGCCTGGTGGCTGGCCTGCGGGACCGGCACGACCCTGGCGGGCCTGGTGCTGGGCGAGGCAGGGGATCATCCGGTGTACGGTGCCCTGGCAGTTCCTGACGATCATGGGGTGGCGCAGCAGGTCGAGCGGATCGTGCAGGAAGCGGGCCTGATCGATGCGGTGTATGAGCTGCTCGATGCCAGCCGCGGTGGCTTTGCCAAGGTCGATCCGCTGCTGCTCGAGTTCATCGAAAAGACCGAACAGGCCAGTGGCATTCCCCTTGAGCCGCTGTACACCGGTAAGGCACTCATGGCCCTCAAGCAACAAGTCGTGATGGGCGAGTTCACCCGGGGTACGCGGCTGATCTTCGTCCACACCGGCGGCTTGCAGGGGCGGCGGGGATTCAATTCACAAACCTGAGCGGTGCTGCGATCCAGTGTGGGAGCGGGCTTGCTCGCGAAGGCGGAGTATCAGTCGATTTTGTATGGCCTGACACACTGCCTTCGCGAGCAAGTCGGATCGCCGCACCGCCGCTCCCACATTGGAATTCATTCGTTTCAGGAGTCGCGGTTCACGCCCTTGGGCATCATCCGCAGCAAGGTGTTATCGCCCACCACATAATGGTGATACAGCGCCGCCACGGCATGCAGGCCAATCAGCCAATAGCCGATCGTAGCGCCGAGCTCGTGCCAGCCCTGGAGTTGTTTGGCCAGGTCCTTGTTTTCCGCTATCGGCATCGGCAGGTCGACACCGTAGAACATCACCTGATTGCCTTTGGCGCTGGTGACCAGCCACCCGAGAATCGGTGTGACTATCATGAAAATGTACAACGCCCAGTGCATCAGCCTGGCCAGCGTCGTTTGCCAGTGCGGTGAGGCAGGGAAGACCTGCGGGGCCGGGCCGAGACTGCGAGCGAACAATCGCACCCAGACCAGAACGAATACGGTCAGGCCAAGCATGAAGTGTGATTCGACGATCAGCGTGCGCCCGCCGCTGCCCTTGGGAAAGATCCCGCGAAACTCGATACAGGCGTAAACCAGTGCCAGCAGGACCAGCATCAACCAATGCAGTGCGATCGATACGGTGCTGTAGCGCGATTCGGAGTTTTTCCACGGCATACGGTGTTCCTCAGAGGTCCGGTGTAAAGCCACCGTTCATGTCCGACGGTGAGCGTTAACTGTAATCCTGTTTCACCGGATTTGTCTGTGGCGATCAGTCGCGGGATGCTCTGCTTCGGGTAATGGACAGAAAAAACCCTGTAGGAGCGAGCTCGCTCGCGATGGTCGCCAACGATGACGCATACCCACTGGGTAACCGCGGCATTCTTGAGACCATCGCGAGCGAGCTCGCTCCTACAGAGGGCGGTACGTTTTTTAGCTGGACTGCGGCATTTCGCCGTTGGCCAGGCGCTTGTTGATGTCGGCGATCACGTCCGGCAGATCGGTGATGGTGTCGATCATGTAATGCGGGCGCGAACTCTCGAACATCCCGTGGATGCGCTTGCGCTCGCTGTCCAGCTGGTCGCTTCCCAGCGCGCGATAACCTTCGTAGTCCAGGCCCAGGGCGTTACCCGAACAGATCAGCGCCACGGTCCACATACCGGCGCGGCGACCTTCGAGAATGCCCGGCACCGTGTCATCGATCTTCACGCACGCGGCGACATCGTCAATGCCCAGGGCGATGACGTTGGCCAGTGCCTGGGCGGGCCATGGGCGGCCGTTCGGGACTTCGTCGGTGGCGACCACGTGGTCGGCGACGTAGCCGTTGGTGGCGGCCAGTTCGACCACTTTGTCCATGACCAGTTTCGGGTATCCGGAGCAGGAACCGATCCTGATCCCTTGCTGGCGCAGGTTGGCGATGGTCTCCAGCGCCCCCGGAATCAGCGCCGAGTGTTCGGCGATTTTTTCGATCTGCAGCGGCATGAAGCGTTGGTAAATCGCAGTGACGTCATCGTCGGTCGGCGTGCGGCCGAACACTTTGCGATAACGCTCGGCAACTTCCGGCAGATCGCACAGGGTGCGGATGTGGTCCCACTTGCCCATGCCCATCGGGCCACGGGCTTCTTCGATGGACACCTGGACATCGAACTCGGCGAACGCCTCGACGAAAATCTGCGTCGGGGCGAAGGAGCCGAAGTCGACCACGGTGCCGGCCCAGTCGAGGATGGCGGCTTGCAGTTTGGTTGGGTTGGAGTAGTTCATGTCTCAAATCCTGTAATAAATGACTAAATTGGAATTCGGCTCTTTGTGGGAGTGAGCCTGCTCGCGATAGCGGTCTTTCATCCAGCATGTGTGTCGACTGACCTGGCCTCATCGCGAGCAGGCTCGCTCCTACAGGGGAATGCGGTGTGGCTTAGATTTCCAGCACTTCCATCTCGCGCAACACTTCAGCAATCGCGGCCACCGCTTCGCGCATTTGCGCCGGGTTGACATGGCCGATGCAGCCGACGCGGAAGGTTTCGACCTGGGTCAGTTTGCCGGGGTAGAGGATGTAACCCTTGGCCTTGACCCGTTCGTAGAACGCTTTGAACTGGTAGCGAGGATCTTTCGGGGCATGAAAGGTGGCGATGATCGGCGCCTGAATGGCCGCCGGCAGGAAGCTGCGCAGCCCCAGTTTGCCCATCTCTTCCATCAACGCCTGGCAGTTGGCGGCATAGCGTTCGTGTCGAGCCGACAAGCCACCCTCTTCGTCGTATTGCAGCAGGGCTTCGTGCAGCGCCGCGACCACGTGGGTCGGCGGGGTGAAACGCCACTGGCCGGTCTTGGCCATGTAGGCGTGCTGGTCCTGCAGGTCCATGGCCAGCGAATGCGAGTTACCGGTGGCGTTGGCCAGGGATTCTTTGCGAGCGAAGACAAAACCCATGCCCGGCACACCTTCCAGGCACTTGCCTGAGGCGGCGATCAGTGCGTCGAACGGCACTTGCTGCGCATCCACCGGCAGGGCACCGAAGGAACTCATGGCGTCGATGATCAGGCGCTTGCCGTGTTCTGCGACGACCTGGGCGATCTGCGGCAGCGGATTGAGGATGCCGGTGCTGGTTTCGCAGTGAATCAGGGCGACGTGGGTGATACCGGTGTCGGCGCGCAGCAGGCGGTCGACGTCGGCGGCGGTGGTCGGCTCGTCTTCGGCGGTTTCGAAGGTGCTGTAGGCGCGGCCGAGCACTTCACAGATTTTCGCCAGGCGTTTGCCGTAGGCGCCGTTGATCAGTACCAGAATCTTGCCATCGCGAGGCACCAGCGTGCCGATCGCCGCTTCGACCGCGAAAGTGCCGCTGCCTTGCAAAGGTACGCAGTGGTGGGAGGCGGCGCCGTTGATGATGGCCAGCAGTTGCTCGCAGAGGCTGGCGGTCAATTGATTGAAACGGTCATCCCATGAACCCCAGTCGATCATCATCGCCTGGCGGGTGCGGGCCGACGTGGTCAACGGGCCGGGGGTGAGCAGGATGGGTTCGGCAGTACTCATTCTCGTGTCCTCGCAATCGATGGGATGAAGCGTTGGTGCCTAAATTGCAATTTGCCGTGTTATCAATCAAATTGTTTGTTGTTATGCCAGCCATCAGTGAGGGTTATTCATGAACCTGTTTCAGCTGCGCGCATTCGATGCCGTGGCGCGGGAAGGCAGCTTTACCCGGGCGGCGGCGCGGCTGTTCATCAGCCAGCCGGCGGTTACCGGGCACATCAAGGCCCTGGAGGAGCACTACCAGATCACCTTGCTGCGCCGCACCGCCCGCCGAGTGGAACTGACGGAGGAGGGCACCAAACTGGCGGCCATCACCCGGGCGATGTTCGGCCTGGCCGAAGAGGCGCAGGTGATGCTCGAAGCCAACCGGCAACTGCTGACCGGGCGTCTGGAGGTGGCGGCGGACGGCCCGCACATGGTCATGCCGATGCTTGCCAGCCTGCGCGCGCGCTATCCGGGGATCACGGTGAACCTGCGCCTGGGCAACGCCCAGGAAACCCTGGCGGCGCTGCTGTCCGAACATGCCGACGTGGCGGTGTTGACCGAAGTCGAGCCACGCAAGGGCTTGCATCTGCAGGCGTTGAACGAATCACGGATTTGCGCGCTGGTGCCCGATGGCCATCCTTGGGCGCAGAAGACCAAAGGCGTGCAGCTCAGGGAGCTGGACCAGGTGATCATGGTGCTGCGCGAACCGGGTTCGATTACCCGGCGCACCTTCGATGAGGCTTGCGCCCAGGCCAGGGTCAATCCGCGGGTGCTGCTGGAACTGGACAGCCGCGAAGCGGTGACCGAAGCCGTGGCAGCCGAACTGGGGGTGGGGGTGGTGTCGTCGGTGGAAGTCAGCCACGACCCGCGAGTGGCGGCGGTGCCGATCATTGGCGAGGGGTTGGTGAATCGGCACATGATCGGGTGCATGGAGCGGCGACGGGATTTGCGCTTGATTCAGGCATTTTTCGGGTTGGCGCCGGGCAGGTAGACCGAGGTGCGGCCATCGCGGGCAAGCCACGCTCCCACAGGTTTTGCGCCGTACACAAAATAGATAACCGACATAAATCCTGTGGGAGCGTGGCTTGCCCGCGATGGCGTCGGACCTGCCTACACCAGACTCTCGCGCACCATCTCGAGAAACGTCGCCACCACCCGCCGCGAACTCTGCTCGCGCAGGCACACCAGTGTTTCAGTCAGGCGTCGTTCGCAATCGGTAATCGGCAGTGCACAAACCCTGGAGTCGGCGCCAAACTCGGCAGCCGACACCACGCCCACCCCAATCCCGACCACCACCGCTTCCCGCGCCGCCTCCCGACCCTCGACCTGAATCGCCGGGCGAATGCGCAACCCGGCGCGTTGCATTTCCTCCTCCAGGGTCTGACGCGTCACCGAACCGATTTCCCGCAACACCAGCGGCGTGTCGTCGAGGTCCGCGAGGGTGATGGATTCGCGATCGGCCCAAGGGTGATTGCGCGACACAAACGCGACCATAGGGTCGTTACGCAGGGGCAGCGAAATCAGGCGTTCATCGCTGACGTCACGGCCCAGCAATGCCAGGTCGGCCTGATAGTTGAACAGTCGAAACAGCGACTCATCGGTGTTGCCGGTTTCGATCTTCACGCTGATCCCGGGGTAGCGTTCGCAGAAGCGGGCAATCTGCGGCAGCACATGCACCGGTGCATCCACCGCCAGAATCAGGCTGCCGGTCTGCAAGGCCTGGGAATCCTGCAACAGCTCCTGCGCTTCGGCCTCAATCACAAAAAGCCGCTGTGTAACGCTCAGCAGGCGCTCGCCCAGATCGGTCAGGCGCACCGAGCGCTTGTTGCGGTGAAACAGCAAGACGCCGTAGCGCTCTTCGAGTTTGCGCACCTGGTCGGAAATCGCTGGCTGCGTCAGAAAAAGCCGCTCGGCGGCTTTGGTAAAGCTTCCATGGACCGCCACGGCATGGAAGGCTTTGAGCTGGGCGTGGGACACCGACATGGGAATCTCCAGTAACAAGCTGACCTTATATTTGAAATACGATAAATCGATTTCACTTATTAATCAGTAATTGTTTTTATCCACCTCAGCCCCGCTGACGGGTCAGTCGAACAGCAGCGGGTGCCATGAGCCTGTGCGTGCAACTACAGGACTCATCTGACCGGTATCCGCCGTAGGGACAGGGCGATATCGCAGTGCTCAACAATAAAAACACAGGCGTTTTCTTCCAATTCTGCCGGCACACTCACACCCTGAGGTCAGAACCACAATGAACAAGCACATCGGCACCATCAAGCGTTGGCGCGTGCAGATCTTCGCGATCACCTGGCTCGCCTACGCCGCGTTCTACTTCACCCGCAAAGCCTTCTCGGTCGCCAAACTCGGTATTGGCGAAGACCCGACCTTCATGCTCGATAAAATGGCCATGGCCAACCTCGACGCTATCTACCTGACGGCCTACGCCGTCGGCCAATTCACCTGGGGCATCCTCGCCGACCGCTTCGGGCCGCGGGTGGTAGTGCTCGGCGGATTGCTGATTTCCGCTGCCGCGGCGCTGGTGATGGGCAACTTCGCAACCTTACCGATTTTCGCTACCTGCATGCTGATACAAGGCCTGGCGCAGTCCACCGGTTGGTCGGGGCTGTGCAAGAACCTCGGCAGCTTCTTTCCCTCCGAGCAACGCGGGCGGGTATTGGGCCTGTGGAGTTCCTGCTACGCCTTTGGCGGTCTCGTGGCGTCGCCGTTTGCCGGTTGGTGGGCGTACACGCTCATCGGCAGCTGGCATGCGGCGTTTGTTTCCAGTGCGGCGGTGGTTGGGCTGGTCGCCGTGCTGTTTTTTATTTTCCAACGCAACAAACCGGAAGACGTCGGCTTGCCGGCGGTGGAGCCGGAACCCGAGCTGACCGCCGAGCAAGCCGAGGCGCAAAGCAAAATCAGCATGTGGGAGCCTTTGAAGGAAATCCTGCGCAACCGCACGGTGCTGGTGCTCGGGCTGGCGTACTTCATGCTCAAACCGGCGCGCTACGCGATTCTGCTGTGGGGGCCAGTGATCGTTTTCGAACAGATGCCCTCGGTGGGCAAGGTCGGCGCGGCGATCATTCCGACCGCGTTTGAACTGGCCGGATTGCTCGGACCGATCATGATCGGCCTGGCCTCGGACAAACTGTTCGGCGCCCGGCGCATGCCGGCCTGCGTGATCAGTCTGTTGGCGCTAACGGTGTCCCTGGCATTTTTCATGGGCGCCCTGCATACCGGCAGCGTGCTGCTGGTGGTGGCGCTGCTGTTCGTCATGGGTCTGACCCTCTATGGGCCGGACTCGATGATCAGCGGCGCGGCGGCCATCGACTTCGGTACCGCCAAGGCCGGCGCCACAGCCGCCGGTTTCGTCAACGGCTGCGGCTCGGTCGGGGCGATTCTCGGTGGGCTGCTGCCGGGCTACTTCGACACCGTTACCGTGTTCATCGTCTTCGCCGGCTGCGCCATGTTCTCGGCGCTGGTGCTGATCCCGCACTGGAACAGCCGCCCGGGCGGCCTGAAAACCAACTACCCGTTCGTGCCCAATCGGGCGATGACCATCAAACCCCTGCGCACCTGAAGCCTGTCCCTCGTCGCCTGCTGCGTCTGCGGCAGGCTGGCGTGTGGGCCATTGACTGGAGATTTCCCATGAGACCCTTTTGGCTGGACCAGGCCTTGAAGGCTGATGCATCCGAATCCTGTCCGCCACTGCAAGGCGATAGCCGAGCCGACGTGTGCATCGTCGGCGGCGGTTATACCGGGTTGTGGACCGCGATCATGCTCAAGGAACAGAACCCCCAGCTGGACGTGTTGCTGATCGAAGCGGATATCTGCGGTGCCGGTGCCAGTGGGCGCAACGGTGGTTGTGCACTGTCGTGGTCGGCCAAGTATTTCACCCTTGAGCGTTTGTTTGGCGTTGAAGAGGCGGTGCGCCTGGTCAAGGAGTCCGAGCGCAGCATCCATGCCATCGGCGCCTTCTGCGAACAGTATGCGGTGGACGCCGACTACCGCCTCGACGGTACGCTCTACACCGCCACCAACCGTGCCCAATGCGGCTCGACCGATGCGGTCATCGCCGCACTGGAGCGCCATGGCATCAACTCGTTTACCCAGCGGCCGGTGGCCGATGTGCAGCGCGTGGCCGGTTCCAGCAAGCACCTGGAGGGCTGGTTTTCCCCGGCCGCGGCCAGTGTGCAACCGGGCAAGCTGGTGCGCGGTCTGCGTCGGGTTGCCCTGCAAATGGGCGTGAGGATTTACGAAAACACCGCGATGACCGGGCTGGAAGAGGGCAGGCCGGTGGGTATTCAAACCCCCGGCGGCACCGTCCGCGCCGACCGGGTGGTGCTGGCGATGAACGCCTGGATGGCCCGAGCGTTCCCGCAGTTCGAGCGCAGCGTGGCGATCGTTTCCAGCGACATGCTGATCACCGAGCCACGGCCGGATTTGCTCGACGAAATCGGCCTGACCAGTGGCGTCACGGTGCTCGATTCGCGGATTTTCGTGCACTACTACCACAACACCCCGGACGGCCGGATCATGCTCGGCAAGGGCGGCAATACCTTCGCTTATGGCGGGCGCATGCTGCCGGTGTTCGATCAACCTTCGCCTTACGCCGGTTTGTTGCAGAACAGCCTGGCGGATTTCTTCCCGGCGTTTGCCGACGTCAAGGTCGAAGCGACCTGGAATGGTCCGTCGGACCGTTCGGTGACCGGGCTGCCGTTTTTCGGGCAGATGAGCGCCAGTGGCAATGTGTTCTACGGTTTTGGCTACTCCGGCAGCGGTGTCGGGCCCTGCCATATGGGCGGGCAGATTCTGGCGTCGATGGTCCTGGGCCTGGACAACCCCTGGACCCGTTCGCCACTGGTCAACGGACCGCTGGGTTTTTTTCCGCCGGAACCGATTCGCTACATCGGCTCGCTGATGGTGCGCAACGCCATCCGCCGCAAGGAGCGCGCAGAGGATCACGGGCGTCGGCCGCGGCATCTGGATGTGCGCCTGGCGAAGTTCGCCGCCGCGGCCGGCAAGGCTGACAAGGGCTGAGTGTCAGGGCGCAAGCTCCGAGCGGCTGAGCAGCCAGTCGAACAGCAGGCGGGTATCGCCACGGGGCTCACGCGGACGAGGGCCGCGAGGTTGTGGTCGAGGGCCCATGGCCGTACAGAGCACCGGGCGATCCGGGTCACTGTCGAGGAAAATCACCAGTACCTCGCTGCCGGCCAAGGGCAGGCGGGACGGGTCGAGCCAGTCCTCGGCGGTGGTCAGCGCCAGCGGCAGCCACAGGCCATCGGACGCCTCTGCCACTGATTGTGTGCCGGGCCAGAGGTTCACCTGAACCCGGCCATCCTCATCCACCCTCGGCGGTTGCCCGACCCGGCCGCACACCTGGCCGGGCTGATACCCGGGAATGCTCGGCCTGGGTTGTTTGAGCGAGGGCCTGAATACGGTCGACCAGGGGATGGCGCTGAATTGATTGCAGTAGCCCGGGGTGATGTCCGGGGAGTCGTCGGACAGAATCGACGAATGATGCCCCTGATGGCGGATTTCGGTGACCAGCCATTGATCATTGAAATTCGCCAGTGGATGTTCGGCCACCTGAACGATCCGGCCGCTGCGTAATGCGCCCTGGTTACTTTGGCCGTGGATCAGCAGGTGTCGGCAACGCAGACGTTCCAGTTGTCGACGGCTGAGCTGATCGCGATGCTGTTGTTCGTGGGCGGGAAAGTGTCTCGTCGTGGCGAACGAGTGATTGGCTGCGCCGTCGCTGGTGTCCGCTGCGCCAGGATTGCTGGCACCCGGGCGCACGGGGGAGAATGTTGTGTCATGGCGCTGGAACAGTTCGCGGATCACCGATTCCTGATGTTCTTCGAGGGCGTCACTGCGCATCGGCATGAGCAGCGGTTCCTGGGGGAAACTCAGGCTGTCATCGGCCAACACCAGGACATGGCCGTCGTGTTGATGCTCGAAGTGGTAGTGGATGCCTTCTTCTTCGCACAGTCGTTGCAGCAGCGCCAGGTCGGTTTCATCGTACTGAATGCAAAAAGGTCGCAGGGGATAGTGCCCGGTTGCCAGTTCAAAGCGATAACTGCTGGCGGGCAACCCGTGCTCCTCGAGCAATTGGCGCAGGATCATGGGCACGCTGGCGCGCTGGAAAACCCGTCGGCGTCGTTGCTGCTCCAGTACTTGGACACGGGATACAAGCACCACCCTGTAAGCGACCCGGTGCCCGCTTCGATGTTCACAACTGGCGCTGTGCAGCACGCCATGAATGCCCTGGTCGTGGCCAAATTCGAGGAACGCCGGTTGGCGCAGCAATCGCTCAAGGTTCAGGGCCGGTGCCAGCCCGATAACTTCGATATCGAATCGATAGGGCTGGTTGAGTGCTTCATGACCGCTGAACCGGACCACCTGGAAATGCAGGTCATCGTCCAGAAGTGTCAGGGTGGTGGGACTTTCCTTGTCGTTGTGCATCGAACACGCTGCTGCCGTGGAATAGGGTGCAAAGCGTACGAAACCCCAGCGCATTGCGGGCACGTTAAAGCGACATTTCCGAATCGCCCTACAACCGCTGGTGAAGATGTCGATGCAAGTCGGGATTTTTTGGTCGATTGCCAACTTTAGGCCGTATAAACTTGCACAAAGCGTCGGCCAATAGATGTCTCGGCGCCACAGATGCCACAGATAAGAGAGTGAGAAATGGGCGCACAGTGGAAGGTTAAACACAAAGAAGCGGCAGCCAATGCCAAGGGCAAGATCTTCGGCAAACTGGTGAAAGAAATCACCATTGCTGCGCGTAACGGCGCTGATGTTGCTACCAACGCGCACTTGCGCCTGGTGGTTGAACAGGCCAAGAAAGCTTCGATGCCCAAGGAAACACTGGATCGCGCCATCAAGAAGGGCGCGGGCTTGTTGGGCGAGACCGTGCAATACCATCGCGTGACTTATGAAGGGTTCGCCCCGCATCAGGTACCGTTGATCGTTGAATGCGTGACCGACAACATCAACCGCACCGTGGCCGAGATCCGCGTGGCGTTCCGCAAGGGCCAACTGGGCGCTTCCGGCTCTGTGGCCTGGGACTTCAACCATGTCGGCATGATCGAAGCGTCGCCGGACACCCCGGACGCCGATCCGGAAATGGCCGCCATCGAAGCCGGTGCACAGGATTTCGAACCGGGTGAAGAGGGTGCAACCCTGTTCCTGACCGAGCCGACCGACCTCGACGCGGTACAGAAAGCCCTGCCGGAACAAGGCTTCACCGTGCTGTCGGCCAAACTGGGCTACCAGCCGAAAAACCCGGTCAGCGGCCTGAGCGATGAGCAGATGGCGGAAGTCGAAGCGTTCCTCGAAGGCCTCGATAACCACGACGACGTGCAGGACATGTTTGTCGGGTTGGCGGGTTAAGTCTTTGTGTCAGTGACGGCCCTGTTGTCTGGCAGGCCGTCATCGCGAGCAGGCTCGCTCCCACAGGTTTAACGCTATCCTTGTGGGAGCGAGCTTGCTCGCGATTGACCGCGCAGCGGTCACCAACCATTCAATTCCTGAACGATCTCGCCAAAACCAGGCCGCGCCAGCACCTGCGGCTGACAGCAACGCTGTTCTAAATCCTCCAGCACCCGACGCAGTTCATCGCTCAACCCCGAGTCGATTCGCGCCAGCAACTCCCCCAGCAATACTCCGAACGCCCGCACCTCGATCCGCTGCAAGGCACGGCTTTCAAGGCTGTCGGAAATTCCGTGGAACGACGCCGCGCCAAAATCCCCCAGCAAGCAATCACCCTGTTCATTCCACAGAATATTGTGCCCATAGAGGTCGCCGTGGGTGATGCCATGACCGTGCAGGTGCTCGGCCACCGAGGCAATGCCCGAGGCAATGCGCAGCGCCACCGCGGCACTGAAACGCAAATCGTCGGGGTAAATGTCGCGGCTGCACGACGCCAGGCTCGGCAGCGCGGCGAGGTTGCGAAAGCTCGGCGGGATCAACTGCATGACCAGCCCGGCGGTTTGCTGCGGGTGATCGACAATCCGCCCTTCGACGCGGATCAGATTCGGGTGCAGGCCAGCGGTGATGCAGGCGTTCATCTCGTGCAATGGCGAACCGTCGCTGGTCATTTCGCCCTTGTAGAGCTTCACCGCAACGTCCATGGGTGGCAGGTCAGCCGCTTGCCAGGCGGCCTGATGAATCACCCCGGAGGCACCTTCGCCGAGTTTCTTCTCCAGACGCAATGCCGACCAGTCAATCCGCGGTGTGGCGTCGAGGGCCGCGGCGTCGGCTTCGGTTTCCAGCGGGTTACCGGCATAGGCCAGCCAGGTCAGGCTCGGCAGCTCCAGCAGCCATTGCGGCAACCCGGTCAACCGGTTGGCGGCGATGCGGATCAGTTCCAGCCGATGACACTGACGCAATGACTCCGGCAGCGCTTGCAATCGATTGCCGGCGAGCATGAGCTTTTGCAGGAACGGGCGCTCTCCCAGTTCGGTCGGCAAGGTTTCGATGCAGTTGTCGGTCAGGATCAACCAGCGCAGCAGCGGTGGCAGCGCCGCTGCGGGCACGAGGGCGATGCGGTTGGCCTTGAAGCCGATCATCGTCAGTGCGGTGCATTGGCCCAGGCAGGCCGGCAACTCGGTGAAGCGGTTATCGGAACAGAACAGCACGCGCAAACGGGTCAGGCGATGCAAGTCCTCCGGCAGGGCGCTCAAGGCATTGCCGCTAAGGTTGAGCACTTCCAGCGAGTCCGCCAGATCGAAAATCTCCCGGGGGAATTCGGTGAGGCCGTCGACCAGATCCAGCCGCGTGATGCCCGACAACTCGCCGTTACGCAATTGAGCAAGGGTATGCATGAACAGGTTCGCCATTGACCAAGGGGAGGGCACGGGGCCCTGAAAATGGGCGACATGATAGCGGGAAAGCTGTGGCGACTGTCAGGCGGTCATCGTCGGAACGCCGCCCGGAGCAGGCTCGCACACAGGGGGGATCAGAACTGAGTGGTCTGTTTGAGCATCTGCGCCGCCGCTGTGTCCGCGGGGCTGACCATCGCATAGTTGTAGCCGCTTCCCGACCAGTACTCGGCCTGCAACTCACCATCACTGCGGCTGCCCCTGGGCAGCAGGAAATTTTTCGGCCCTGGCGGGCGCACATAGAAACTGACTTTCTGCCCGCCCTGATTCTCGTAGACCACCATCGCCGCCGGGCCTTGCTCGGTGCTCAGCAAACGCCCGCTAGCCGGCTTGAACCCGGCACCCGAGAGGTCGGGCAGGCGATTGGCCCGGGTGAAGTAGTGGTCGAGCCATCCCTGCATGTCACCGTCGTCGCCGACTTTGTAATCGGCCGGCAGGATGCCTTGCTGGGCAATCAGGCGATAGGCCTGCAGGGCATCGGTCATCGGGAGCTGAGAGCTCGCCAGTGTCATCTCCCGCGCTTGCCAGCCGCTGAAACCGCCGACGCTGACCGCGATGAGCAACACCGCGGCACTGGCCAGGTGTCGACGGGATTGGCGTTTGAGGCGCTGGCGTATCACGGCCGGATCAAGGTCCGGGTTCGAGGGTTGTTGCAAGGCTCCGCTCAGGGCTGCGCGCAGCCTCTGGGCATCCTGCTGCCAGGCGCGCACTTGCGCGGCCACCTGCGGGTCAGTGGCCAGAAAAGTCGCCACCAGGCGTCGATCGGCGTCGCTCAGTTGGTGGTCGACGTAGGCGTGCAGGTCACGCTCGCTGGGGGGCATGCTGATCATTTGAGTCTCCGCAGGGAAGGGCGGTTGATATCGCCATCGCTGAGTTGGCGCAGGGCCTGGCGAGCCCGGGACAGGCGGGACATCACGGTGCCGGTGGGTACGTCGAGAATCCCGGCGACCTCTTTGTAGCTCAGGCCTTCCACCGACACCCAGAGCAGCAGCGCGCGTTGCTCGGTGGGCAGTCGGTCGAAAGCGCTGAGGGTCGATTGAGCGATAACGGTGCGCTCCACCGAGGGCTGGGCATCGTCACGCCCGGTGAAGAATTCGAGCATGCGTGCATAGCGCCGGGAGCGGCGGTGCGCATCGAGAAACTGCCGATAGACAATCGAGAACAGCCAGGCGCGCAAGTCGCCCTCGGCGCGTTTACCGCTCCAACTCGACAATGCCCGCTCCAGGCTCGCCTGCACCAGGTCGTCAGCGCTGCTGGTGTTGCGCGTCAACGACACGGCAAAGCGTCGCAATCGGGGAATGATTTCCCTCAGTTGTTCGTCGATATCGTTCATGAAGTTCTGACTAGTCGCTACGCTTGGGACTAGGAAGACGTCCGGTACCGGAGGTTATTCCACGTCAGAAAAAATAAACACCGGATGTGGGAATAAACCTGCGTGCGGTTCGTCTGCTTGATTCTTCTCACTTGTGGCCGATGGCCCTGGAGTCTTTCATGGTAGATCGATCATCACCGCCACCCCGGCCACCCTTGAGTGCGGCGAGCCTGACATTGCGTCTGGCGGGCATTGCGGTGGTCGTTGCCGCAGTGGCTGGGGCATTTGCCTACGTCAACGGCACCCTGGACCCACAGCGCCTGACCCCGAAAAAACTGATCAACGTGCTGGAAGCCAACAACGGCGTGCATCCGGGTTTGCGTCGCAACCATTCCAAAGGCGTGTGCGTGATCGGGCATTTCGAGAGCAGCCTTGAGGCGCGCAGCTATTCCACCGCTCAAGTGTTCAACGAAGCACGGACACCGGTGGTGGGGCGTTTCGCCTTGGGGTCCGGCAACCCAAACGCGCCGGACAGTGCCGTGCCGATCCGCAGCATGGCCTTGCGCTTCACTCAGGCCAACGGCCAGCAGTGGCGCACCGGGATGAACAGCATGCCGGTGTTCCCGGTGGGGACGCCAGAGGCGTTCTATCAACTGCAAAAAGCCCAGACGCCAGACCCGGCGACCGGCAAACCGGACCCCAAGGCTGTATCGGCGTTTTTTGCTTCGCACCCGCAAGCCGCACCGTTCCTGGCCTGGATCAAGACCGCCAAGCCGTCGGCCAGTTACGTGACCGAAAACTACAACAGCGTGAATGCGTTCTACCTGGTCAACGCGGCCGGCCAACGCCAGGCCGTGCGCTGGAACATGGTGCCACTGGCCCAGGACGCACCCGGGGGTACGGTGCCGGAGGGCAATGATTTCCTGGAGAAAGACCTGGTTCAGCGAATCGCCGCCAGCCCGTTGCGCTGGCAGTTGAACATCACCCTGGCCAACCCCGGCGATCCGGTCAACGACGCCAGCAAGGCCTGGCCCGAAGGGCGCAAGGTGTTGAACGCTGGCACCCTGGTGCTTGAAAAGACTCAACCGCAACTCAACGGTGAATGCCGTGACATCAACTACGATCCGCTGGTGTTGCCCGCCGGGATCGAAGGTTCCGACGACCCGTTGCTCGCCACCCGTTCAGCCGCTTACGCCAATTCCTACCTGCGTCGCACCAGCGAAGTCAGCCAGTTGCCCGCCGCCAAACAGGAGGCCCAGCAATGAGCAACCAACCGAACCACTTCGCCCCGCTGGCGCGCCTGCTGCACTGGCTGATGGCGCCGATGATCATTGCGATGCTGTTTATCGGCGCCGGCATGGTCGCCTCGGTGTCCGAGCGTCACGAATGGCTGATTCATCTGCACAAACCCTTGGGCATCGCGATTTTGCTGTTGGTGATCGTGCGCCTGGTGGTGCGTTTCTCCACCACACAGCCACCATTGCCGGCGGACTTGCCGGGTTGGCAGGCGCGAGCGGCCAAGGCGTCGCATGTGTTGCTGTACGCCTTGATGCTGGTTCTGCCGCTGTTGGGCTGGGCGATGATTTCGGCGTCGGGCGAGCCGGTCATGCTCAGCAGTTCATTGCAACTACCGTCGATTGTGCCGGCGAACGCGCAGGTGTTTGCGTTTTTGCGCAAGGCGCACGGGTATCTGGCGTATCTGTTGTTTCTGACGGTGTTGCTGCATTTGGCGGCGGCGTTGTTTCACGGTTGGGTGCGTCGCGATGAGGTGCTGGACAGCATGTTGCGGGGCAAGGATCGCGGTTGAGAGGATGCTGGCTAGCCATTGTGGCGAGGGGGCAAGCCCCCTCGCCACAGGTGCACCGGCTGCAGCACCTGTGAGGTTTGTCAGCGCAAGGTATCGACCATATCGGCAAGCGTGGTCAGCACATCCTTGCCCAACTGTTTCGACCGCTTGCCTGACCAGCCCGTCAACGGGTTCGGATGATCGTCGTGATCCTTGAACGGCATTTCCAGGGTCAACGACAGGCAGTCGTACTTCTGCCCGACGCTGTTACAGGCCAGCGTCATGTTGGCCCGGCCCGGTTCGTCGCGGGTGTAGCCGTACTTGGTCTGGAAGTCTTTTGTGGTGTGCTTCAGATGACTGCGGAAGTGCTCCTCGAGCTTTTCGATCCGCGGCGTGTAACCGGGGTTGCCTTCGCAACCGGCGGTGAATACGTGGGGGATTTCCTCGTCACCATGGGCGTCGAGGAACATGTCGACGCCGTACTTTTCCATCTGCTGCTGAACGAACAGGACTTCCGGGCTGATTTCCTGGCTGGCACTCTGCCAAGCGCGGTTGAGGTCCTGGCCCATGGCGTTGGTGCGCAGATTGCCGTGGAAAGCACCGTCCGGGTTCATGTTTGGCACCAGGTACAGGTCGGCGCTGGCCAATAGTTTATTCAGCACAGGGTCGTCGTGTTTTTCCAGGCGTTCGATCACGCCTTCCATGAACCACTCGGCCATGTGTTCGCCCGGATGTTGCTGGGCAATCATCCATACCTTGCGTCGGCCCTCGGCCCCGGTGCCTTTGCGCAACAACTGGATGTCGCGGCCTTCGACACTTTTGCCGGTGGCCAGCAGTTCGGTGCCGGCTTTGGTCAGCGCCTGCTCGATCAGCCAGTCGTGGCGGCCGCGGCTATAGGGTTCGAAGTAGGCGAACCAGGCGTGGGTCTGTTCGGCTTCGAGAACGAAACGCAGGCAGTCGCCTTCGAAAATGGTCGGTACGCGGAACCAGTTGACGTGATCGTAGGACGCCACCGCCTGATAACCGGTCCAGGCCTTGTTATAGGAGGATTGGCTGGCATTGCTCAGGCGAAACCAGTGCTCCTGGCCAACATGCAGGCCGCTGGCCTTGAAGTGGAACCATTGGAAATGGTTGCTTTTGGTATCGGGGCGGATCGCCAGCAGGGGCTTGAGCGGGTCGCTGACATCGATTACCTGGATGTTGCCGCTGTCGAAATTGGCACTGATGTCGAGGGAGGATTTAGCCACGGTTGGGTTCCTGATCAAGATTTTTATGGCGGCCACTTTACACGCAAGTGCAGGGCCTTAGGAGCGCAGAAAAACCGTCTCACCACCAAGACGCCTGTTCACTTTGCGACTCAAGGTTTGCCACGAAGTCCTCCAACCAAGCGTAGCGATCATCCGTGTTACCACCAGCACCGTTTTGAGGCCTTCAGGTGACAGGATGGGGCATTTCAACTCGTTCCGGATCAATACTCTCGGGTGTAACCAGTCGTCGTCATGGCTGATACATCAATGCAATCAAATACCTGCAATACATGCGCTGAATCTGGCACGCAATGTGCTGTTTTGGATTTATGGATAATTGGATACAAAAATACAAAAGGTGCACTGATGAAATTCGCCCCTGCCTATACCGAGCGCCAGCCTGTCACTGCTGAGGAGGAGGCCTACAACTTTCTCCTGGAGGCCATTTGCAAAGGACGTTACCGCACCGGCGAACGGCTGATCGCCGAGGACATCGCCGGCGAAATCGGCATGAGCCGCATGCCGGTGCGCGAAGCGTTCCGCCGTCTGGATGCCGATGGCCTGGTGACGTTGCGGCCCAACCGCGGCGCCATCGTGCGGGGCCTGAACATCGACGAAATGCGTGAAGTGTTCGAGATGCGCAGTGCCCTTGAGGGGCTCGCTATCCGGGTGGCTGTCAGCAAAATGACCGAGCGCCATTTCAGCCATCTGGAGCGTCTGCTCGACGAGATGGACGACTACCGCGAGGACGGTGCCGAGTGGGTCAGCCGTCATCGCGCCTTCCATGAATACCTGTGCAGCCTGAGTGAACGCCCGCGCCTGATGCGGCAAATTTCGGCGCTGTATTCGGTGATCGAGCCGCACATGCGCCTGTGGCTGCAACACGCCGACAAGCCCCGCAGTGCCCGGGACGAACACGCTTCGATCGTGACCGCGTTGCGTACCGGCGATCCGGATAAAGCGGCGGCGGTGGTTTGCGAGCACATCGAAGGAACGATTCCGCGCCTGATTCAGTTTCTTGAGGCTCATCAATAGAAGAACAAACACATTTCCCGTAGGCGCTGCCGCAGGCTGCGATCTTTTGATGTTGCTTCTGAAAAGATCAAAAGATCGCAGCCTGCGGCAGCGCCTACAGAGGGCATTCGTTGCAGCCACCTGGAGTCATGCCATGCAAAAGCCTTGCGCGTTAGTTGCGGTGTTCACCTTGAGTCTGTGTTCCCAATGGGCGTTTGCCGCCCCCGAGTTACCCGAGCGGTTAAGCAAGAGCGAGAAGATCGTCTATTGCTCCGGCATGGATTCGCCGCCGCTGGTGTCGTTTGACCTGAAGCAAAAACCGGTCGGACTTCAGGTGGATATGGGCGAGGCGATTGCCCAGCGTCTGGGTGACAAAAAAGTCGAATGGCGGATCTCTCCATTCGCCGGGCTGATCCCGGCGCTGTTGGCGCAACAGTGCGACATGATCGTCGATCAACTGTTCGACAAGCCCGAACGCCGTGAGGTGATCGACATCGTCAACTTCATGTATTCCAGCCAGTCCATCGTGGTGCCCAAAGGCAATCCGAAATCGGTGAACACGCTGGAAGACTTATCGGGGCTCAAGGTCGCGGTCAGTAATGGTTCAACCATCCGCGTGCTGCTGGGCAAAGAGAACGAAAAACTCGAAGCGGCCGGCAAGGCACCGATGAAACTGGTGGTCTACAACGTCGATGCCGATGCATTCCAGGCTTTGCGCATCAACCAGGTGGACGCTTTCGGCACCACGGTCGAGTCTGCCGGCCACTACCAGCAACTGGCCCCTGACTTGTTTCAATCGGCGGTGCCTGCGTTCAACCGCATCCTGACCGGTTTCGGTGTGCGCAAAAGTGATCCGCAATTGACTGTCGCGCTGACCGAAGTCTTGCAAGGCATGCGTGCCGACGGTAGTTACGAAGCACTCCTCAGTAAATGGCATGTCGGCAGCGACAAACTGGACTGAGGACGAACCTGATGAACTTCAATTGGGATGTGTTCTGGCAATACCTGTTACAGCCCAGTGATGTCTACCTGACGGGGTTGTGGCTGACGTGCCTGATCAGTGTGTCGGCGATGTTGCTCGGCTGTGTGCTGGGGTTGATCGCGGCGTTGATGAAACTGTCGAGTAACCCGCTGTTGCGATACCCGGTGCGCTTTTATGTCTGGCTGATGCGCGGCACGCCGTTGCTGGTGCAGATCGTATTTCTGTACACGGCGTTGGCGGCCGGTGGCATTTTCCGCTTCGAAGACCTGGACCTCGGCTGGTTCATCGTGCCGGGCAACATTCAGGCTGCGATCATTGCCCTGGGCCTCAACGAAGGCGCGTACATGGCCGAGATCATTCGGGCCGGCATCGGTGCGGTGGACAAGGGCCAGTACGAAGCCGGGCGGTCCCTGGGCATGACGTTTCCCAAGTTGATGCGCCGTATCGTGTTGCCCCAGGCCTTCCGGGTCATCGTTCCGCCGCTGGGCAACGAGTTCAACGTGATGTTGAAAAACACCACGCTGGTCAGCGTGATCGGCGTGCAGGAGTTGTTGCTCAGCACGCAAATGGTGACCTCGGCGACCTTCCGGGTGTTCGAGTTGTACCTGGTGGTTGCCATTTACTTCCTGGCCTTGACCACGCTCTGGGGCTTTTTCCAGCGCTGGCTAGAGGCGCGCTTCGGCCAATCCGATCGTCCGGCTCCGGCCGCCAGCCGCATGTTCGGTCGCAACACCATGAAACTGTTGAGAGGGCGTTGAGATGGCGCACATGAGTGAAGAGTTGGTCATCGAAGCGCTGGATATTCACAAGTCGTTTGGTGACCTGGAAATTCTCAAGGGCATTTCGCTGCAAGTGAAACGGGGTGAAGTGGTGGTGTTGATCGGCGCCTCTGGTTCAGGCAAAACCACCTTTATTCGCTGCATCAATCTGCTTGAGGACATTCAGTCCGGGCAAATCCGTGTCAGCGGCCAGCCCATGGGTTATCGCACCCGTGCCGATGGCAGCCTGGTCCGGGACTCGGAGCGCAACATTGCGCGTCAGCGCCGGGACATCGGCATGGTGTTTCAGCGCTTCAATCTGTTCCCGCACATGACGGCCCTGGAAAACATCATCGAGGCGCCCATCCATGTGCTCGGCGTGCCTCGCGCGGCAGCGGTGCAGCAGGCGCAGGCGTTGCTCAAGCGGGTCGGGTTGGCCGAGAAGGCGGATCACTACCCTTCGATGCTGTCCGGTGGGCAGCAGCAGCGGGTGGCCATCGCCCGGGCGCTGGCGATGAAACCCCAGGCGATGTTGTTCGACGAGCCCACCAGCGCCCTTGACCCGGAGACGGTGGGTGAAGTGCTGCAAGTCATGAAGGAGTTGGCCGAGGAGGGCATGACCATGGTCGTGGTCACCCACGAAATGGGCTTTGCCCGCGAAGTGGCCGATCGGGTGGTGGTCCTCGATCAAGGCGAGCTGATCGAGCAGGGGCCACCCGAACAGATCTTCAGCCAACCCCGCCATGCCCGTACCCGGGCGTTCCTCAGCCGCGTGCTGTAGGAGCGAGCCTGCTTGCGATGGACGTTAACGATGAAGCGGGCTTCCTGGAAAAACGCGGTGCTCTTGAGTCCATCGTCGGAACGCCGCCCGGAGCCGGCTCGCTCCTGCAGGTTTTTATGAACATTACTTTTGTGTGAGTCCTGCCATGTTCAAGTTTTCTGCCCATGAGTATCCCTACACCTCACAACGTCAAAGCGTTTTCGCCAAGCGCGGCATGATCGCCGCCTCGCAACCGCTGGCGGCCGAAGCCGGAATTGAAATCATGCGTCGCGGCGGCAATGCCATCGATGCGGCCATCGCCACGGCAGCCGCATTGACGGTGGTCGAGCCCACCGGTTGTGGTATCGGTGGTGACGCTTTTGCCTTGGTCTGGACCCAAGACAAACTGCATGGCCTTGCTGCCAACGGCGCCGCCCCGCAAGCCCTGAGCATTGAGGCAGTGAAAGCGGCCGGTCATGAAAAAATGCCGCTGCATGGCTGGACGCCTGTCACTGTGCCCGGCTGCCCGTCGGCCTGGGCGCAATTGTCCCGGCGTTTCGGTCGTCTGCCCTTTGCGGACTTGCTGCAGCCGGCGATCAGTCTGGCGCGGGACGGATTTCCCGTTTCGCCAGTGGTGGCCTTGCAGTGGCAAGCCGCGCTGGAGGATTTCACTCCGGACCGTAGCGACGTGCTCGAGAGCTGGTTCGAGACCTTCCTGATCGAAGGCCGTGCCCCCCGCGCCGGCGAACTGTTCCGCAACCCGGCCCAGGCACGGACCTTGAGCGAATTGGCCGCCACCGAGTGTGAAAGTATTTATCGTGGCGCGCTGGCGCAGAGGCTGGATGCGCATTCGCGGGCCACGGGCGGCTATCTGCGCGCCAGTGATTTGCAGGACTACAGCGCCCAGTGGGTTGAGCCTATCAAGGTCAACTATCGTGGTGTCGACGTCTGGGAGATTCCTCCGAGTGGTCAGGGACTCGTGGTGTTGATGGCGCTGAAGATTCTCGAGGGCTTTGATTTCGATCATCGCGACAGCCAGCAGACCTGGCATCGTCAACTCGAGGCCATGAAACTCGCCTACAGCGATGGTTTGCACTACATCACCGATCCGGAGCACATGCGGGTGGCGGTGGACGATCTGCTCAGCGACCACTATTGCGCTCACCGCCGGGCGCAGATTGGTGAGCAGGCCGTGGCGCCCCTGCCGGGTGATCCCCACGCCAGTGGTACGGTCTATCTGGCCACCGCCGATGCGCAGGGCAACATGGTTTCGTTCATCCAGAGCAACTATCACGGCTTTGGCTCCGGCGTGGTGTTGCCTGACAGCGGTATCGCCCTGCAAAACCGCGGTGAAGAGTTCAGCCTTGATCCCGGGCACGCCAATTGCCTGGCGCCTGGCAAAAAGACCTTCCACACCATCATTCCAGGGTTCCTTACAAAAGACGGTGAGGCGATGGGCCCCTTTGGTGTCATGGGCGGCTACATGCAACCGCAAGGGCATGTGCAGATGGTCATGAATCTGGTGGATTTCGGACTCAACCCTCAAGCCGCGCTGGACGCACCGCGTTGGCAATGGTTGGGGGACATGAAGGTGGGTATTGAGCAGGACGCTTCGCGGGATATGGTTGCGGCACTGGCGCGTCGCGGGCACCAGGTTCAGGTGGCGTGCGATCTCACCAGTTACGGGCGTGGGCAGATCATCTTGCGCGATCCTGAAACCGGCGTGTTATGCGGCGGGACAGAGCCACGAACGGACTCACATATAGCGGTGTATTAAAGAACACGAGAGAGGGCGAGGCGTTGAGGGCATCCTCCTTGAAGCTGCCGCAGCTTGGAGAGTGTGCTACTGATTCTCAAAAACTGGCAAAAAAAGACCCGGCAAAAAGCCGGGTCAAAAACCGTGATTAGCCTGATGAGGAGATAGTCCAGGAGACCGACCTAAGGTCACCTGGTCCATCGACTGATCTTGCGATCAGCCATGACAATAATAATCATTCCTATTTGAGGGTCAAGCGATTTTACCTGTCCTATAGGAAAATTCTTTCCTGCCCTCCTATTTTGCGATTTCACCTCAGCCGTTTGCATACCCCTCCAGTGATCGATCGACCATTGCCTTGGCCATGTCGATCATGTGCACCGTCGAAAATGCCAGGTCGCGGTTTGCGCCTTGCAGGTGATTGGCTGATTCGTACGCGGTGGCGGCGGCACAGCGCAACAGGTCCAAAGCATGGACCAGCGCCTCTTCGCCACTGATGTTGCGGTTCACATCAAAAAAACGCGGTTCGGTCACTTCCTCTGAAATAGCTGGTTTCAAGTAATAGTCCAGGGCGCGTTGTGCCGCCTCTGAGTCCAGAGACGAGGTGAGGGTGGTGTCGATTTGTATGTTCGGCAGTTCATTGGTGGGTTGGTTCATGGCGATGGCAAGCTCCGTGGCAGTTTCAGATCCGTGAATTGATAATAATACGTACTGTATTTGTGACGAGTATTTAAATACTACAACTTGTGTTTTGATGGCCGGAGTCACCCACGTATCGTGCCGCACATGGATAAATGGATAGAATTGGTCAAGGCCAAGATGAGTGAACTCAAAATCACTCAAGAGATACTTGCCGAGCGCCTCGGGATGTCCCAGGGCGGCATTGGCCACTGGCTCAACAAACGTCGTGAACCCGGCATCGACGACATGAACCGTGTCCTGCGGGCGCTGGGCCTTGAGTTTCTCGAAGTGGCGCTGGTAATCCGGGAACCTCAGGCATCAACGGACGACGAAGTCCCTCTGACACACAAGTACAATCCGTACTTCCGCTACCCGGTCAGTGACTGGCGCGAACCTGCCGAAGTGCGCGATGGCGAGGTCGCGGTGTATGGGAAAGGGCGCTTTGAATTGTCCGATTATCACGCGCAGGGACCGGCATTCTGGTTGAGAGTGGCAGGTGATGCGATGACCGCACCCACTGGCATCAGCATCCCGGAAGGCATGCTGATCCTGGTGGACCCGGCGGTGGAAGCGGTGCCCGGCAAACTGGTCATTGCCCAGTGGCCGGACAGCGCCGAAGCCACGTTCCGCAAGCTCATCGAAGAGGGCGGGCAGCGTTATCTGGTGCCGCTCAATCCGACGTATCCGAAAGCCTTGTACACCGACGAATGTCGAATCATCGGCGTAGTGGTTCAGGCAACTGCCAGGTTCTGATCAGATCGGTCCTCGCGATGCGCAGGACCGATCTTCATTTCACGCTTCTTCCAGTTCGACCAGTGCACTGCCTTCGCTGACCATCTCGCCTTCCAGGCAATACAGCGCCTTGATCACCCCGGCATGGGGCGCGCGAATGCTGTGCTCCATCTTCATCGCTTCCAGTACCACCAATTGCGCCCCGGCTTCGACCGATTGCCCGGCCTCCACCAGCACGCGGACGATGCTGCCGTTCATCGGTGCGGTCAGCCCGCCATGATGGCTGTGGCTGGCCTCGACGGCGCTGATCGGGTCGTAAGCCTCGATGCGGCGCAACTCGCCATCCCATTGCAAATACACCTGTTCGCCACGGCGTATTGCGCGGTGTTGACGGCGCACACCCGCCTGCTCGGTCAGCAACTGCTCGCCCTTGAGCCGAGCGCTGTGGGCATTGATGTCGCTCAGCGTGAGCGCCCGGTCCTGGCCTTCACAACTCAGGTGCAGGGTGATTGCTCTCGGCAATCCGGCACGCAGGCCATTACGCGCCGCCCACGGCGAACTCGGGTCATCGGCGCGGGTGGCAGGCGGCAGGCTCTGGGCAAACGCCTGGGCGGCGGCTTGCCAGAAGTCGTCGCTGAGTTGCGCTGGCGTCGGCAGCAACTGTTCCTGATAGCGTGGAATGAAGTCGGTATCGAGTTCGGCAGCGGCAAATGCCGGGTGACCGATGATGCGCCGCAGGAAATTGATGTTGGTCTTCAATCCGCCGATGGCGAATTCGTCGAGCATGCTCAACAGGCGCAATCGCGCCTGTTCACGATCTTCGCCCCAGGCAATCAGCTTGCCGAGCATCGGGTCGTAGAACGGCGAAATTTCATCGCCTTCTTCAACACCGCTGTCCACTCGACGCCCCGGCCCCTGGGCGGATTCGCGATACAGCTCCAGGCGACCGGTCGCCGGCAGGAAGTCATTGCCCGGATCTTCGGCATACAGCCGCACCTCGATCGCGTGCCCCACCAGCGGCACCTGGTCTTGCGTCATCGGCAACGCTTCGCCGCGTGCCACGCGAATCTGCCAGGCCACCAGGTCGAGGCCGGTGATGGCTTCGGTGACCGGGTGTTCCACTTGCAGGCGGGTGTTCATCTCCATGAAGAAGAACTCGCCCCGCGCATCCAGCAAAAACTCAACGGTGCCGGCACCGACATAACCGATGGCCTGCGCTGAACGCACAGCGGCTTCGCCCATGGCGCGTCGCAGCTCCGGGCTCAGGCCGGGTGCTGGCGCTTCTTCGACGACTTTCTGGTGGCGGCGCTGAATCGAGCAGTCGCGTTCGTTGAGGTACAGGCAGTTGCCGTGCTGGTCGGCGAACACCTGGATTTCCACATGACGTGGTTTAAGCAAGTACTTCTCCACCAGCATCCGCGAGTCGCCGAACGACGATTGCGCCTCACGCTGGGCCGAGGCCAGGGCTTCGGCCAGTTGGCTGACGTCCTCGACCACTTTCATGCCTTTGCCGCCGCCACCCGCGGTGGCCTTGAGCAGCACCGGGTAGCCGATGCGTTCGCAGGCGGTGCGGAAGGTTTCCAGGTCCTGGGCTTCGCCGTGATAACCGGGCACCAGCGGCACGCCAGCGGTTTCCATCAAGGCTTTGGCCGCGGACTTGCTGCCCATGGCGTCGATGGCCGAGGCCGGCGGGCCGAGGAAAATCAGGCCAGCGTTTTCGATGGCGCGGGCGAACCCGGCGTTCTCCGACAAGAAGCCATAGCCGGGGTGAATCGCCTGGGCGCCGCTGGCCTTGGCGGCGGCGATCAGTTTGTCGATCTGCAGATAACTGTCGGCGGCTTTGCTGCCACCCAGGTCGACGCGAATGTCGGCTTCGCGGCTGTGCCGGGCGTCACGGTCGGTGGCGCTGTGCACGGCCACGGTGGTCAGGCCCAGCGCCTTGGCGGTGCGCATCACCCGGCAAGCGATTTCGCCACGGTTGGCCACCAGCAGGGTGGTGAGGACAGGTGCGCTCATCAGCGGGGCTCCTTGGTGGATTCGGCTTGCCAGCTCGGCGGACGCTTTTGCAGGAAGGCACGCAAGCCTTCCTGGCCTTCGGGGCTGACACGAATGCGGGCGATGGCGTTTTCGGTGTAGCGGCGCAATGCCGGGGTCAGTGAGCCGTCGCCGACTTCGCGCAACAGGTCTTTGCTGGCGCGCATCGCGGCCGGACTGTTGAGCAGTAGATTGTCGATCCACTGTTCGACTTTCTGTTCCAGCTCGGCACTTGCATAACTCTCCGACAACAAACCGATTTCCCGGGCCCGTTGCCCGCCGAAACGCTCGGCGGTCAGGGCATAGCGACGGGTAGCGCGTTCGCCAATGGCTTGCACCACGAACGGGCTGATGACCGCCGGCGCCAGGCCGATGCGTACTTCCGAGAGGCAGAACTGCGCGTCATCGGCACCGATGGCCATGTCGCAGCAACTGATCAGACCCAGTGCGCCACCAAAGGCTGCGCCTTGCACCACCGCCAGGGTCGGGACTTTCAGTTTGGCCAGGTTGTACATCAACTCCGCCAGTTCCCGGGCGTCATCAAGGTTGGTGGCGTAATCGAGTTCGGCCGATTGCTGCATCCAGGTAAGGTCAGCGCCGGCGCTGAAATGCTTGCCGCGACCACGCAGGATCAAAAATCGCAGGCTGGCATCGCTCGCGACTTTGTCGAGGGCGAGGATCAGTTCGCGGATCATTTCGGCGTTGAAGGCGTTGTTCTTTTCTTCGCGGCTGAGCCACAGCGTGGCAAAACCACGGGGGTCGGTCAGCAGTTCGAGGGTGTTGAAGTCGCTCATATTCGTCCGTCTCCACGGTCCTTGCGGGGGCGGGCTGGTTCGCGAAACGATTTTACGATTGCTCTGCAATCGAACGGGAGCAAGCTCCCTCGCCACACAAGCCCGCGCCCACAGAAAATCACATCCGGAACACGCCGAAGCGGCTCGGTTCGATTGGCGCGCTCAACGACGCAGACAAGGCCAGGGCCAGTACGTCGCGGGTCTGGGCCGGGTCGATGACACCGTCGTCCCACAGGCGCGCGCTGGAATAGTAGGGGTGACCCTGTTCTTCGTATTGGTCGAGGATCGGTTGCTTGATCTCGGCTTCCTGCTCGGCGCTGAAACCCTGGCCACTGCGCTCGGCCTGCTCACGCTTGACCTGCACCAGTACGCCGGCCGCCTGCTCGGCGCCCATCACGCCAATACGCGCATTCGGCCACATCCACAAAAAGCGCGGATCGTAGGCGCGACCGCACATGCCGTAGTTACCGGCACCGAAGCTGCCGCCGATGATCACCGTGAACTTCGGTACCTTGGCGCAAGCCACCGCCGTCACCAGTTTCGCGCCGTGCTTGGCGATGCCACCAGCTTCGTACTTCTGGCCGACCATGAAGCCAGTGATGTTCTGCAGGAACAGCAGCGGGATGCCGCGCTGGCACGCCAGTTCGATGAAGTGCGCGCCTTTCTGCGCCGCTTCAGCGAACAGGATGCCGTTGTTGGCGAGGATCGCGATCGGGTAACCGTGCAGGTAAGCAAAACCGCAGACCAGCGTTGTCCCGAACAGCGCCTTGAACTCGTCGAACACCGAACCATCCACCAGCCGCGCAATCACTTCGCGCACGTCGAACGGTTGCTTGGCGTCGGCCGGGACCACGCCGTACAACTCGTCGCTGCTGTAGAGCGGGGCGATTGGTGTGCGTTGCTGAACCTCACCTTGCTTGCGCCAGTTGAGGTTGGCGATGCTGCGGCGTGCCAGTGCCAGGGCGTGTTCATCGCTCTCGGCGTAATGGTCGGCCACACCGGAAATCTTGCAGTGCACATCGGCCCCGCCGAGGTCTTCGGCGCTGACCACTTCACCGGTCGCGGCTTTCACCAGCGGCGGGCCGGCGAGAAAGATCGTCGCCTGTTCGCGGACCATGATCGCTTCGTCGGCCATCGCCGGTACGTACGCGCCGCCAGCGGTGCAGGAGCCCATGACCACGGCAATTTGCGCAATGCCCATGGCGCTCATGTTGGCCTGGTTGAAGAAGATCCGCCCGAAGTGCTCGCGGTCCGGAAAGACCTCATCCTGACGCGGCAGGTTGGCACCACCCGAATCCACCAGGTAGATACACGGCAGGCGGTTCTGCTGGGCGATGGTCTGCGCGCGCAGGTGTTTTTTCACCGTCAGCGGGTAATACGAGCCACCTTTCACGGTGGCGTCGTTGGCGACGATCATGCATTCGACGCCCTCCACACGGCCGATCCCGGCAATCACGCCAGCGGCGGGGACGTCTTCGCCATACACCTCGTAAGCCGCCAGTTGGCTGATCTCCAGAAACGGCGAACCCGGATCCAGCAAGCGGTTGATACGTTCGCGAGGCAGCAATTTGCCTCGCGAGGTGTGGCGTTCTTGCGCCTTCGGGCCGCCACCTAGCGCCACTTGGGCGAGCAGGGTGTGCAGGGCGTCGACCTGTTTGAGCATCGCCGCGCTGTTGGCGGCGAACTCCGCAGAACGTGGGTTGAGCTGGGTATGCAGGGTAGCCATGTGCAGCTCCGTTTAGCGGGTTTCGTTGAACAGTTCGCGACCGATCAGCATGCGACGGATCTCACTGGTGCCGGCACCGATTTCGTACAGCTTGGCGTCACGCAACAGACGGCCGGCCGGGAATTCATTGATGTAGCCGTTGCCACCGAGAATCTGGATCGCGTCGAGGGCCATTCGGGTCGCGCATTCGGCGCTGTAGAGGATCACGCCGGCGGCGTCCTTGCGGGCGGTTTCGCCGCGCTCGCACGCTTGGGCCACCGCATAAAGGTAGGCGCGACTGGCGTTGAGTTGGGTGTACATGTCAGCGACCTTGCCCTGGATCAGCTGGAATTCGCCGATGCTTTGGCCGAACTGCTTGCGGTCGTGGATGTACGGCACGATCAGGTCCATGCACGCCTGCATGATCCCGGTCGGGCCGCCCGAGAGCACCACTCGCTCATAGTCGAGGCCACTCATCAGCACTTTCACGCCGCCGTTGAGCACGCCGAGGATGTTTTCTTCCGGCACTTCGACGTCATCGAAAAACAGCTCGCAGGTGTTCGAACCGCGCATGCCGAGCTTGTCGAACTTGTTGCTGCGGCTGAAGCCTTTCCAGTCGCGCTCGACGATGAAGGCGGTGATGCCGTGGGGGCCCTTTTCCAGGTCGGTCTTGGCGTAGATCACATAGGTGTTGGCGTCCGGACCGTTGGTGATCCAGGTCTTGCTGCCGTTGAGCACGTAGTGATCGCCGCGCTTGTCGGCGCGCAGCTTCATCGAGACCACGTCGGAACCGGCATTCGGCTCGCTCATGGCCAGGGCGCCGATGTGCTCGCCGCTGATCAGTTTCGGCAGGTATTTGGTTTTCTGTTCGTGGTTGCCGTTGCGGTTGATCTGGTTGACGCAGAGGTTGGAGTGCGCGCCATAGGACAGGGCCACCGAGGCCGAGCCGCGGCTGATTTCTTCCATTGCGACAACGTGGGCCAGGTAACCCAGGCCGGCGCCGCCGTACTCTTCCGGTACGGTGATGCCCAGCAGGCCCATGTCGCCGAATTTGCGCCACAGGTCGGCGGGGAACAGGTTGTCGATGTCGATCTGAGCGGCGCGCGGGGCGATCTCCTTGGCGACGAAGGACTGGACCTGATCGCGCAGCATGTCGATGGTTTCACCGAGGGCAAAGTTCAGGGATGGATAGCTCATGGGTCACCTTTTGGCTTTTTTGTCGGTTGGCGAGGCTGTCAATGGGTTCTCACCTTTACGTTAACGTAAACCTGCGATGAATGGCTGTCAATCACCCTTTACGTTAACGTCAACTTGAGCGAGAGTAAGGTCAATGAATCCTGTAGGAGCGGCGGTGCGGCGATCCGACTTGCCCGCGAAGGCGTCGGATCCGTCGACATCGATGCTGAACGTGCTGGCCTCTTCGCTGGCAAGCCAGCTCCTACAGTGGACCATTCGCAGCCCATAAATAAAGACAACAGGGGTCGTCATGGATCAACCCAGTGCAAGCCCGCAACGCAGTTACACCCGTGGTTCCCAGGACAAAGCCTTGCTGGCGATGACCATCGGCCAGGCGTTCGACAACACCGTCGCGCAATACCCGGACGGGGAGGCGCTGGTGGTGCGCCATCAACAGCTGCGTTTCAGCTGGCGGCAATTGGCCGAGGCCGCGGACCTGCACGCCAGAGCACTGCTGGCGTTGGGTCTGCAGACGGGTGACCGTCTCGGTATCTGGGCGCCCAATTGTGCGCAATGGTGCATCAGCCAGATCGCCACGGCGAAAATCGGCGTGATCCTGGTCAACATCAACCCCGCCTATCGCAGTTCTGAACTCGAATACGTGTTGAAGCAATCCGGTTGCCAATGGCTGGTCTGTGCCGGGGCCTTCAAGTCCTCGAACTATCACGCGATGCTGCAAGGCCTGGTGCCGGAGCTGGCCGGGCAATCCATCGGCAAGTTGCGCAGTGAACGGTTGCCGCAGTTGCGTGGCGTCATCAGCCTGGATGCGCAGCCGCCGAGCGGTTTCCTGCCGTGGTCGCACTTGGCCGGTCTGGCGGGCAGCGTGACGGTCGAGCAACTGCATGAGCGCCAGGACAGCCTGCATTTCGATCAGCCGGTGAATATCCAGTACACCTCTGGCACGACCGGTTTTCCCAAGGGTGCGACCCTCAGTCACTACAACATCCTCAACAACGGTTACATGGTCGGCGAAAGCCTGGGTCTGACGGCAGCCGATCGGCTGGTGATCCCGGTGCCGCTGTATCACTGCTTTGGCATGGTCATGGGCAACCTGGGCTGCATCACCCATGGCAGTACGATGATTTACCCGAACGACGCATTCGATCCGTTGCTGACCCTCGGCACTGTGGCGGAAGAAAAAGCCACGGCGCTGTACGGTGTACCGACCATGTTCATCGCCATGCTCGATCAACCCCAGCGTGTCGGGTTCGACCTGTCGAGCCTGCGCACCGGGATCATGGCGGGCGCAACCTGTCCTATCGAAGTGATGCGTCGTGTCATCAGCGAAATGCACATGAGCGAAGTGCAGATTGCCTACGGCATGACGGAAACCAGTCCGGTGTCGTTGCAGACCGGCCCTTCAGACGATCTGGAACTGCGCGTGACCACCGTCGGCCGCACCCAGCCACAACTCGAAAGCAAGATCATCGATGAAGCGGGCAACCTGGTACCGCGCGGCACCATCGGTGAGCTGTGCACCCGCGGTTACAGCGTGATGCTCGGTTACTGGAATAACCCCGAAGGCACCGCAGAAGCCATCGATCAGGCTGGCTGGATGCACACTGGTGACCTGGCGAGCATGAACGATGAGGGTTACGTGTGCATTGCCGGGCGCAACAAGGACATGATCATCCGTGGCGGTGAGAATATTTACCCGCGGGAGCTGGAGGAGTTTTTCTTCACTCACCCGGCCATTGCGGACGTTCAGGTGATCGGCATTCCTTGCTCGCGCTACGGCGAAGAGATCGTCGCCTGGATCAAGTTCCACCCCGGCCACAGCGCCACCGAGCAAGAACTGCAAGCCTGGTGCAAGGAGCGCATCGCGCACTTCAAGACGCCGCGCTACTTCAAGTTCGTCGAGGAGTTTCCGATGACCGTGACCGGCAAGATCCAGAAATTCCGGATGCGCGAGATCAGCGTCGCGGAGTTGCGTAGCAAGCAGGGTTGACCACAATCCCCTGTGGGAGCGAGCTTGCTCGCGATGAGGGTGTGACATTCAACATTTGTGCTGACTGATCCGCCGCCATCGCGAGCAAGCTCGCTCCCACAGGGATTGGTGTAAAACACAAATGCCAGACAGCACAAAGGGGAGCCGAAGCTCCCCTTTAATTTCGTTGCGCGTGCTCTTTTTTTATTATTGAGGGTCGGTCTGTTGTTGTTTTTGGCAACCGTTGCCCTTTACCGCTGTTTTTGGCGATCCCCATTCGGGATCAAGAGCAAACGTATTTTTTTGAGCGCTGATCTACTTTCTCGCTGAGCGATCCAACCGATACGGGAGCTACCTGAAGGTAGTTTTATTATTCTCTGTCCGGTTGCGGGTAACTCCTAAAAGCACCCTGAAAAGCACATCTTCTCCAAAAAAATCTGTTAGCTGCGTCTCTGCCGTGTTGTTTTTGTTATGTCAGAGTCGTTACGTCTTGTTTTTATTAGGTTTGCCGCAATTTTTTTATTCTTGTTGTGCGATAGATATAGCAGGAGCCATGCCAACTTTTTAAAAGTCTTTAAAATCAATGATTTGAAGATTTTTAGGGTTTTGCGCTCCAGGTAAAACCCTGCATTTTGTTTCCGTGTTACTCGCTTGCGCCCACGTTTGTGTCCGTGCGGTAACACCCGGACACAGTCAGCGCACTCACTGTGCGCTTCGGGCCTTGGCCACGCGGGAACCGGTAGGGCGACCCAGTACGGTACAAATCTGTTGACCGGCAACCATCAAGGCGTCGAGGTCGATTCCGGTGTCGATGCCCAGGCCGTTGAGCAGGTAAACCACGTCTTCGGTCGCGACGTTACCGCTGGCGCCCTTGGCATAGGGGCAGCCGCCCAGGCCGGCGATGGAGCTGTCGAACACCGAGATGCCTTCCAGCAGGCTGGCATAGATGTTGGCCACGGCCTGACCGTAGGTGTCGTGGAAGTGCCCGGCGAGTTTTTTCCGGGGCACATCCTTTGCTACCGTTTCAAACATCTTGCGGGTTGCGCCAGCGGTGCCGGTGCCGATGGTGTCTCCCAGCGAGACCTCATAGCAGCCCATGGCATACAGTTCGCGAGCGACCATGGCGACCTGCTCCGGGGCGACGTTACCTTCATAGGGGCAGCCCAGCACACAGGACACATACCCGCGCACGGTAATTCCGTGTTGTCTGGCGGCGTCCATGATCGGCGCGAAACGCTCCAGGCTTTCGCTGATCGAGCAATTGATGTTGCGTTGGGAAAACGCCTCTGAAGCCGCCGCGAACACGGCCACTTCCTTGACCCCGGCGGCGAGGGCATCTTCGAAACCGCGCAGGTTGGGAGCGAGCGCGCCGTAGACCACGCCCGGCTTGCGCTGGATCTGCGCGAAGACCTCGGCGGAGCCGGCCATCTGCGGCACCCACTTGGGCGACACGAAGCTGCCGACTTCTATATAGCCGAGCCCGGCTGCGGTCAATGCATCGACCAGTTGTACCTTGTCGGTAACACTGATGGGCCGGGCTTCGTTTTGCAGGCCGTCGCGTGGGCCGACTTCGACAATGCGTACGTGGGTGGGGAGGGGCATGGGGATCGACCTGTGCTGATTGTCTGAATGCGCTGAGAACCCTGTGGGAGCGAGCTTGCTCGCGATGAGGGCTTCACATTCAACATTTTTGGTGAATGACACTCCGCTATCGCGAGCAAGCTCGCTCCCACAGTGGATAATGTGGGTTTACTGAATTGATTCCTGGTTTTTGAGCGTCTGCTCCAGCGCCTGCACGCAGCGCTCTTCGGCGGTATCGAGCTCAAGCTTCATCTGTTCGATGTCCAGCAACTGCTGTTCAAGCTGCTCACGGCGCTCGCTGATTTTCGCCAGCATGCTGTGCAACTGCTTGGTGTTACCGCTGGACGGGTCGTAGAGCTCGATCAGTTCGCGGCATTCCGCCAGCGAGAAACCGATGCGCTTGCCCCGCAGGATCAACTTCAGGCTGACCTTGTCGCGGGGAGAGTAAATGCGTTCCTGGCCACGACGCTCAGGGCTGAGCAGGCCTTGCTCTTCATAAAAGCGAATGGCCCGGGTGGTGATGTCGAGCTCGCGGGCGAGGTCGGAAATGCTGTAGGTCTGGCTGCTCATGGAAGCGCTCGCAAAAGGTCATGGCGCTAAGCTAATGGTAGGTTGACGTTTACGTCAAGGGGCAGAGGTTTTCGCTGTTCTGACTGGCCCCATCGCGAGCAAGCTCGCTCCCACATTGGATCTGCAGTGAACACAATATTTGCGTAAGACAGAGAACCCTGTGGGAGCGAGCTTGCTCGCGATGGGGGCACCTCGGTATCAAGCCCTACACCTTCTCGAGCTTTTTCTCCTGCGCCGTCACCTGCTGGCACAACTCGATCATCTGCTCGCGCATCCAGCGGTTCGCCGGGTCCTGGTCGGTGCTTTCGTGCCAGTAGAGATGGGTTTCCACTGGCGGCACATCGTTGACCGGCAGATAAAAGGCGTGCAGGTCGTTACGCCGGGCGAAGCGTTCCGGCACGGTCATGACCATGTCCGTCTGTTGTAGCACTTGCGAGGCCATCAGGTAATGCTGGGAACGCAGGGCGATCTTGCGCTGGATGCCCATCTTGCCCAGCGCCAGGTCGACATAGCCGAGGCCGCTGCGGCGGCTGGAAATATGGATGTGGGTCAAGCCCAGGTAATCATCCAGGCTGAGTTTCTCTTTGCCCGCCAGCGGGTGCTCCTTGCGCATGGCGCACACGTAGCGGTCCTCCATCAACTTGACGTGACGTACCTGCGGGTCGGTGTTGAGCGGCGCATCGACCGCGAAGTCGAGGCGACCGGCCGCGAGTTCCTTGGTGGTTTCGCGGCGTTTGGACAGGAAGCTTTCGATGATCACCGTCGGCGCCAGGCGGCGCAGGCGCTGGAACAGCGGCGGCAGGATCACCGCTTCGGTGAGGTCGGTCATGCTGATGCGGTAGGTCTTGACCGCTTGCAGCGGGTTGAAAATGCGGCTTTCCTGCACCGACACGCGCAGCAGCGAGAGGGCGTTGCGCACCGGGCCGATGATGTTCTGCGCCATGGGCGTAGGCACCATGCCTTGGGCGGTGCGCACGAACAACGGATCGTTGAAGGTCTCGCGCAGGCGCGCCAGCGCGTTCGACACCGCCGGCTGGGTGATGCCGATGATTTGCCCGGCGCGGGTCAGGTTGGCTTCGGTGTAGATCGCGTCGAAGACGATGAAAAGGTTGAGATCGACCTTGCTCAGATTCATTACGCGGCTCTCTTATTGTGTGGGCGGACTGACCGTGACGATCAGTCGATCATATATCGGTGATGAATGTTTATACACGCCGAGAATAGGCTAGGTAAATTATCAACGCTGTTCTAGCATCGATTGCATGACCTAAACAACCTCCCCCAAGAAGGTATCTCGCTCATGGATTTCGCTTATTCGCCCAAGGTTCAGGAACTGCGTGAGCGCGTAACAGCGTTCATGGACACTTACGTTTATCCCGCCGAAGCCGTGTTCGAGCGCCAGGTCGCCGAAGGCGATCGCTGGCAGCCGACCGCGATCATGGAAGAACTCAAACTCAAGGCCAAGGCCGAAGGCTTGTGGAATTTGTTTCTGCCTGAGTCCGAGCTGGGTGCCGGGCTGACCAACCTTGAATACGCGCCTCTGGCGGAAATCATGGGCCGCTCGCTGCTGGGGCCAGAGCCGTTCAACTGCTCGGCACCGGACACCGGCAACATGGAAGTGCTGGTGCGTTACGCCAACGAAGAGCAAAAACAACGTTGGCTCGAACCCTTGCTGCGCGGCGAGATCCGCTCGGCCTTCGCCATGACCGAACCGGACGTTGCGTCCTCCGACGCCACCAACATGGCTGCCCGCGCTGTGCGCGATGGCGACGAGTGGGTGATCAACGGCAAGAAATGGTGGACCTCGGGTGCTTGCGACCCGCGCTGCAAAATCCTGATTTTCATGGGGCTGAGCAATCCTGACGCGCCACGCCACGCGCAGCACTCGATGATTCTGGTGCCATTGGATACCCCCGGGGTAAAAATCCTGCGTCCACTGCCGGTGTTCGGTTACGACGATGCGCCTCACGGTCACGCCGAAGTGCTGTTCGAAAACGTCCGGGTGCCGTACGAAAATGTCCTGCTGGGGGAAGGCCGCGGCTTCGAAATTGCTCAAGGTCGTCTTGGCCCGGGCCGGATTCACCACTGCATGCGTTCGATCGGCATGGCCGAGCGCGCACTGGAACTGATGTGCAAACGCTCCGTGAACCGTACGGCATTCGGCAAACCCCTGGCGCGGCTGGGCGGTAACGTCGACAAGATCGCCGATTCGCGGATGGAAATCGACATGGCACGCCTGCTGACGTTGAAAGCGGCGTACATGATGGACACCGTCGGCAACAAAGTGGCCCGCAGCGAGATCGCGCAGATCAAGGTCGTCGCGCCAAACGTTGCCTTGCGGGTGATCGACCGGGCGATCCAGATTCATGGTGGAGCAGGGGTTTCCAACGATTTCCCGCTGGCCTACATGTACGCGATGCAGCGTACCCTGCGCCTGGCCGACGGCCCGGACGAAGTGCACCGCGCGGCGATCGGCAAGTTCGAAATCGGCAAGTATGTGCCGAAGGAGATGATGCGTAGCGGGCAGTAAGACCGCAGCGCCTGCTTTCGCGAGCAGGCTCGCTCCCACATTTGATCGCGTGTCGCCAGATATCTACTGGCGAGCGCTGATCCCTTGTGGGAGCGAGCCTGCTCGCGATGGCGTCAGTCGATCCAGCACATCAACATCAGATTCAATACACCCAAACCTCAACCCGCCGATTCTTGATCCTTCCTTCATCGGCGCTATTGGCCGCCACCGGCATTTCGGCACCGAATCCGCGTATCTCGCGAAACACCACGCCGCTTTTCACCAACTCCCGCCGTACCGCCATGGCCCGCAGTTTCGACAACAGATCGGCGCGTGCCGGGTCGCTCTTGGCATCGCCAAACCCCACCAGCGTCACTTGCCCAGACATTTTGTCTTGCTGCTTTATATAGTCGAGCACTCGCGTCAGGTCTTGCCGCGCCTTGTTGTCCAGGCTGGCACTGCCTTCTTCGAAGCGAAAATTCACCGACAACCGCTGGGCATGACGACTGAGCGACTGGTATCCCTCGGGCATCAACGCATTGGGGGTGACGGCCATGGCCTGGACGGTCTGGGCGACAAACCCGTTGGCGGCGACAATCGCCTGCCCTTTGCTGCTTTGGGCGTAGGCCACCAGCGCTTGGGCCCAGGGATTTTTCCCGTTGGGTGGCAGATAGAAGAACAACCGACGGGACAGCGGATAGTCTTCTGTGGCAATCAGGCTGTTGAGCGGCAACATGGCTTGGGATTGCCCGTCGACAATGGCCACGGCTTTGGCCTGGCGCACATAGGGCAATCCGATAAATCCGATGCCTTGCGGGTCGGCGCTGACCGCATCGGACAGTTGCTCGCTGGACTCGAAGCGTTTCGCGGTGCTGCTCAGGGTTTTCCCGCGGCCACTGAGGACCAGTTCCTTGAAGGTGTCGTAGGTCCCGGACTGATCATCTCGCGCATACAGATGAATGGGGCCGCCGCGGCCACCGATGTCTTCCCAGGTTTTTACCTCGCCACTGAATATGCGTGCCAGTTGCACGGTGTCGAGTTGGTTCAGCGGATTGTCCGGATGCAGGATGATCGCCAGGCCATCGATGGCAATGACCTGTTCGGCGCTCGGGCTTTTCAGGTCACCGAGGGATTCGAGGCTGGCCAGTTCGCTGTCCTTGATCGGGCGCGAGGAGGCGGCCAGGTCGGCGCTGGTTGCTTTTAGCGCAGTGAAACCGGTGCTGGAACCATGGGCCGCCACCTCCACCACGACCCGCCGGCCCTGAACGGTTTCGCCGACGATGCGCTGTTCATTGGCGGTGTCCGGGGTTTCGCGGTGGATCTTGCGCAGACCTTGTTCACTCATCAGACCCTCGACCAGCGCCGGTCCCAATGCCGCACCGATGGTGTTGGAACCCTGAATGCGCAGCACCGGGACGTGCTCGGGTGTCGGCAAGTCGCCGGCCGGGGCCGCCTGCGGCAAGCCCATGCACAGCATCAACAGGAACAGCACGCGCAGCATCATGCCGGCACCTTACATAGCCAAAGGAGGTGTCGGGAGATTAAGTCAGTAAGGTTTCCGAAAAATGACAGTTGGCAGTGGTGGTCCCCTGTGGGAGCGAGCTTGCTCGCGATGAGGGAGTGTCAGTCGACTTCATTGTCACTGAACCACCGCTATCGCGAGCAGGCTCGCTCCTACAGGGGATTGTGGCTGGTTCTGAATCAGCTCAATTCAAGCCAGATCGGCGCATGGTCCGAAGGTTTTTCCATGCCGCGCAGTTCGTAGTCCACCCCTGCGGCCTTCACCCGTGGCAGCAAGCCCTGGGAGGCGAGGATCAGGTCGATGCGCAGGCCACGCTTGGGTTCGTCTTCGAAGCCGCGGCTGCGGTAGTCGAACCAGCTGAAGGTGTCGGTCACGTCCGGGTTCAGGTGACGGAAACTGTCGACCAGGCCCCAGTTCTTCAAGCGGGCCATCCACTCGCGCTCTTCCGGCAGGAAGCTGCATTTGCCGGTTTTCAGCCAGCGCTTCATGTTGTCCGGGCCGATGCCGATATCGCAGTCTTCCGGGGAGATGTTCACATCGCCCATCACCACCAGTGGCTGGTGGTTCTCGAACTGGCTTTCCAGCAGTTGCTGCAAATCGCTGTAGAAGCGTTCCTTGGCCGGGAATTTGGTCGGGTGGTCGCGGTTTTCGCCCTGCGGGAAATAACCGTTCATGATGGTCACCGGCACACCATTGGCGTCGGCGAAGGTGCCCCAGATGAAGCGTCGTTGGGCGTCTTCGTCGTCGGTGGCGAAACCTTTATGCAGGGCCAGCGGCTCCTGGCGCGAGAGCAGGGCGACGCCGTAGTGGCCTTTTTGCCCGTGGAAATACACGTGATAACCCAGGGCCTGCAGCTCGGCCAGCGGGAACTGATCGTCGTGGACCTTGGTTTCCTGCAAGCCGATCACATCGGGTTGGTGCTTTTCGATCAGCGCCGCCAGCTGATGGGGACGGGCGCGCAGCCCGTTGATGTTGAAGGAGACGATCTTCATGGTCGGCAGTCCTGGCAAAAGGGCGATGCTAGCTGACATGTGGGAATCGGGCCAGTGTGGGGTGAGGGGATTCGTTTTTGTCAGGCAGTTGTGTATGGGCAGTGATGGCCCCTTCGCGAGCAAGCCCGCTCCCACAGGTGATGAGCCGACCTTGCTTTTGTGGGAGCGGGCTTGCTCCGGGTGGCGTTCCGACGAAGGCGATTTCATTGCCTACACTGAGTGCGGATCTGTAAGGAGCTGTGTCAGCGTCGATCAGCTCGTAACAACAAGCGTGCAGCCACCCGAGCTGTGCCGGGGAGATCAACCGTCATGCCCGAAACTTCGACCGCCATCGCCGATATTCACATGCTCGACAGCGGCTACGCCCGCGAAGCGCGTTCGCTGCTGTACCAGGCTTATCGACACGAGCCGACTTTCGGCTATTTGTTCGAAGCCGAACGCCCCGGTTACGAACAGCGGGTTCGCGCCACCGTGCGCGAACTGGTGACCCAGCATTTTCTCCAGGACCTGCCGGCCATCGGCCTGTTGGTCAACGACCGCCTGATCGGCATCGCCCTGATCGCGCCGCCGCAACGTCGTCTTGGTGTCACCGAAAGTTGGGCCTGGCGCCTGCGCATGGTGCTCAGTACGGGATTCCGCTGCACCCGTCGCTACCTCGAATATCACGCCGCCGTGGAGGCCTGTGTGCCGAACGATTCGGTGCACGTCCTGCCATTGCTGGGCGTGCATCCGCAATTTCAGGGCAAACATTTCGGCGAGCAGTTGTTGCAGGCCGTGCACAACTGGTGCGCGGTGGATGAAAACTCACAGGGCGTGATCCTCGACACCGGCAATCCGCGCTATCTGGAGTTCTATAAGCGCCAGGGCTATGAGGAAATCGGTGAAGTTGCCGTAGGACCGATCCGCGAGCACGTGTTTTTTCACCCCAATCCTCAGGTGTTACATACTGCAACGGCTTGAACGGCGAACTTTCCGGGCATGTCAGGCTCTATCAGGCTCTCAAGCTCGTGATAGCATCCGCGCCTATGAAGTTTCCAGGAAGAATTACCAGTGGCGTTCTGATGCTGATGACCAGCTGTGCGGCGCTGGCACAAAGTGAATTGGATGTACGGATCAAACCGTCCAATGATGAGCTGAAGGCCAATATCGAAGGCTATATCGGCAGCCTCGGCGATCGCGATGAAGAGGCGTTGCTGCGCTTCAGCCGCGGCGCCGAAGAGCAGGCGCGCAAGGCCTCCCAGGCCTTGGGTTATTACCAGCCGCACATCGACAGCGAGGTGAAGGGTGGCAAGACACCACGTCTGGTGTTGACCATCGATCCTGGCGAGCCGGTGCATCTGCGCAATGTGACGATACGCGTCGACGGCCCGGCAGCCTCCCTCAAAACCTTTCGAGTCCCCAAAAGCGACGCGCTCAAGCCCGGCGCTGTGCTCAATCATGGTCATTACGAGGACGCCAAGCGCCTGATCCAGAATCAGGCTTCGCGCTATGGCTTCTTCAGCGGCCGATTCACCCGTTCAAAATTGTCGGTCGACCCGCGAGCCGGCGTCGCCGATATCGAACTGATCTATGAAAGTGGCCCGCGCTATACCTTGGGCAAGGTCAATTTCGAGGGTGATACGCCATTCGACGACGAGCTGCTGCAACGCATGGTGCCATTCAAGGCCGGCGAGCCGTATGACTCGGAATTGATCGCCGAACTCAATCAGAACCTGCAATCGAGCGGCTACTTCGAAGGCGTGCGCGTGGATGCGGCACCCAAGGCGTCCAGGGACGATGCGATCCCGGTGGACGTCAAGCTCGAAACCCGCAAGCCGCGGACCATGGGCCTGGGCCTGGGTTTCTCCACGGACGTCGGCCCACGTGCCAAGGCCAACTGGACCCGACACTGGGTCAACGCCCAAGGGCACAGTTATGGCTGGGAGACCGAAGTCTCCGCGCCGCGGCAAAACGTCGGGCTGTTCTACGACATTCCACTGGACCCGCCACTGACCGACAAACTGCGTTTTGCCGGCGGTTATCAGAATGAGGACATCGCCGGCACCGACACCCACAGTAAGCTGCTGACCCTCGGCCCCGAGTGGCACAGCAAATTGCCCAGCGGCTGGCAACGGGTGGTGTCGCTGAAGTGGCAGCGCGAGGATTACCAACTTGGCGATGACTCCGGACTCAGTAACCTGCTGATGCCCGGCGTGAATTATTCGTACCTGAAAAGCGACAACCGCATCGATCCGCATAACGGCTATCGGCTGCAATTCGAATCCAAAGTGGCCAAGGAAGGTTTGGGTTCCGACAGCAACCTGCTGTACGGCACGGCGCTGGTCAAAGGCTTGACCACAGTGTTCGATAATCACCGCTTCCTCGGGCGGGTGCAGGTCGGCGGCAGTGCCACCAACGGCTTCAAATCGGTGCCGCCATCGCTGCGCTTCTTCGCCGGTGGCGATCAGAGCGTGCGCGGTTACGACTATCAGAGCCTGTCCCCGGAAAACTCCGACGGCGACCGCATCGGTGGTCGCTACATGGTCGCCGCCAGTGCGGAATATCAGTATTCCGTCGCCGAAAAATG
Organism: Pseudomonas sp. IT-196MI5; assembly: GCF_949767415.1. Classification (NCBI taxonomy): domain Bacteria; kingdom Pseudomonadati; phylum Pseudomonadota; class Gammaproteobacteria; order Pseudomonadales; family Pseudomonadaceae; genus Pseudomonas; species Pseudomonas sp. IT-196MI5. The sequence goes on from NZ_CATKPZ010000055.1 coordinate 62,295, forward strand.
GCGGATCGCGACCTTTGTCGATCAGGGCAACGCCTTCAATACACTCGAACTGCCTAACCTCAAGACCGGGGTCGGTATCGGCGTGCGCTGGGTCTCGCCGGTGGGGCCGATCCGCCTCGACCTGGCCCACGCGCTGGACGACGATGGCGGCATTCGACTGCACTTTTCCATGGGGCCTGAGCTGTGAAGCGTGGTTTGAAAGTAACGCTGCTGGCGATAGCGGCGCTGTTGATGCTGGTTGTCCTGACGCTGGCCACGGTGCTGAGCACGGCGACGGGCAGCCGCTGGGCGTTGGGCTTCGTGCCGGGTTTGACCCTGGACAACTTCCAGGGCCGGCTGGGCGGGCAGTGGAGTGCCGACCGGGTGTTGTGGCAACAGGGCGATAATCGGGTTGAACTGAGCAAGGTGATTTTTGCCTGGTCGCCGTTGTGCCTGTCCCGCAGGGCCTTGTGCATCGAGCAATTGCAGGCCGATCAGGTCAGCCTGACGTTCCCGCCCGGTGCCGAAGAGCCAGACAGCGGCCCGATCACGCTCCCGGAGCTCGAGTTACCGTTGGCCCTGGAACTGGGGGAGATCAAGGTCGGCAGCCTGTTGTTCAACGGCAGCGAAGCGCTCAAGGGCTTGCAACTGGCGGCGCACTGGACGGCGGCTGGTTTGAGGATCGATTCGGTGGCGTTGCAGCGCGATGACCTGAGCCTGAACCTGTCCGGCCTGCTGCAACCCTCAGGTAACTGGCCCCTCAGTGCCGAAGGCAAGCTGACCCTGTTGTCGACGCCTGAGCCCTTGGCGCTGGCGCTGAAAGTCGACGGCGACCTGCTCAAGACTCTGAACCTGAAAGCCGACAGCAGCGGTTACCTCAACGGGCAACTGAGCGGCGAACTGCAACCGCTGGTGGAAAACCTGCCGGCCAAAGTGCGGATCACCGCCGATGGCTTCAAGCCCGGTGCCGATCTGCCGGACACCCTGCAACTCAATCAGCTTGAGCTCACGGGGGCTGGCGACTTGAAGAACGGCTACGCGCTGCTCGGCAAAGCCACGCTGCCCGCCGAGCAAGGGCCGGTCGCCCTGGCGCTGCAAGGCAAGGTCGACGCCAGGGGCGCGCAGATCGCCGCGCTGGACCTGACCGCCAACGACAAGCAAAGCCTCAAGCTCACAGGGCAGCTGGATTGGAGCGAGGGCTTGAGCGCTGAGGCGAAGATCGACTGGCTGGACTTTCCGTGGCACAGGCTTTATCCGCTCATCGACGAACCGCAAGTAGCGCTTCGCACGTTCACCGGCGAAATCTCCTACACCGACGGCAAGTACCTTGGTCATTTCGCCGCGGCGGCGGATGGACCGGCCGGCGCCTTCACCCTGGCCAGCCCGTTCGCCGGCGACCTGACGAAAATCTACCTGCAACAGATTCAACTCCAGGCCGGGCAGGGCAAGGCTGAAGGGCACCTGAACCTGCAATTCGCCGACGGCATTGCCTGGGACACCGCGCTGGACCTGTCGGCGATCAACCCTGCGTACTGGGTCGCGGAGCTGCCGGGCACGTTGGCCGGGCCGTTGCGCAGCCAGGGCGAGATGAAGAACGAAGTGCTCAGCCTCAATGCCGACCTGGACCTCAAGGGCAAACTGCGCGGTCAACCGGCAGTGATACAGGCCAAAACCGATGGCCGTGGCGAGCAATGGAACCTCAATGCCCTGCAAGTTCGTCTCGGCGATAACAGCATCAGCGGCAAAGGCAGCCTGCAACAGAAACTCGCCGGCCAGATCGATCTCAAGCTGCCGCGCCTGGCCCAGCTCTGGCCAGAGCTGCGCGGCCAGCTCAATGGCCGCGTGGATGTCGCCGGCACACTCAAAGCGCCCCAAGGCAAGCTTGACCTGCAAGGCTCGCAACTGGCTTTCCAGGACAGTCGCCTGCAAAGCCTGAACCTGGACGCCACGCTGGACAGTGCGCAACGGGCGAAAATCGATCTCAAGGGCAGTGGCATCCGGGCCGGTGACACCTCGCTGGGAACGTTGACCGCCAGCGGCCAGGGTGACATCAAAAACCAGAAGCTGAGCCTCGATCTGCAAGGACCGAAGCTGAAACTGGCGCTGGGACTGGACGGTGCGCTGGACAAGGGCAATTGGCGCGGGCGCCTGGCCAGCGGTGATATCCAGGCCGGTGGCCAGGACTGGAAGCTGCAAGGGCCGGCGAAACTCGAACGCCTGGCGGACGGCAAAATCAATTTTGGCGCCCATTGCTGGGCATCCGGCCAGGCCAGCCTGTGTGGAGACGACTCGCGCCTGATGCCCGAGCCGAAGCTGCGTTATCACCTCAAGCAGTTCCCTATCGACAGCCTCGCGCAATGGTTGCCGAAGGATTTTGCCTGGCAGGGCCGTCTCAACGCCGACCTGCAACTGGACCTGCCGGCCAGTGGCCCGAACGGCCAGGTCAGCGTCGATGCCGGCGGGGGCACGTTGCGCATCAAGGACAAGGAGCAGTGGCTGGACTTCCCGTACCAGACTCTGAAACTCACCAGCAAACTCACGCCCAAACGCATCGACACCGAGCTCAATTTCGTCGGTGGCAAACTCGGTGAGCTGATGGTGCAGGCGCAACTCAATCCGTTGCCGAAGAACAAACCGTTGAGCGGCTCGTTCCGCTTGAGCGGGCTGGATCTGTCGGTGGCGCGGCCGTTTTTGCCAATGGTCGAAAAGCTGGCTGGGCGCCTCAATGGCAGTGGCACGATTTCCGGTGGGCTGTTGGCGCCACAGATCAATGGCAGCCTGCAACTCAGCGACGGCGTGGTTGCCGGACCTGAACTGCCGATGGAGCTGCAAAACCTTCACGTTCAAGCGCTGATCGCCGGCGAAAACGTATCGATCAACGGTGGCTGGAACAGCGGCAAGGTTGGGCAGGGCAGCCTGAACGGCAACATCGCCTGGGGGCAAGCGCTGATGGTGGACCTGGCGCTCAAGGGCTCGCAGTTGCCGGTCACCGTTGAGCCTTACGCCAAGCTTGAGGTCGCACCGGATCTGAAAATCTCGATGAAGGATGGCGAGTTGGCCATCGCCGGCAAAGTGCTGGTACCCAGGGGCGAAATCACCATTCGCGAATTGCCGCCGTCGACGGTCAAGGTCTCCGATGACACGGTGATCGTCGGTCAGCAAACCGAGGAGGGTAAGCCGCCGCTGGCGATGAAGATGGACATCGAAGTGCTGGTCGGCGAGGACAAGTTGAGCTTCGCCGGGTTTGGCTTGACCGCGAATGTGCAGGGGCATGTGCACATCGGTGACAACATGGACACCCGTGGCGAGCTGTGGCTGAACGATGGCCGATACCGCGCCTACGGCCAGCGGCTTTCGGTGCGCCGGGCACGCTTGCTGTTTGCCGGGCCCATCGATCAGCCGTACCTGGACATCGAGGCCATTCGCAAGACCGACGACATCATCGCCGGCATTCGCCTGAGTGGCAGCGCCGAGCAGCCGACCACACAGATCTTTTCCGAACCGGCCATGAGCCAGGAGCAGGCCCTGTCCTATCTGGTGCTCGGGCGTCCGCTGAGCAGCAATGGCGAAGACAACAACATGCTCGCCCAGGCGGCCCTCGGTCTGGGCTTGATGGGCAGTTCCGGAGTGACCAGTGGCCTGGCCAAGAACCTGGGCATCCAGGACTTCCAGCTCGACACCCAGGGCAGCGGTACTGCCACGAGTGTGGTGGCCAGCGGCAATATTTCCGAGAAGCTCAGCCTGCGCTATGGCGTCGGTGTGTTCGAACCGGCCAACACCATTGCCTTGCGCTACAAGCTGAGCAAGAAGGTCTACCTCGAAGCCGCGGGTGGCGTGGCCAGTTCGCTGGACATCTTCTACAAGCGGGATTTCTAAGCCTCGCTCCCTCCAAAACCGAGTCGCTCCCATCGCGAGCAAGCTCGCTCCCACAAGGATCGCACTGGACCTTGTGGGAGCGAGCTTGCTCGCGATGGCGTCAGTGTGGCCGCAACAAAAACCGACACCGCTGGTCAACTATTTACCAAGCCTGCTAACTATTGCGTTGACATTCGCTGCCTAGGCAGTAACATCTCGACATACATTCACTGCCTAGGCAGCTAACTGGTGGTCAGATGAAACATTTCTCTCCAGACGATTTCCACAATTGCCATCTCGGCCTGCTGCTCGGACGTGCCGCACTGCTCAAGGACCGGATCATCGACACTCACATGGAACCCCACGGCATCACCGCCGCGCAGTTCAAGGTGTTGATCATCATGGCCCAGTTCGGCGTCGATTCGCCGGGCGAGTTGTGCCGTCACTTGTCCCTGGACAGCGGCTCGATGACGCGCATGCTCGATCGTCTGGAACAGAAGGGTTTCCTCGCTCGCCAACGCTCCGAGGCGGATCGCCGTCAGGTGCAGCTTGTGCTTACGGAAGAAGGGCAGAAGCTCGCCGGGCTGTTGCCGCACATCGGCGCCGAAGCCATGAATGAACTGGCCGGTGCAATCACTCCAGAAGAATTGAAAACCCTGGAGCTGATCCTGAAGAAAATTCTGGTGGCAGCCGGTGACGCGATCACCCTGCTGCGGGTAGGTGACAAATGAGCAGTAACCCCTTGCGTGCCGGCCTGAGCCTGGTGTTGTTGGCCATGACCCTGGCCGGTTGCGCCAGTTACAGCGGCCTGAAAACCGAAGGCGTCAACCTCGATGCAAAGAGCCTCAAGGCCGGGCAATCCCTTGGCGGCGTGACCCTGTCGCCAGTCGCCTGGCCGAAAATCGACTGGTGGAAAAGCCTCGGCGACCCGCAACTCGACGGCCTGATCCGCGAGGCCCTGCGTGACAGCCCGGACATGCAGATCGCCGACGCCCGTGCCCATCAGGCCAGCGCTGCGGCCTACGCCGCCGACGCCGAGCGGATGCCGACCCTGGATGCCAGCGCCGGTGTCAGCCGCTCGCGCCTGGCCCGGGACCAGGACGCGCGCGGGCAGGGTGACGCGTACGCCACCGTGCGTAACATCAGCACCAGTTTCAATTACGACTTCGACCTGTGGGGCGGTCAGCGCGATGCCTGGGAAGCGGCCCTCGGCCAGGCCCGTGCCGCCGAAGTCGACCAGCAGGCTGCGCAACTGACCCTGGCCGCCGATGTCGCCCGGGCCTACAGCGATCTGGGGCAGGCGCACATCGTCTATGACCTGTCCAGCGAAGACCTCAAGCGCACCCGACAAATGCTCGAGCTGAGCCAGCGGCGCCTGGCTGCCGGGATCGACAGCCAATACCAGTTCCAGCAGACCGAAAGCCTGGAAGCCACTTCCCAGGCCAACCTGATCGACGCCGAAAAACGCCTGAACAGCTCGAAAATCGCGCTTGCGGTGCTGCTCGGCAAAGGTCCGGACCGTGGCAATGAAATCGCCCGTCCGAACATTCTGCAACCGAGTGCGGTAGCGCTACCTTCAGTGCTGCCGGCCGAGTTGCTCGGGCGTCGCCCGGACCTGGTGGCCGCGCGCTGGCGGGTCGAGGCGGCGAGCAAAAACATCGATGCCGGCAAGACCCGGTTCTATCCCAACCTGAACCTCAGCGCCGCTGCCGGTGCCGAATCCCTGTTGGGCGATGCGATGTTTGGTTCGGCCAGCCGCTTCTTCAACATTGCACCAACGATCTCTGTGCCGATTTTCGACGGTGGCCGCCTGCGTGCCGACCTCGATTCGCGTGACGCCGATTACGACCTCGCCGTGGCGCAGTACAACAAAAGCCTGGTGAAGGCGCTGGGGGATGTCAGTGACAGCATCAACCAGTTGCGTGATATCGGTCGGCAGATCGCTGCCCAGCAACACGCCACCGACATCGCCCAGGATTCCTACAACACCGTGGTCCAGCGTTACGGTTCCGGCATCGGCAACTACCTGGACGTGCTCAGCATCGAGCAGCAATTGCTCCAGGCCCAGCGTCAGTTGGCCAACCTGAATGCCGAGCAGATTGACCTGTCGATCCAGTTGATGCAGGCGCTGGGCGGCGGATTCCAGCCTGAGGCCATTGCCTCGGCCAACGCCACGCCAGCCACGCTGACCCACTAATTCAAGGTACTTGTCATGGCCACTGCCGATACAACTCAACCTCCTGAAAACACCCAGGGCAACCCCAACTCGGGCAAGCGCAAATTCATGCTGTTGGTACTGGCTGCCGCCGTCGCGCTCAGCGGCGCGGGTGTCTGGGCCTACCACGAGTTTTATGGGCGCTGGAGCGAAAGCACCGACGACGCCTATGTGAACGGCAACGTGGTGGAAATCACGCCGCTGCTCACCGGCACCGTGGTCAGCATTGGCGCTGATGACGGCGATCTGGTCCATGAAGGCCAGGTGCTGGTGAACTTCGACCCGAACGATGCCGAAATCGGTTTGCAAAACGCCCAGGCCAATCTGGCCCGCACCGTGCGTCAGGTGCGCGGCTTGTACAGCGATGTGGATGGCATGAAAGCCCAGGTCAACGCCCAGAAAGCCGAAGTGCAAAAGGCCCAGGACAACTTCAACCGACGCAAGAACCTCGCCGCTGGCGGGGCGATTTCCCAGGAAGAGCTGTCCCACGCCCGCGACGACCTGACCTCGGCGCAAAACGCCCTGGCCAACGCCGAACAAAAGCTCAAGACCACCAGTGCGCTGGTCGATGACACCGTGGTTTCGTCGCACCCGGACGTGATGGCCGCCGCCGCACAACTGCGTCAGGCCTACCTGAACAATGCCCGCAGCACCTTGATCGCACCGGTGACCGGTTACGTGGCCAAACGTACCGTACAGCTTGGCCAGCGCGTGCAACCGGGTACCGCGCTGATGGCGGTGATTCCGCTGGATCAGCTGTGGATCGACGCCAACTTCAAGGAAACCCAGCTGCGTGACATGCGAATCGGTCAGCCGGTGGAGATCGAAACCGACCTCTACGGCAGCGACGTAAAGTACAGCGGCACCATCGACAGCCTCGGCGCCGGGACCGGCAGCGCATTTGCCTTGCTGCCAGCGCAGAACGCCACCGGCAACTGGATCAAGATCGTGCAGCGCGTGCCGGTGCGGATCCACGTCAACGCCGAAGAACTGGCCAGGCACCCGTTGCGGGTCGGTCTGTCGACCATGGTCGATGTGAACCTGCGCGACCAGAGCGGGCCGGTGCTGGCGCAACAATCGCCGCAGAAGGCTTCGTTCAGCACCAATGTCTACGACCGTCAGTTGGCTGAGGCCGACGCGATGATCACCCAGTTGATCCACGACAACAGCGCCGCGGTCAGCAAGACCGTGCAACGCTGATATGCCAATTCGCTATCAACCCGACCTCTGTGGGAGCGAGCTTGCTCGCGATAGCGTCGGTTCAGTCGACATTGATGTTGAATGCCAGTCCGCTATCGCGAGCAAGCTCGCTCCCACAAGGTCAGCCGCGTCTATAACAGGCGCAGTGCCAATCCTGCTCCAAAAAAATCAGCTCCAAAGGATTCGCGATGAGCAATAACGCGTCTTTCACGCCGCCCAGCCTGCTGCTCAGCACCATCGGCCTGTCGCTGGCGACCTTCATGCAAGTGCTCGACACCACCATCGCCAACGTGGCGTTGCCGACGATCTCCGGCAACCTGGGCGTGAGTTCGGAGCAGGGCACCTGGGTCATCACCTCGTTTGCGGTGAGCAACGCCATCGCCTTGCCGTTGACCGGTTGGCTCAGTCGTCGTTTCGGCGAGGTGAAGCTGTTTGTCTGGGCGACACTGCTGTTCGTGCTCGCTTCGTTTTTGTGCGGTATTTCCACGTCCATGCCGGAACTGGTGGGCTTCCGGGTACTGCAAGGTGTAGTGGCGGGGCCGCTGTACCCGATGACCCAGACCCTGCTGATTGCAGTTTACCCCCCGGCGAAACGGGGGATGGCCCTGGCGCTGCTGGCGATGGTCACGGTGGTCGCGCCGATTGCCGGGCCGATCCTGGGCGGCTGGATCACCGACAGCTACAGCTGGCCGTGGATTTTTTTCATCAACGTGCCGATCGGCCTGTTCGCCGCTTGGGTGGTGACCCAACAGATGAAAAAACGCCCGGTGGTCACCAGCCGCCAACCGATGGATTACGTGGGTTTGATCGCGCTGATCATCGGAGTCGGGGCGCTGCAGATCGTGCTCGATAAGGGCAACGATGCCGACTGGTTCGAGTCCGCTTTCATCGTGATCGGTTCGGTGATTTCGGTGGTGGCCCTGGCGTTCTTCGTGATCTGGGAAATGACCGACGAACATCCGGTGGTCAACCTGCGCCTGTTTGCCCATCGCAACTTCCGTTACGGCACCATCGTGTTGATTCTGGGGTACGCCGGGTTCTTCGGGATCAACCTGATCCTGCCGCAGTGGCTGCAGACACGCTTGGGCTACACCGCGACCTGGGCCGGTTTTGCCGTGGCACCGCTGGGGATCCTGCCGGTGCTGCTGTCGCCGTTTGTCGGCAAGTACGCGCCGCGATTCGACATGCGCGTGCTGGCGGGCGGGGCGTTCCTGGCCATCGGCCTGAGCTGTTTCATGCGCGCAGGCTTCACCAATGAAGTCGACTTCCAGCATATCGCCATGGTGCAGTTGTTCATGGGGATCGGCGTGGCGCTGTTCTTCATGCCGACCCTGACCATCCTGCTGTCGGACCTGCCGCCGAGCCAGATCGCCGACGGCTCGGGGCTGGCGACGTTCTTGCGGACCCTGGGCGGCAGCTTTGCGGCGTCGTTGACCACCTGGATCTGGATTCGCCGCGCCGACCAGCACCACGCCTACCTGACCGAAAGCATCACCCCGTTCGATCCGGCGACCCGCGAAGCACTGACCAACCTGGGCGGGGCAGGGGCCAAGGCCTATACGCAGCTGGAGCAGACGGTGATCAGCCAGGCGTACATCATGTCCACGGTGGATTACTTCACCTTGCTGGGCTGGATGTTCATGGGGCTGATCCTGATCGTGTGGCTGGCCAAGCCGCCGTTTACGGCCAAGGCCGGGCCTGCGGCCTCCGCAGGGCACTGACAAACACCGTGGAACCCATGTGGGAGCGAGCTTGCTCGCGATGGCGGTGGATCAGTCAACAAAGATGTTGAATGTTAATCCGCTATCGCGAGCAAGCTCGCTCCCACAGGGATCTCCTGCAGCCTTCAGTTCGCGGGGGCTGCCAACTGCGGTGGCGGCGTGAAATCAAAGGGCGCCAGCGCAAACCCCTGCTCATCCACCTGCAACGCCCACCCTTGACGATCCCAATCCCCCAGCACAATGCGCCTGGCCGCTTGCTCGCCAAGCTGCAACTTATGAATCGCGGGACGGTGGGTATGCCCGTGGATCAAGGTCTTCACGCCGTATTGCTGCATGATCCGCGGGATCTCTTCGGGTGTGACATCGACGATGTCATTGGCCTTCATCCGTACCTGGCTTCGACTTTCACTGCGCAACTTGCGCGCCAGTTTATGCCGGGTGCTCAGCGGTAAGTGCCGCAGGATGAACAGGGTGATCGGGTTGCGCAGGTAACGCCGCAACTTCATATAACCCACGTCACGGGTGCAGAGGCTGTCGCCGTGCATCAGCAGCACCGGCTCGCCGTTGAGTTGCACGACACTCGGATCTTTCAACAAGGTGCAGCCGGCCTGTTTGCAGAACGCCTTGCCGAGCAGGAAGTCGCGATTGCCGTGCATCAGAAAAATGGCCGTGCCGCTGTCGCTGAGGTCGCGCAGGGCCTGGCAGATGGAACGCTGGAAGGGTGTCATGGCGTCGTCGCCAATCCACACCTCGAAGAAGTCGCCCAGAATGTACAACGCACTTGCCGAGCGGGCGCGTCCGGCGAGCAAATCCAGAAACGCCCGGGTGATGTCCGGGCGCTCCTCTTCCAGATGCAAGTCTGAAATCAGCAATATCACTCAATGATCTCGGCTTTCTCGATGATCACGTCGTCTGCCGGAACGTCCTGGTGGCCGGACTTGGACGTGGTGGCCACGCCTTTGATCTTGTCGACAACGTCGGTGCCGGCGGTCACTTTGCCGAATACCGCGTAGCCCCAGCCCTGCACGTTCTTGCCGCTGTGGTTGAGGAAGCTGTTGTCCGCCACGTTGATGAAGAACTGCGCGGAAGCCGAATGCGGCTCCATGGTGCGGGCCATGGCAACGGTGTACTTGTCGTTGGAAAGGCCGTTGTCAGCTTCGTTCTGGATGCTTGGACGCTTGTCTTTCTTTTCTTTCATGCCTGGCTCGAAACCGCCGCCCTGGATCATGAAGTTACCGATGACGCGGTGGAAAACGGTGTTTTCGTAGTGACCGGCTTTGACGTATTCGACGAAGTTGGCCACGGTGATCGGGGCTTTGTCGGCGTTCAGTTCAAGGACGATGTCGCCATGGTTGGTAGTCAGTTTGACTTGGGTCATGATCGTTACTCTTTATAAGGAATTCGTGGTGTTGGAACCTCATGTCCCGCCACCGGTTCAGCCTGTTTTGGCCAAGGTGCGCAGTTTAGCCTGCCAGACGCGAATTTCGAGGCTGTTTTTTCATTTGCGGCCTATTAAATGCGACGGTTTACAGAGTGCGCTCTGTCAGGTACTTGACGGCATCGGCTATGATAGCGGCTTTGTTTTGTCCGGCCTTCATTACGGCCACGCACTTGTACGTTCAAGGATCCTATGAGCAAGCCCACTGTCGACCCTACCTCGAATGCCAAGACCGGCCCAGCCGTGCCGGTCAACTTCCTGCGGCCGATCATCCAGGCAGACCTGGACTCGGGCAAGCACACGCAAATCGTCACCCGTTTCCCGCCTGAACCCAACGGCTACCTGCACATCGGTCACGCCAAGTCGATCTGTGTGAACTTCGGCCTGGCCCAGGAGTTCGGCGGCGTCACGCACCTGCGTTTCGACGACACCAACCCGGCCAAGGAAGACCAGGAATACATCGACGCGATCGAAAGCGACGTCAAATGGCTGGGCTTCGAGTGGTCCGGTGAAGTGCGCTACGCCTCGCAGTATTTCGACCAGTTGCATGACTGGGCGGTAGAGCTGATCAAGGCCGGCAAGGCCTATGTCGACGACCTGACCCCTGAGCAGGCCAAGGAATACCGTGGCAGCCTGACCGAGCCGGGCAAGAACAGTCCGTTCCGCGACCGCTCGGTTGAAGAGAACCTCGACCTGTTCGCCCGCATGAAGGCTGGCGAGTTCAAGGACGGCGCACGCGTGCTGCGGGCCAAGATCGACATGGCCTCGCCGAACATGAACCTGCGCGACCCGATCATGTACCGCATCCGACATGCCCATCACCACCAGACCGGTGACAAGTGGTGCATTTATCCGAACTACGACTTCACCCACGGTCAGTCGGACGCCATCGAAGGCATTACCCACTCGATCTGCACCCTGGAGTTCGAAAGCCATCGTCCGCTGTACGACTGGTTCCTCGACAACCTGCCGGTGCCGGCGCACCCGCGCCAGTACGAGTTCAGCCGCCTGAACCTGAACTACACCATCACCAGCAAGCGCAAGCTCAAGCAGCTTGTGGACGAAGGTCACGTCAATGGCTGGGACGACCCGCGCATGTCCACGCTGTCGGGCTTCCGCCGCCGTGGCTACACGCCGAAATCGATCCGCAACTTCTGCGAAATGATCGGCACCAACCGTTCCGACGGCGTGGTCGACTTCGGCATGCTCGAATTCAGCATCCGCGACGACCTCGACCATAGCGCCCCGCGCGCCATGTGCGTGTTGCGTCCGCTGAAAGTCGTGATCACCAACTACCCGGAAGGCCAGGTCGAGAACCTCGAACTGCCGTGCCATCCGAAAGAAGACATGGGCATGCGCGTTCTGCCATTCGCCCGTGAGATCTATATCGACCGTGAAGACTTCATGGAAGAGCCGCCAAAAGGCTACAAGCGCCTGGAGCCGAACGGCGAAGTGCGTCTGCGCGGCAGCTACGTGATCCGTGCCGACGAAGCGATCAAGGACGCCGATGGCAATATCGTCGAACTGCGCTGCTCGTACGATCCGGACACCCTGGGCAAGAACCCTGAAGGCCGCAAGGTCAAAGGCGTGGTGCACTGGGTGCCGGCTGCGGCCAGCGTCGAATGCGAAGTGCGCCTGTACGATCGTCTGTTCCGCTCGGCCAATCCTGAGAAAGCTGAAGACAGCGCCAGTTTCCTGGACAACATCAACCCTGACTCGCTGCAAGTTCTCACTGGTTGTCGTGCTGAACCCTCGCTGGGCAATGCACAGCCGGAAGACCGTTTCCAGTTCGAGCGCGAAGGTTACTTCGTCGCGGATATCAAGGACTCGAAACCAGGTCAGCCGGTATTCAACCGTACCGTGACCTTGCGTGATTCGTGGGGCCAGTGATTCAAGGATTAAACGTGCTTACGATCTACAACACGCTCACCAAGAGCAAAGAAGTCTTCAAGCCGCTCGATGGCAACAAGGTGCGCATGTACGTGTGCGGCATGACCGTGTACGACTACTGCCACCTGGGCCACGGCCGCAGCATGGTCGCGTTCGACCTGGTGACGCGCTGGTTGCGCTTCAGCGGCTACGACCTGACCTACGTGCGCAACATCACCGACATCGACGACAAGATCATCAACCGGGCCCGCGAGAACGGCGAGTCGTTCGAAGCGCTGACCGAGCGCATGATCGAGGCGATGCACGAAGATGAAGCGCGCCTGAACATCAAGAAGCCGGACATGGAGCCGCGTGCCACCGATCATATCCCGGGCATGCACGCGATGATCCAGACCCTGATCGACAAGGGCTACGCCTATGCCCCGGGCAATGGCGACGTGTACTACCGCGTCGGCAAGTTCATGGGCTACGGCAAGCTGTCGCGCAAGAAGATCGAAGACCTGCGCATCGGCGCACGGATCGAAGTCGACGAGTCCAAGCAGGATCCGCTGGACTTCGTATTGTGGAAAGCCGCAAAACCGGGCGAGCCGAGTTGGGAATCACCATGGGGCGCCGGGCGTCCGGGCTGGCACATCGAGTGCTCGGTGATGTCCACCTGCTGCCTCGGCGAGACTTTCGACATTCATGGCGGCGGCAGCGACCTCGAGTTCCCGCACCACGAAAACGAAATCGCCCAGAGCGAAGCGGCCACCGGCAAGACCTACGCCAACGCGTGGATGCATTGCGGCATGATCCGCATCAATGGCGAGAAGATGTCCAAGTCCTTGAACAACTTCTTCACCATTCGCGACGTGCTCGACAAGTACCACCCGGAAGTCGTGCGTTACCTGCTGGTGTCGAGCCACTACCGCAGCGCCATCAACTACTCGGAAGACAACCTCAAGGACGCCAAGGGCGCCCTGGAGCGTTTCTACCATGCGTTGAAAGGTCTGCCGAGCGTGGCGCCGGCGGGCGGCGAAGCCTTCGTCGAGCGCTTCACCCAGGTGATGAACGACGACTTCGGCACGCCGGAAGCTTGCGCGGTGTTGTTCGAAATGGTCCGCGAGATCAACCGCCTGCGCGAGAGTGATCTCGATGCAGCGGCCGGCCTGGCAGCCCGTCTGAAGGAATTGGCCAGCGTGCTGGGTGTGTTGCAGCTCGAAGCCGATGACTTCCTGCAGGCCGGCGCCGAAGGCCGTGTGGATGCAGCCGAAGTCGAGGCGCTGATTGCAGCGCGCCTGGCGGCACGTGCCGGCAAGGACTGGGCCGAATCCGACCGCATCCGCGACCAGCTCACCGCCATGGGCGTGGTGCTGGAAGACGGCAAGGGCGGCACGACCTGGCGTCTGGCTGACTGATTGCTGTAATGCTTAAAAACAAAACCCGCCTTGTGCGGGTTTTGTTTATGGAGTTGGACTCCAGACTTGTGTTGACAGGGCTGACGCCATCGCGAGCAGGCTCGCTCCCACATTGGATTTTCGTAATGTTTGAATTTTGTGTGCGACGCAGATCCCCTGTGGGAGCGAGCCTGCTCGCGATGGTCTCAAGCCAGACACTGCCAGTGCGGCTTACCTGTCATTCAGCCTGGCGCAATCGTTTGTAAAGGGTATTCCTGCTCACCCCTAACCGCCGCGCCAGATACGAAATATTCCCCCCAACTGCCTGCAACTGCCGATTCAAATCCTCGGCATCATTCAGATCCACGGCCAACGGTTCCGGCGTATCGACCGGCTCCATCTCCAGATCGACAAAAAAATCATCCGGCAAATGCTCCGGCCTTATCGGCTGTTCCTCGGCCATCGCCAGTGCCACCTGCATCACACTGCTGACCTGGCGCAAATTTCCCGGCCACGGGTGGCGGTCGAACAGCTCCAATACCTCGCGGCTCAGCCCAGCCCATTGGCTGGGTTCGCGATGCTGTTCCCACAGGCGTTTAAAAAGCGCTTCTTTGTCGCTGCGTTCTCTTAATGGTGGCAGTTCCAGGGTCAGGCCGCCGATGCGGTAATACAGGTCTTCACGAAACCGCCCCAGTTGTACCTGTTCGCGCAACGAGCGATTGGTCGCTGAAATGATGCGCAAGTCCACAGGGAACAACTCGCTGCTGCCCACCGGCTGCACGCAACGCTCCTGCAACACGCGCAACAGGCGCGCTTGCGTTGGCAGTGGCATGTCACCGATTTCGTCGAGGAACAGCGTGCCTTTGTCGGCCTTGCGGATCAGGCCGATGCTGCCCTTCTGGTTGGCCCCGGTGAACGCGCCTTTCTCATAACCGAACAACTCGGATTCCACCAGTTCGGCGGGGATCGCTGCACAGTTGACGGCGATGAGCGCTTGTTTGCTGCGCGAGCTGGCGTGGTGCAGGGCTTTGACGAAGACTTCCTTGCCGACCCCGGTTTCGCCGTGGATCAACAGCGGGATGTCTTTTTCCAGCAGGCGTTCGGCCTGGCGTACGGCTTTTTCCACGCGGCTGTCGCCGAAATGCAGGGTGTTGAGGCTGATGGCTGCGGGTGCAGCTACAACCGGCTCGGTGAACACTCGAGGTTGAATTGATGCCTGTTTGGGCCGCTTCAACAGGCACTGGAAGCGGTTGCGCCCAGAGGTTTGCAGGGCGAAGGGCAGGCCTTCCGGCTGGTTGAGCAGTTCCAGCAGCGAGACCCTGAACAGGCTCTCGATACTGACCCGCGACAGGCTGATGCCCAGCAGATTGTCGGCCCGGCGATTGGCCGACAGCACCTGGCCGGTTTCATCGAAGATCAGCAAGCCAGCCCACTGACTGTCGAAGTTGTTCAGGCCGGTATTGAACGTCAGCTGGAAATGCTGGCCATGGAACAGGTTGAGGATCAGCCGGTTTTCCACGGTCTGGCTCATCATCTTGACCATGCCCAGGGTGTGGGAGGGCGGCAGGTAACTGTCACTGGACACGTCCAGCACCGCGATCACCTTGCGCTCGGCATCGAATATCGGCGCGGCGGAGCCGGTCATGAAGCGGTTGGCCTTGAGGAAATGTTCATCGTGCTCGATGTGCACCGCTTGTTCACAGGCCAGGGCGGTGCCAATGGCGTTGGTGCCGGTGCAGCGTTCCATCCAGCTGGCGCCGGCGCTGAATCCCCGGGCCAGTTTGGGTTCGATAAAGCGCTGGGTTCCCCACGACGTGAGCACCTGGCCCTGATGGTCGGCGAGCATGATCAGGCAATTGGAGTTGCTCAGGATGTTCTCGTAGTAGGGCAGCACTTCCTGATGGGTGGTTTGCACCAGTGAATGCTGGCTCTCCAGCAGTTGCGCGATGCCCGCGGCCGGCAATTGGTCGAATGCGGGCGTGCTCTGATGACTGAGGCCGAACGCGCGGCAACGGGACCAGGAGTCCTGGATGATAGCGTCGTGGGACAACGGCGATGCGGGTGCGACCATGGCAGTCGATCTCTGGGCAAGCTTTTATTGTTGTTATGGTGGCTTCAACTAAACACGGTCCCTGTAGGAGCGAGCTTGCTCGCGATGGACGTTAACGGAGATGAGGGCTGCCTGCATAAACGCGTCGCTCTCAAGTACATCGTCTGAACGCCGCCCGGAGCAAGCTCGCTCCTACAGGGGGGTCGTGAACAGTCCGTAGAGTGTTGTTCACTATTGTTCACTGTCAATGGGTGAACTGTTCAATTGTTCATTTCTGATTGTTCATTTGTGTTCAGCAACGAACGTCGATTGACTGTGTTTTTCAATAATTTCAAGTTGAATCAACAGCTTGTGATTTCTGGCATGTTTGTCGCTTTAGAGCTCCGGTTGCTTGACTCCAATAATAAAAAGGCCGAGCCATGTCACTCACCCTGGAGCACGTCAGCCGCACCGTCGAGGGCCAGATCTGGATCGACGATGCCAACCTGAGTTTTGAACCCGGTTCCTTCAACGTTTTGCTGGGTCGAACCTTGTCCGGCAAAACCAGCCTGATGCGCTTGATGGCCGGTCTGGACAAGCCCGACAGCGGCCGCATCCTGATGAACGGCGTCGATGTCACCCAGCGCCCGGTGCGCCTGCGTAACGTGTCGATGGTCTATCAGCAGTTCATCAACTATCCGACGATGACCGTCTTCGAGAACATCGCCTCGCCGCTGCGCCAGGCCGGTGTATCCAGCGAGCTGATCCAGAGCAAGGTGCTGGAAACCGCGAAGATGCTGCGCATCGAGAAATTCCTCCAGCGCCATCCCCTCGAGCTCTCCGGCGGCCAGCAACAGCGCACGGCGATGGCCCGGGCGCTGGTCAAGGACGCCGAGCTGATCCTGTTCGACGAGCCACTGGTCAACCTCGACTACAAGTTGCGCGAAGAGCTGCGCCAGGAAATGCGCGAGCTGTTCAAGGCGCGCCACACCATTGCCATCTACGCCACCACCGAACCCAATGAAGCCCTGGCTCTGGGCGGTACCACGACCATTCTTCATGAAGGCCGGGTGATCCAGAGCGGCCAGTCCTCGTCGGTTTATCACCAACCGCAATCGGTGCTGGCGGCCGAGCTGTTCTCCGAGCCGCCGATCAATTTGATGCCGGGGCGCATTGCCGGCAACGAAGTGAGTTTCGCCAACTTCGTGCACTTCCCGCTGAACGTCGATCTGCGCCCGGTGGGCGAGGGCGAGTTCCGCTTTGGTGTGCGGCCCAGCCATATCTCGCTGGTGCCGAGCAACGACGATGACCTGGAATTGGCGGTGACCGTCGAAGTCGCGGAAATCAGCGGTTCGGAAACCTTCCTGCACGTGCGCAACGAGCACTTCCTGCTGGTGCTGCACTTGCCAGGCGTTCACGAGTACGACGTCGATGCGCCGATCCGCATCTACATCCCGACCCATAAACTGTTTGTGTTCGATACGCAGGGGCGCCTCGTCCAGGCGCCGGGCCGGCGTGTCACGAGGGTTGCCTGATGGCCGAAATCCGTTTGCAGAACCTCGCCCACAGCTACACCAAGACCCCGACGGGACCAGAGGACTATGCGATCCGCGAGATGGATCACATCTGGGAGCAGGGCGGCGCCTACGCCTTGCTCGGACCATCGGGTTGCGGCAAGTCGACCTTGCTCAACATCATTTCCGGGCTGCTCAGCCCGTCCCAGGGCCATGTGCTGTTCGACGGCAAAGCGGTCAACGACCTGACCCCGGAGAAGCGCAACATCGCCCAGGTTTTCCAGTTTCCGGTGGTCTACGACACCATGACGGTGTTCGACAACCTGGCTTTCCCGTTGCGCAATCAAGGCATGGTGGAAGCGAAAATTTACAGCAAAGTGCAGGAAATCGCTGAAGTCCTCGACCTCCAGGCACTGCTGTACAAGAAAGCTCGCAACCTCACCGCCGACGAAAAACAGAAAGTCTCCATGGGCCGCGGGCTGGTGCGCGATGACGTGTCGGCGATCCTGTTCGACGAGCCGCTGACGGTGATCGACCCGCACCTGAAGTGGAAGCTGCGACGCAAGCTCAAGCAGATCCACGAGCAGTTCAACATCACCATGGTCTACGTCACCCACGATCAGCTGGAGGCCTCGACCTTCGCCGACAAGATTGCGGTGATGTACGGCGGGCAGATCGTGCAGTTCGGCACGCCAAGGGAATTGTTCGAGCGCCCGAGCCACACCTTTGTCGGCTACTTCATTGGCAGTCCGGGGATGAACCTGATCGACGTGCAGCCGCAACCGGGCGGTGTCGGTTTTGCCTCGACCCATCTGCCGCTGTCCGTGGCGATGCAGCAGCGTATTGCTGAATCGGAGTGGAAAACCCTGAAGGTCGGCATTCGTCCGGAGTTCGTCCATGTGTGGGACGAAGCCTTTGATGACGCGTTGCGGGCACAGGTCGTACACGTCGAAGACCTGGGTACTTACAAGATCATGAGCCTCGACCTCGATGGCGCGCCCCTGAAAGTGCGCCTGGCCGAAGACAAACCGGTGCCGCAAGGCACGGCCTACATCAGCTTTCCGGCGCAGTGGCTGATGGTCTACGCCGATGAATTTCTGCTCGAGGCCAATGCCAACCAAGGGGTGCAGCCATGAACAAGGTGCAGAACAACAAGGCCTGGTGGCTGGTGTTGCCGGTGTTTCTGCTGGTGGCGTTCAGTGCGGTGGTCCCGATGATGACCGTGGTCAACTATTCGGTGCAGGATATTTTCGACCAGTCCAGCCGCTATTTCGTCGGTGCCGACTGGTACAAGCAGGTACTGCTCGACCCGAGGCTGCATGACTCGTTGCTGCGTCAGTTCATCTATTCCGCCTGTGTGCTGCTGATCGAAATTCCACTGGGCATCGCCATTGCCCTGACCATGCCGACCAAGGGCCGCTGGTCTTCGGTGGTGCTGATCGTGCTGGCGATCCCGTTGCTGATCCCATGGAACGTGGTCGGCACCATCTGGCAGATCTTCGGCCGCGCCGATATCGGCCTGCTGGGGGCGAGTCTCAAGGCCATGGGCATCAGCTACAACTATGCGGCGAACACCATGGACGCCTGGGTCACGGTACTGATCATGGACGTCTGGCACTGGACCTCGCTGGTGGCGCTGTTGTGCTTCTCTGGCCTGCGAGCGATTCCGGATGTGTATTACCAGGCGGCGCGGATCGACCGTGCCTCGGCCTGGGCGGTGTTCCGGCATATCCAGTTGCCCAAGCTCAAGAGCGTGCTGCTGATCGCGGTGATGCTGCGCTTCATGGACAGTTTCATGATCTACACCGAACCCTTCGTGCTCACAGGCGGCGGTCCTGGCAATGCCACGACCTTCCTCAGTCAGACCTTGACCCAGATGGCCGTAGGGCAATTCGACCTGGGGCCGGCAGCGGCCTTCTCGCTGGTGTACTTCCTGATCATCCTGTTGGTGTCTTGGCTGTTCTATACCGCCATGACTCATTCCGACGCCAACCGCTGAGGCCCGGCCATGAGCAAGAGAAAGCTTATTCCGCTGCTGATCTACATCCTGTTCCTGCTGGTGCCGATCTACTGGCTGCTGAACATGTCCTTCAAGAGCAACACCGAAATCCTCGGCGGCCTGACGCTTTTCCCACAGGATTTCACCCTGGCCAACTACAAGGTGATCTTCACCGATCCGAGCTGGTACACCGGCTACATCAACTCGGCGTACTACGTGAGCCTGAACACGATCATTTCCCTGACCGTGGCGCTACCGGCGGCCTATGCGTTTTCGCGTTACCGATTCCTCGGCGACAAGCACCTGTTCTTCTGGCTGCTGACCAACCGCATGGCGCCGCCGGCGGTGTTCCTGTTGCCGTTCTTCCAGCTGTATTCCTCGATCGGGCTGTTCGACACTCACATCGCCGTGGCCCTGGCCCATTGCCTGTTCAACGTGCCGCTGGCCGTTTGGATTCTCGAAGGCTTCATGTCCGGCGTGCCCAAGGAAATCGACGAAACCGCCTACATCGATGGCTACAGTTTTCCCAAGTTCTTCGTGAAGATTTTCATCCCGCTGATTGGCTCCGGCATAGGCGTCACAGCGTTCTTCTGCTTCATGTTTTCCTGGGTCGAACTGCTGTTGGCGCGAACCCTCACGTCGGTGAACGCCAAACCGATCGCCGCGGTGATGACCCGCACGGTCTCCGCATCCGGTATCGACTGGGGCGTGCTGGCGGCGGCGGGGGTGTTGACCATCCTGCCGGGCATGCTGGTGATCTGGTTCGTGCGCAACCACGTGGCCAAGGGCTTTGCCCTGGGCCGGGTATGAGGAACTGATGATGGAATGGATGAGCTGGACCACCCCCACGGCGGCATTCTTCAGCGTGATTGCCCTGGTCCTGGTGGTCATGACCACTTGGGAATTACGTTCGCCGAGCATCCTTCGGCGTGGTTTTCTGCCGATTGCCACCACCCGTGGCGATCGCTTGTTTATCGGTCTTCTCGGCAGCGCCTACCTGCACTTGCTGGTAATCGGCGTCACCGACTGGAGCATCTGGGTCGCCTTCGCGATGTCCCTGGTGTGGCTGTTGGCTGTGATGCGTTGGGGCTAGTCGAATCGCTCGGCAATGTTGCTCCGAAACTTAAACAGGAGGTCTCTATGTTCGACAAAAACAATAAGCTGCGACATAGCATTTCATTGGCAGCCATGCTGGCACTCAGCGGTTTGAGCGCTTCGGCCTGGGCCGATGCCTACGAAGATGCCGCGAAAAAATGGATCGGCAGTGAATTCAAACCGTCCACTCTCACGGCCGAACAACAACTGGAAGAGCTGAAGTGGTTCATCAAGGCGGCGGAGCCATTTCGCGGGATGAACATCAAGGTGGTGTCGGAAACCATCGCCACCCACGAATACGAGTCCAAGGTGCTGGCCAAGGCCTTCACCGAGATCACCGGGATCAAGCTGACCCACGACTTGCTGCAGGAAGGCGACGTGGTGGAAAAACTGCAGACCGTGATGCAATCGGACAAGAGCATCTATGACGGTTGGGTCAACGACTCGGACCTGATCGGCACGCACTTCCGCTATGGCAAGACCGAATCGATCACCGACCTGATGGCCAATGAAGGCAAGGACTTCACCTCGCCGACCCTGGACATCAAGGATTTCATCGGTATTTCCTTCACCACCGCACCGGACGGCAAGATCTATCAACTGCCTGACCAGCAGTTCGCCAACCTCTACTGGTTCCGCGCCGACTGGTTCGAGCGTCCGGAACTGAAAGCCAGGTTCAAGGAAAAGTACGGTTACGAGCTCGGCGTGCCGGTGAACTGGTCAGCCTATGAAGACATCGCCAAATTCTTCAGCGAAGACGTCAAGGAAATCGACGGCAAACGCGTCTACGGGCACATGGACTACGGCAAGAAAGACCCGTCCCTGGGCTGGCGCTTCACCGATGCCTGGTTCTCCATGGCCGGTGCTGGCGATAAAGGCATCCCCAACGGCTTGCCGGTGGACGAGTGGGGCATCCGCGTCGAGGATTGTCATCCGGTCGGCTCCAGCGTGACCCGTGGTGGCGACACCAACGGCCCGGCAGCAGTGTATGCGACCACCAAATACGTTGACTGGATGAAAAAATACGCGCCACCGGAAGCGGCGGGCATGACCTTCTCCGAATCGGGTCCCGTGCCCTCCCAGGGCAACATCGCCCAGCAGATCTTCTGGTACACCGCGTTCACTGCCGACATGACCAAACCGGGCCTGGCGGTGATGAACGCCGACGGCACGCCGAAATGGCGCATGGCGCCTTCGCCGAAAGGTCCGTATTGGGAGGAGGGCATGAAACTCGGTTATCAGGACGCCGGCTCCTGGACCTTCATGAAGTCCACGCCTGAGAAGCAAAAACTCGCGGCCTGGCTCTACGCGCAGTTCGTGACCTCGAAAACCGTGTCGCTGAAGAAAACCATCGTCGGCCTGACGCCGATCCGCGAATCGGACATCAACTCGCAAGCCATGACCGACCTGGCGCCGAAACTCGGTGGCCTGGTGGAGTTCTACCGCAGCCCGGCCCGCGTGCAATGGACCCCGACCGGGACCAACGTGCCGGACTACCCACGCCTGGCGCAACTGTGGTGGAGCCACATCGCCGAAGCAGCGAGCGGCGAGAAAACCCCGCAACAAGCGCTGGACGGCCTGGCCAAGGATCAGGACGCGATCATGACCCGTCTGGAACGCTCGAAGGCACAAGCCACCTGCGCGCCGAAAATGAACCCCGAGCGCGACGCGCAATACTGGTTCGACCAGCCGGGCGCACCGAAGCCGAAACTGGCGAACGAGAAGCCTAAGGGCGAGACCGTGAGCTACAACGAACTGCTGAAATCGTGGGAGGCGGCGCGTAAGTAAAGTGATTGTAATTTGAAAGGCGAACGGCACCGGAAGGTGCCGTTTTGGAGGGGGCTGTACCACCGTCATCGCGAGCAAGCTCGCCCTCAGGTTTTGTGTCGTACACAAAATCTGAGGGTATCCTCGGTCACTAATGAAATGGCTATTCCGCTGCCCCCTTTGTTCGCCCACCAAGCTTTCACAGGGGGCCACCGGAGACCGTTGCCAAGATCAAATTAGCTATTGCCGCGTTTATTAAAGACTGCACGGTCACTGCCAATCGGATATGTCAAGCGAATGATGCGAAGCCGTACGCAGTCGTTCCGCTGTATTCAGGGATTCCCCCCCTAGTCGCTGATTAGGAAGCGACTGGGGAAGGTTAGAGAAGTGATCGGTGCCATGCCTTTAATCAGAAGCTGTAACGACGGCCTCTTGATTGTTGTCGTGCTGCACGCTCAAGTAAATACCAAGAGTTTCGTTCATTAAGCGCATTCAGGTAATCGCGATCACGACGAGAAGCCCGCATCCATTCGAAGCTGACATAATCAGCCGTGCCGTCAGCCCGACGAGGAGGAGGAACTGCCTCGACAACCGCTCTAGGATTGATGCCCTGCTGGCGAAGACTGGAGGGGAAAACCCCAGGTTCGTCCCCGGCCCAGATACGTCTTACTGCATTGACGTAATTCGGAGCACCTTCGGGGGCGACCGGTAACGCGTGCAGTGCGGGGCGAGAGGAAGCGTTGGCTGCCTGGTTCATTTGTTGTGAGGTAACAGAAAAGTTGACCAGGTCCCTACCAGGCAAGTGCCTGCCGATGTTCCCCAGCACATGCTCCGGCATTCCGCTTAAGGTTGCACTCGGCCCGGTCCTGAGCCTGCCTGCCTGCCCACCCAGCCTGGGCACACCACCTGCCGACTGCAGTTTTTTCTGCCAACGCCCCACGAACTGACCTAACTTCGAGAGAGTCTTCGAGGCGGCAGGCGCCAATGCTGTGACTCCTGAAGCTAATCCTGTGGCAAGGGACACCATCCCCAGTATGGACGCCGCATCTGCATTACCCGTGGCCTCCAGAATAAACGAGGCAACCCCGGTGGTGGTCGCCACCACACCCAGTGCCACCGACGTCACTGCCAATGCACCGCTGGACGTCAGAGTGGCCAATCCACCAGCCATCATCCCGGCCACGGCGGACGCTGCAGCGCCAAAAGAAGCCGCCGTCGCGAGTATGCCAACCGCTAACCCAATCCCAGCCACGAGCCATTTCCAGAAGCTGTGTCCGTCCGGGTCGATCCGATTGAGCGGATCACCCGCGCAATAAGCGTAACGGTTGAGCCCGCCAGCACCAAAGGGGCTTTCATTGTCGGGTGCGAGGAATAGCATGAGGTTAGGATCGTAGGGCCTATAGCTGCCCAGCAAATAGCCAGCCTCTACCAGGCCACGTGGCTCGCCGGCGTAACCCACCAGGCTTTTGCCGCTGCCATCATCCGCCCCGTGAGCGGTGTAGTTCACCCGACTAGTCTGCTGATCGTTTTCAACCCGGACCGTGCCTTGGCCATCGCAACCTGTCAGCATTACCTCGCGTACGGCCTGGGACACTTTGTTCTGAGCAAACATGGACGCCTCATGACGCAATAACGACAAGGTGTCGCCCAAGCCTGGGCCTCGGGTGCTTATCAGCCGATCACCATGATAGAACCAGAGCGTCTCGGCCCCGTTTTGCGTGGTCTGGGTGATTCGACCCATGGGGTCGTATTGATAATCGCGTTGACCGGTGTCGCCGGTGACTCGACTGAGCCGTCCCTCTTCGTCCCACTGCAGCGCGCGACCGAGGCCGTCGCGCAACAATCGCCCATCGGCGTCATACTCCAACATCAGTGTCTGGAGAGCCGGGTAGGTATGGGTGATGGTAATGGGGCGGTCAGGGGCGGCGGCATCGTAAGTGAAGTCCATCTGATCGCAATTGCCGTCCATATAGGTCGTGATGACTTGCTCGTAACCATCCAGGGCGTTGAGGGAAAAGGCTTGTTTGTTGATGGGTTGGCCGGTGCGTGGGTCTTTGGGCCCTTCAGGGCCAGTCACCGTGACCTCGATCAGCCTGGCGCGAGCATCATAGCGAAATACTTCTTCGCTGAGCAGGCGGTTTTCTTCTTCCCAGCGGCGGCTCGCCATTTGGTCGCGGCCAGTCCATGTCAGTGTCTGGGTCAGTTGTCGTTGAGAGGCGGGGGTACTGCTGATCCAAGTTCGTGAAACTTCCCGGTCAAACTCATCGTACTGGATGGTTTGCTTGAGGGCGTGTCCTTGATCCTGAGTTAAGTACTGGCTGACGCGGCCGAAAGTGTCATAGGTGGTCTGCAGTTCAATAGAACCCAGTGTCTGGCGTTCCGGACGGCCGCAGGCGTCGTAAACCGTGTGGTGTTCAGTACCATTGCAATCAGTAAACGTCTCCAGCCGCCCCTCCAGCGAGCAAAGCCAGTAAACACTGTGCTCCTCGCTGTTCAGGCTCAAGTGCTCGGAGAGTAAACGTCCATTGTTGGAGTACTGCCAGGTCAGCTTGCCTAATGGCCCCAGCGCTTGCGTCATCTGGCCCGACTTGAAGTCATACTGGTAGCTACTGCCCTGGCTGCCATCACCGGGCGACAGTTGAATCAACTGATTCTCAAGCAACGGCTCGTAGCTGTACGCCATAGTGCGGCCACTGCTGCTGGTGCGAGAAGCGGGCAGTTTCTGATCTTTGCGGTAGTTGAGACACTCTTGCCGGTCGCCGATTGTTCGGCGCACTGGACGACCGATACCATCAAAGCTCTGCTCCCCGAGTGACAAGGGTGTACAACCGACAGGCGTCAACGTAACGCTTACCGGATGATCGGCATCGCTGTGCTGGGCATATTCCCAAATCACTTCGCTATCGTCCTCCAACAGACGACTGATCACACGCCCGTACACGTCATACCGGGTTTGCGTATGCACGCAAGCCTCACCCGGCACGCTGACTTCATGGGATATGGGGCGATGCAACCCATCATGGGTCCAGGCCTCATTGCGCAGTATTTCATTGTCGGGAGCAAGCAGGGTCATATTGAGCACGTCGCCGGCAACGTTGCGTAAGATCCGAGTCTTGGCAGCGGCGACGCCATCACGGCTTTCTCGCCAGACGTCGCTTATAAGCGTGACAGGGTTGGCCTGGCTGTGTTCGAGCGTGCCATTGGGCCGTCTGATCTTGCTCACTTGCCCCCAACCGTCGAACTCATAGGCGGTGGTGAGGCTCAACGGCCGTTCCAGCCCGGGGAACCAGTCCTGGACGGTTTCCTGGAGCAGTTGTCCCTCGGGGTTGTAAAGGCCACGCCAGGTTTCCCGAAACTCCTGGCCGGTGACCAAGTCGTCGCGCCGCTCCTCCCGCACCCTGCGTCCTGCGCCGTCGAGATAGATACGCCGCTGCTGGCCAGTCAGGTCGGTTTCTTCCGCCATGACGGCCTGCTGGCGATAACGGCCCGCCAGCACATAGCGACACGTGGCGCTGGCTTCATAATCGGTGCCGGGAGCAACCGTGCTGCGAACCACCCGCCCCAAGGCGTCATATTCATAAACGGTTTCCACGCTCTCTTCGCGATCGCTCAGCGTCAGCCCCGAGAGACTGTCCCGGGTGACGTAATCGGTCGACGCACTGGTACCGTCATGGCCGGTTATCCTGGTTTGGGTCGTCAGCGCCGTGGCGGTCAGGGTCCGGCTGTAATCGGTGGTGGTGATGAATTCTTTGTGTGTCGTCTGTGCTTGAGTCACTTGGGCAAAGAACGGACTGTCGATAGCTGTTTCATAACACTGGGTGGTGCGACCAATCGGGTTCGGGCCGTCGACGGTGATAGTAAACGCTTCTTCTGAAACGACGACCCACAGCAGACGATCATCGGGTCGGCGACGCGGCAGCGGTTCATAACAGTACTGCGTTTGCGTTATTGGCGCGCCGCCTGTGTCGCCAGACGCCATGGGCGTCGGTGTCAAGGTATGGCTTTGCAGCCAGCGGACAAACATCCCGGTATCCGCCACGCCGCCTACGCTGCCCAACGGATAATAAACCCAACGCTCGATTCGGCCATCGGCATGGCACTGCTCAAGCGTGTTGCCGTAATCGTCGTAAGTAGTACGAGATATTTCTTCTCGAGCACCCTGCGCGTCCTCATAACGGGTCGTGACTTGAATCGGTAGCTGGCACCATGCCGGTTGAGCCTCCCAGCCCAGGGCGGGATCATCGCCATAGTCCGTGGTGATCGTAACCGTCTTGCCGACACGCATCACACGCTCTTGAGTCAGCAGATGGAAACGGTTCCAGGTACGCTCAATCTCCGACAGTACTTGGCCGGTATCGCTGTGCAATGTCTCCAGCCCGCTATAGGTATAAGATTCGGTGCGGTAGAGATTGTCCTCCCCATCACGCCAGCCTCCTGGCAGGTCGGCTCCATAGCCCAGGAAATTAGTGCTGCCCAACCAGGTATAGGTTCGCGAAACCGCTGGTTGGCCGGCCCCAGGATCATGGCGGTGAGCTGTCACCCGGGGGAGGGACGCTAAAGGTGCGCCCGGCGGAAGTTGATGGCCTTCCGTGCCCGTGGCGTACCACACCTCATCCTCGCTGCCCAACGGTCCGGTCATTCTGACGGGAAACAACAACCCGTCGAACTGCTCATAGCTGAAAGTCCACCGGCTATCGTTGTCCGGCAGGATCATCGTGCTGAGCTGATCACCACTCAAGTAGAGCGTATAGACGCTTTTTCCGGCCTCATCTGGAAAGAGTTGAATCTGAGACTCGTCGACGACGTCCCGGACAACTCGCAGCACTGCGCGCTGTTCATCGCGAATTTCGGACAGGACATAACGTCCACTGCCATGGGGCAGCCAGTCCAGAAATACCTGACGCCCCTCGGCAGAGCGTATTTCTTGTGGCAAAGCCAAGCCACTGTTGTCCTGCATGACCAGCCATTGCGTCTCGCCATCCTTGTACTCGACGCGAAAACGGCGACCGTCCGGCCCTTCCTGCAGCACGCGAAAGTTCAATAGCTTTTGGTCGGTGAATACCAACTGACCCTGGTCTGTGAAAGCAGAAGCCTGGCGGTCGAGGCAGAAGCTTTCCCCTGTCGCCAAATGCAAACGCCCGGCAGGCAGGTCCAGTTCAGACATCGCCAACATCCATCCACGTCCGAATCCATAATCTGTATGAGAAGACAACGGGCTGAACAGCAATCTGAACGACACTGAAGGGCCGGCCAGATGATTAGCCTGGATTTCCGGCAGGGCGATGTGCAGCGTCATTTGACCGGTACGGGCATCAATGCCGTTGCTGACGTGGCTCAAGAAATTACCGGCTTGAGTGTAGAGACCACCGGTTGCCAAACGGGTTGAAGAAGCACTATCCATGTTCGAAACTCCTGATGATGAGACGCTGCCAATGGGTTATCTAAGTTAGAACAGCACCAACTCCAAGCGGCCGGCAGGCGTCAGATCTTTAAATGCGATGTTCAACACATGCTCATTGCCGTACATGTCGATGGCATGCAACCGACAGGGGCCTCCCTGGTTGATCGCACTTTGACTGTGGTAGGGGATATTGTTCCCCCCTTGCAGCACCACGATCACATGACCCGCTCTAGGACGGGCAACCTTGACGGTGGGGGAGAACTCCTGGCCAAGTACAATCGCCGTGTTGTAATTAAAATCCGACTCTCCCGGTGCGGCGTAACCCACATGGGAAGCTCGCGTGACTCTGTCGTCGCGATCAACCCACTGAATCATTCCCGCCGGGTTCATACTCGAAACCGAGAGCAGTTCAACCACGGGCATCTGCACATTCTTTCCAGCCAGTTGATATTCCCAGGTAAACAAATCACCGTTTGGGTTGCCCGCGACCAGGTCCCGATTAAAGCTATAGTTTTCGGGGGTATTAAACCTGGGGATCTCAGCAGTCCTGATATCGACATAACTTTTATAGGTAGGGTCGATTGCAGTATTGTAAGTGACAGGTCCGTCTGTTGTTTGTCGGGTAATTTGGGCATATAGCCGGACCGAAGTGCCCGCCGGAGCACGACTCATGACATAGAAGTCTTTTTGAAAAAAATCGATCTCACCCGACCTTTCCTGATCGGGCGATGGATGAGAAACGGTCGCTGGATAAGGGTGGTATAGATTCTTTCTCTCGTTATAGAACCACTCGCCGCCGTCATCACTACCCGGTAACAATGGGAAAAGATCATTCTTGCGTGTCGTAATGCGCAGACTCTCCAGCTCTTCTTCAGAAATGGTCTGCCCTGTCCTGGGGTCAACACTCAATGTCACCAGTAGTTGTTGGCGGGCATTGGGGTATAGTTGGGGTGACGAGGAGGCCAAACCTATTTCGAATTTGCTTAGCCAAGAGTTGGAAGAGTTGATTTTTTGTTTAGACATTTAACTTGACCTTCGTAAGAAGTTGCCCTGACTGAAACAGATAACGGCTCACTACCCAATAAAATATTGAGACTCAATCGCAGGAGCTTCTTCAATTCTAAGTTCGTACTTCGTGCTGTCGTTTGCCGGGTCAAGCAGTCTTGCACTTGTTTTAATTTTTTGGGAATTGCCATATACGTCATAAGTGGTGATTACAGAAGTTGAGCTGTCTGTGTACGTATTCGCTGTAGGTACCACTCCCGAAACCACGAGAACCAATCGGTCGGAGCTAGGCTTGATATATCCATTTTCTTTCAGCCACTGTATCGCTTGATCGTTCCAGTTGCCTGGATACCCGAAACTTAGGCCATTCGGATATTCCGGTGAGCGAATCCCGACCAAAAGGGAATAATAAGCTTTCCCTGACCCGTGGCGAATATCATATACACTCCAGCGATTCCACTCAGAAGCGAATTCCACATGCTTCATCGCAATAGGCCTTGTCGTGCCTGGTAACTTGAATCCAATGTAATGGTTATAGGTGTACCAGAATTCGTTGTGGTAACGCACTTCTTCAATATCTTCTACTAGCCCGCCATTTCCATAAGTGTAATAAGGTTGCGCCACCGACCTCAGATAGACGGAGCTATAAAAACGCCCATTCTGCCCAGTACCACCATAAGGGATATCTTCATTGTTACTTGTGTAGTAAGCACTACTGCCAGGCAAGCGGACACGCACAGAGAAACGATCTTGAATCCCCCCTGGATTTCCATCATTGGTCAGGTATCGTTTAAATGTTTTTCGTTGGATCAGTGATGCCTCCGAAGATTGAATAGTGTGCAGCTCCGGTTTCGTCATAGGCAAAAAATTATTCGGAAAAACCTCCCCCGGAGAACAACGCAACGCTTGCGATTCTGCTGAATCAGTCTCATCAAAAGTAAAACTTTCATCAAAAGGTAAATAGCCCTTTTCATGAGGGCCAGTTGCTGCAGGCCAGCGCCCTTGAAGAGTGGAGAAAGGAACGATCTCAACCAGAGTTCCATCGGGAACGACGGTAACCTGTCCGTGCTCATCTCGGGCTTCAAGGGTGATCAGAAATTCTGATACCTGCCGCCGGTTGTTATAAAGCCGGGCAACGGCATTCTCCTTGCCTTGAAATTGTTGCTGTTCGAACAACAAGTAGCTAATGGTCTTGGCGGCCCCTGCTGTCGTAGGGTATGCACCACCAGGAATATCGGCTTGCGTTACATTCGAGTTTGTACCATTCATGATTAAAATGTCCTGTCCGAATTAATTTAAAGTTTGCGAGAGTCAGGGATCTCGTAGTCTGCTACCCGACCCTTTATAACGACCCTCGTTCAAACTGCTACTACAACGTTCTAGGCCAATTGAATAGAAGAGGAAATACAACGTCTACCTGTCAATGTTGACAGTATCGACGAGCGGTATAAACGAGCAAACTTTCGGCAGATATCCGGGCAGAGCGCTACCATCACGGCCCGGCTCATTGCTCACCTTGTTTGGCAGTACGATGCTTTTTCACAAGGGACCGGGATTGCGACAACTCTGAGGAAGTCCGCGTTCTGTGGTTTTAGCTGCTCGTAGAGGAACGACGGGGCGATCGTTTTTTCTGTTATGCCGACGATGCGAACATCTATGTGCGCAGCCCTCGTGCTGGCGAACGAGTGATAAGGAGTGTTGAGCGCTTCCTGAATCAGCGCCGGAAACTGACGCTGAACCGGGATAAGAGCTGAGTTGCCGGGTCTTGGGTGTGTGATTACTTGGGTTACGGGATGAGCTGGCATCAGCAACCGAGATTGAGAGTGGCGACGATGGGCCTGGGTCGCTTGCGCGACCGACTCAGAGACCTGTTACGTAAAGCGCGGGGCCACAAGATGGCGAATATTATCGAACGGATAAACCCCGTGCTGCGCGGTTGGGCGAGCTACTTCAAGCTGAGCCAAAGCAAACGGCCACTTGAGGAGCTGGACCGCTGGGTGCGTCACAAGCTTCGTTGCGTCGTCTGGCGTCAATGGAAGCAGCCCTCTACGTGCCGGTGCGTAACTTGATACGCTTGGGACTTAATGAGGCGCAGGCTTGTTCTATCATCGGTCTAGCCAGATGCATTCTTTATCGGCGCTTGGGTGAAAAGAGGAGGGGCGAAATCTCCCACGGATCTGTACTGCGCTAACAGTCAGAGTCGAGCCTTGTCCCTCCACCTCCCTTCAAGTCCTAGCATACAAGCGAGCCTGCTCGCGAAGAGGTCATCCCAGGCAACAGACTTTTCAAGTTCAACAACTCTCATCAGGACAACATTGTTGGCCAGAGAATCAAAAGATCGCAGTCTGCGGCAGCTCCTACCTGAGAGGTGTACAACCGCAATTGATTGGGTGAACGCTACTTGTGTAGGAGCTGCCGCAGGCTGCGATCTTTGCTTTTGAATTCCCAAACGCAAAAACGGCACCCGAAGGTGCCGTTTCCGTTTACTACCGAATGACTCTAAGCGATCAACCCGCCAGACCCGATTGCTGAACCAGGTTCAGCAGAGGCTGCGGATACACGCCCAGGAAGAACGCGACCAGGGCGATGGCCAGCAGCATCACGCCACCTGCACGTTGTTCCCAGTGCATTTGAGCGTCGACGCGACGCAGGTTCGGTTCGATCAGGTACAGGGTGACCATGACACGCAGGTAGTAGAACACGCCGATGGCGCTGCCCAGAACCAGCGAGCCGACCAGCCACCACTGATGCGACTCGACACCGGTGGCGATGATGTAGAACTTGCCGATGAAGCCCGCGGTCAGGGGGATACCGGCCAGGGACAGCATCATCACGGTGAGTACGGCGGTCAGGTACGGACGGCGCCAGAACAGGCCGCGGTATTCGTACAGGGCATCTGCGTCACGGCCTTTGTACGGCGAAGACATCAGGGTGATCACGCCGAACGCGCCGAGGCTGGTGATCACGTAGGTGACCAGGTACACGCCGATGGCTTCCACGGCCAGGCCTTTGCTCGCCACCAGGGCGATCAGCAGGTAACCGAAGTGGGCGATGGACGAGTAACCCAGCAGACGCTTGAGGTTGCTCTGGGTCAGGGCCAGCAGGTTACCGAACAGGATCGACGCGATGGCGATGATGGTCAGCACGTTGCTCAGCACGCCGCTGCTCGCCGCTGGCGAGATCTGGAACAGACGCACCATCACCGCGAACACCGCCACTTTCGAAGCGGTCGCCAGGAACGCGGCGACCGGTGCCGGAGCACCTTCGTAGACGTCTGGAGTCCAGAGGTGGAAGGGCACCAGCGACAGCTTGAACGCCAGGCCGATCAGCATCATGCCCAGGCCCAGTTGTGCCAGCGAGCTTGGCAGGCCAGTAGCCGCCAGCGCCTGGCCGATACCGACAAAGCTCAGGGAACCGGCGTCAGCGTAGAGCAGGGCCATGCCGAACAACAGGAACGCGGAACCGGCCGCCGACAGCACCATGTACTTGATACCGGCTTCCAGCGAGCGCTTGTTGAAGAAGGCATAGGCCACCAGACCGTAGACCGGCACCGACAGCAGTTCCAGGCCGACGAACAAGCCGGCCAGGTGCTGCGCGCTGACCAGCACCAGGCCACCGGCGGCGGCCATCAGGATCAGCAGGTACAGTTCTTCACGGTTGCCCGGGTAACCCGTGCCGCCATCGCCAAGGTAGGCGTGGGCGAGGGTGACACAGGCGAGGGTGGCGACCAGGATCAACGCCATGTACAGGCAGGCGAAGGTGTCGATCTGCAGCAACGGCGTCACGGCCAGGGGCGCGACTTTCAGGGCCGGCAGGATCGACAGCAAAGCCAGGTTCAGACCCGCCACGGACAGCAGGAAGGTCTGGGAGTGGTTGCGGCGCCAGGCGATCGCCAGCATCACCACGATAATCGTGGCGCTGGTAATCAACAGCGGCGCTAGCGCGATAAAGTGTTGAGTCGTGAATTCCATAGCGCTCTTACCGGGCCGAAGCGAGTTGAGTGAAGGCGGTGCCGAGCCACTGCTGCACGCCATGCATCGTAGCGGCAGAAGTATCGAGGAACGGTTGTGGGTACACGCCGATGTAAATCAGCAGCGCGGCCAGACCGACCACCATGACCAGTTCGCGACCGTCCATGCCATGCAACACCGCGTCCGATTTGGCCGGACCGAAGTAGGCGCGGTGGATCATGATCAGCGAGTAGACCGAACCGAACACCAGACCGGACGTGGCGATGATGGTGACCCATGGAGCGATCGGGAAGGTGCCGATCAGGATCAGGAACTCACCGACGAAGTTACCGGTCGCCGGCAAGCCCAGGGACGCGGCTGCGAAGAACAGGCTGAGGGCCGGCAGGTAGGCGATCTTCGACCACAGGCCACCCATCTCGCGCATGTCGCGGGTGTGGGTGCGTTCGTACAGCTGGCCACTCAGGATAAAGAGTGCCGCCGCGGACAGGCCGTGGGCCAACATCTGCATCACCGCACCCTGCAGCGCCAGTTGGCTGCCCGAATAGATGCCGATCAGTACGAAGCCCATGTGGGAAACGGACGAGAAGGCGATCAGACGCTTGATGTCGGTTTGCGCGAACGCCAGGAACGCACCGTAGAAGATCCCGATCAGACCCAGGGCCATCGCAAACGGCGCGAACTCGGCCGAAGCATTCGGGAACAGCGGCAGGGCGAAACGCAGCAGGCCGTAAGCAGCGGTCTTCAGCAAGATACCGGCGAGGTCGACGGAACCTGCGGTCGGCGCCTGGGCGTGAGCGTCAGGCAACCAGGAGTGGAACGGTACGACCGGCAGCTTGACCGCGAAGGCGATGAAGAAACCGAGCATCAGGATGTACTCGGTGGTCATCGACATCTTCGTCTTCAACAGATCGGCGTAGTTGAAGGTAATCACGCCGGTGTCGTTGAAGTTGACCAGTACCAGACCCAGGATCGCCACCAGCATGATCAGGCCGGAAGCCTGAGTGAAGATGAAGAACTTGGTCGCCGCGTAGATCCGGGTTTTCTTGCCGTCCGAAGAACTGTGACCCCAGAGCGCGATGAGGAAGTACATCGGCACCAGCATCATTTCCCAGAAGAAGAAGAACATGAACAGGTCGAGGGCGAGGAACACGCCGACGACACCGCCCAGGATCCACATCAGGTTCAGGTGGAAGAAGCCCACGTGACGCTGGATCTCTTTCCACGAACAGAGTACCGAGAGCACACCCAGCAGGCCGGTCAGCATGATCATCAACAGCGACAGGCCGTCGAGGGCCAGGTGCACGTTGATGCCGAAGCGCTGGATCCAGACGTGCTTGAACTCAAGCGCCCAGGTCGGATCGGCGCCAGGCTTTGGTGCAAATGAATAATCACCGTTGGCCCACAGCCAGAGGCCGAGGGAGAGCAACAGGGACATGGTGATCAGCGCAATCCAGCGCGGGAGGGTAGAGCCGAAGCGCTCACCCATCCAGCACAGCAGGCCGCCGATGAAGGGGATCAGGATTAGCCAAGGCAGAATCATGACGGGTTCGTTTCCTTTCGCAAATTCGCAAGGTTCATATCAGACCGCTACCAGCACGACGGCGCCGATGACCAGCACGGCACCAGCAGCCATCGAGGCGGCATACCAACGCAGTTGACCGGTCTCGGTACGGCTCAGGGCGGTGTGACCGCCTTTGGCCATGCGCGGGATCAGACCGATGGTCTGGTCGAGCGGGTCTTTGCGCAGGATGTGGCTGATCGCCAGGTACGGCTTGACGAACAGTTTGTCGTAGATCCAGTCGAAGCCCCAGGCAGCGAACCACCAGGCCGAAAGGAAACGGCCGATGCCGCTGTTGGCGATGGCGGTGACGAAGCGACGCTTGCCGAGGAACAGCAGCGCGGCCAGCAGGATACCGGACAGGGCGATGGCGCCCGAAGCGATTTCCAGGCTGTGCTTGGCTTCGCCGCCGGCATGGCCGACGCTTTGCGGCAGTACGCCGTGCAGCGGTGGAACGATCATCGCACCGATGGCGGTGGACAATACGATCAGCACCGACAGTGGCAGCCAGTGGGCGATGCCGTGACCGGCGTGGGCTTCGGTCTTCACTTCACCGTGGAACGCGATGAAGATCAGGCGGAAGGTGTACAGCGAAGTCATGAACGCGCCGACCAGACCGGCGTAAAGCAGACCGTTGTTGCCGCTGGCGAACGCTTCCCAGAGGATTTCGTCCTTGGAGTAGAAGCCCGCGGTGACCAGTGGCAGGGCCGCCAGGGCCGCGCCGCCGACGATGAAGCTGGCGTAGGCCAGTGGCAGCTTTTTCCACAGACCGCCCATCTTGAAGATATTCTGCTCGTGGTGGCAGGCAACGATCACCGAACCGGACGCAAGGAACAGCAGGGCCTTGAAGAAGGCGTGGGTCATCAGGTGGAAGATCGCGCCATCCCAGGCACCAACGCCCAGGGCCAGGAACATGTAGCCGATCTGGCTCATGGTCGAGTAGGCGAGGATACGCTTGATGTCGGTCTGAACCAGGGCTGCAAAACCAGCCAGGACCAGGGTCACGCCACCGACGATACCTACCAGATGCAGGATTTCCGGCGCCAGGGTGAACAGGCCGTGGGTACGGGCGATCAGGTAGACGCCCGCGGTCACCATGGTTGCGGCGTGGATCAGTGCCGAAACCGGAGTCGGGCCGGCCATCGCGTCCGCCAGCCAGGTTTGCAGCGGCAGTTGCGCGGATTTACCGACAGCGCCGCCCAGCAGCATCAGGGTGGCCATGACCATCCAGAAGTCGCCGGCCTGGAATTTCTGCGGCGCCAGCACCAGCAGTTCCTGAACGTTCAGCGTACCCAGCTGGGCAAACAGAATGAACAGGCCGATGGCCATGAACACGTCACCGATACGGGTCACGATGAAGGCCTTGAGTGCGGCGTTACCGTTGTTACGGTTGCTGTAGTAGAAACCGATCAACAGGTACGAGCACAGGCCCACGCCTTCCCAGCCGAAGTACAGGAACAACAGGTTATCGCCCAGCACCAGGAACAGCATGCTGGCGATGAACAGGTTGGTGTACGCGAAGAAGCGCGAGTAGCCGTCTTCACCGCGCATGTACCAGGACGCGAACAGGTGGATCAGGAAGCCGACGCCAACCACCACGCCGAGCATGGTCAGCGACAGGCCGTCCAGGTACAGGGCGAAGTTCGGCGTGAAGCCTTCCACCGCCATCCACTGCCACAACACCTGGGTGTAGTGGCCGCCTTCCGGCGGGGCGACGTTGAACTGCCAGATCACGTAGGCGGTAACGATCGCCGACAGACCGATGGAGCCGACGCCGATCAGCGCGGCCAGGTTTTCCGAAATGCGGCCGCGTGAAAACGACAGCAGCAGGAAACCAATGAGAGGGAATACGAAAGTC
This sequence comes from Pseudomonas sp. IT-196MI5, assembly GCF_949767415.1. Taxonomy (NCBI): domain Bacteria; kingdom Pseudomonadati; phylum Pseudomonadota; class Gammaproteobacteria; order Pseudomonadales; family Pseudomonadaceae; genus Pseudomonas; species Pseudomonas sp. IT-196MI5. Next base: position 98,166 of record NZ_CATKPZ010000055.1, read on the forward strand.
AGAAAGAGTAGGTTCATCCGCGCATCTCACTGGCAGCGTCGATATCGAGCGTGTGGAAGCGGCGATACAGTTGCAGCAGGATCGCCAGGCCAATACTGGCCTCGGCGGCTGCCAGGCTGATCACCAGGATGAACATGATCTGTCCATCCGGCTGCGCCCAGCGGCTACCGGCAACGATGAACGCCAAAGCGGAGGCATTCATCATGACCTCCAGGCTCATCAGCACGAAGAGGATGTTGCGGCGGACCATCAGGCCGACCAGGCCGAGGCAGAACAGGATGCCGGCGACCGCCAGACCATGCTCCATAGGGATAGCAGGCATCGTCATTGCTCCTTGGCTTCGTTGCGGCCCAAGTGGAACGCCGTGACGGCTGCGGCGAGCAGCAGCATCGAGGCGAGTTCGACCACCAGCAGGTAAGGACCGAACAGGCTGATGCCCACGGCCTTGGCGTCTACGGTGGTGTGGCCGATGGCTTCACCGGTCTGGTGGGAGAACAGCACGTACAGCAGTTCCACCAGCAGCAGCGCGGCGAGGAGGACCGGGCCGCCCCAAATGCCGGGCTTGAGCCAGACGCGCTCTTGCTGAACCGAGGCCGGGCCCAGGTTCAGCATCATCACCACGAACACGAACAGCACCATGATGGCGCCAGCGTAGGCGATCACTTCCAGGACACCGGCGAACGGTGCGCCGAGGGCGAAGAACGTCATCGCCACGGCGATCAGCGAAATGATCAGGTAGAGCAGGGCGTGCACAGGGTTGGTGTTGGTGATCACGCGAAGCGTGGACACCACAGCGATACCCGATGCGAAATAGAAAGCGAATTCCATCTTTCTTCCTTAAGGCAGCAAGCTCTTCACGTTGATCGGCTGGGCTTCATTCTGCGCGGAGCCTTTCGGCTTCCCGGCAATCGCCATACCAGCAACACGATAGAAGTTGTAATCAGGGTTTTTGCCGGGGCCGGAGATCAGTAGATCTTCTTTCTCGTAAACCAGGTCCTGACGTTTGAACTCGGCCATTTCGAAATCCGGCGTCAGCTGGATCGCGGTGGTCGGGCAGGCTTCCTCGCAGAGGCCGCAAAAGATGCAGCGCGAGAAGTTGATGCGGAAGAAGTCCGGGTACCAGCGACCGTCTTCGGTTTCAGCTTTCTGCAGCGAGATGCAACCGACCGGGCAGGCCACGGCGCACAGGTTGCACGCTACGCAACGCTCTTCGCCGTCGGGGTCGCGGGTCAGCACGATACGCCCACGGTAGCGCGGCGGCAGGTAGACCGGTTCTTCCGGGTACTGCAGCGTGTCGCGCTTGCGGAAGGCGTGGCCGAAAATCATCACCAGGCTGCGAAGCTGGGTGTAGAAGCCATGCACGATGTCAAAAATGTACTTCATGATTCTATCCTCACTGAGCCGCGACGGCGGGCGTGTTGAGCAACACGATCGCAGCGGTCACCAGCATGTTGACGAGGGTCAGTGGCAGGCAGAACTTCCAGCTGAAATCCATCACTTGGTCATACCGTGGGCGCGGAATCGAGGCGCGCAGCAGGATGAAGAACATGATGAAGAACGCGGTTTTCAACGCGAACCAGATGAACGGGATCTGCGGCAGGATGCCGAACGGACCGTGCCAGCCACCGAAGAACAAGGTCACCAGCAGCGCTGAAATCAACACGATGCCGATGTACTCGCCGACGAAGAACATGCCCCATTTCATGCCGGCGTATTCAATGTGGTAACCGTCGGCCAGTTCCTGTTCCGCTTCCGGCTGGTCGAACGGGTGACGGTGAGTCACGGCGACGCCAGCGATGAAGAAGGTCAGGAAACCGAAGATCTGCGGAATGACGAACCACAGGTTCTGCGCTTGATATTCAACGATGTCGCGCATGTTGAACGAGCCGACCTGGATCACGATGCCCATCAGCGACAGGCCCATGAACACTTCGTACGACACGGTTTGTGCCGAGGCCCGCAAACTGCCCAACAGGGCGAACTTGTTATTGCTCGACCAGCCGGCGAACAGCACCGCGTAGACCGACAGACCGGCCATGGCGAAGAAGAACAGGATGCCGATGTTGATGTCCGCGACACCCCAGGTCGGGGTGATCGGGATGATCGCGAAGGCAATCAGCAAGGCGCTCATGGCCACGACCGGCGCCAAAGTGAAGATCACTTTGTCGGCGAACGGCGGGGTCCAGTCTTCCTTGAAGAACATCTTGATCATGTCGGCGGCGATCTGGAACGCACCGAACGGGCCGACGCGGTTTGGACCGTAACGGTCCTGCCAGAGGGCGAGCAGACGACGCTCGACCCAGCTCAGCAGGGCGCCGCAAACCACCACGGCGAGCAGAATCACCACGGCCTTGAGGACCGCGATGATGATGTCGATCACCTCAGGAGTGAACAAGGTCATTGCGCTGCCTCCTGCAGACCGTCGACGGATTGGCCAAAGATGGCTGGCGGAATGCCGGCGATGCCCGCAGGCAATGCCACCAGACCGGCGCCCAGCTCTTCGTTGATGCGCAGCGGCAGACGCAGGGTCTGGCCGGCGACGTTCAAGCTCAGCATGGCGCCGTCGTTGACACCCAAACGGTCGGCTTCAGACTTGGCCAGTGCAACATAAGCAGCGGGGATGCGTTCCTGCACCGGAGCGGCTTTCGAAGAGTTCTCTTCGCTGCCGAACAGGTGGAAGAACGGCACAACCTGCCAGGTGCCCTGGGTCGGGTTGAACGCGCGCGGAACACTGGCGAACCAGTTCAGTGAGTCACCGCTGGTTTCGATCAGGCGGGTGCCCGGGTCGCCAGCGCGGATGTGACCACCGACTTCGTCCTGGAACTTGTTCCAGGCTTGCGGCGAGTTCCAGCCCGGAGACCAGGCGAACGGCACTTGCTGACGCGGTTCGGCCGAGCCCGAGTAACCTTCCATGGAGAAGGCGAACGCGGTGTCCTTGTCCTGCGGGGTGCGCGGTTCGTGCACGTTGATGTCGGCACGCATGGCGGTACGACCGGAGTAACGCAGCGGTTCACGGGCCAGTTTCATGCCCTTGATGCGGAACGAGGCGGACGGTGCGGCATCGACGATGCGGTTCAGGATCGAAGTGCTGGAAGCGACGGCGGCGGTGACGTGGTCCAGTTGGGTCCAGTCGATCGGCTGGTTCAGCAGGGTCGCGCGCAGGGCATGCAGCCAGCGCCAGCCTTCGTGAACCAGGATGCTCGCGTCCATGTACTTCGGATCGAACACCTGGAAGAAGCGCTGGGCGCGGCCTTCCTGGCTGACCAGGGTACCGTCGCCTTCAGCGAAGCTGGCGGCTGGCAGAACCAGGTGCGCGCGATCGCTGGTGGCAGTCTTCTGATGGTCGGCGACGATCAGCACTTTGGCGGCGCTCAGGGCGGCATCGACACGGGCCTTGTCGGTACGGGTGTACAGATCGTTTTCCAGCACGACGATGGCGTCGGCACGACCAGAGATCACGGCTTGCAGCGCAGCGTCAACCGATTCGCCACCGAGCATGGCCAGGCCGAGGCTGTTGGCCTCTGGCACGATCAGGCTGATGGAACCGTTCTTCTCGCGCAGCTTCAACGCTTTGGCGATGTTCGCGGCCGCTTCGATCAGGGCTTTGGAGCCCAGGGAAGTACCGGCGATGATCAGCGGGCGCTTGGCTGCGAGCAGGGCGTCGGCGATGCGCTTGGCCAGCTCGAGGGCTTCAGTGTCCAGGCCTTCAACGGCCGGTGCGCTGGCGTCGAGGGCGTGAGCCACGGCGAAACCGATGCGGGCCAGGTCGTCGGGAGCTGCGTGAACGCATTCTTCGGCGATGTCGTCGAGCTTGGTTTCAGCCAGGCTCGCGATGAACAGCGGGTTCAGCGCGTGCTGGCCGATGTTCTTCACGGCGGCGTCGAGCCAAGGCTGGACGCGCATGGCGTCGGCCATGTCTTCGGCCTTGCCCTTGACCGATTGACGCAGGGACAGGGCCATGCGTGCAGCGGTCTGGGTCAGGTCTTCACCGAGAACGAACACGGCGTCGTGGTCTTCGATGTCGCGCATGTTCGGCACTGGCAGCGGGCTGTCTTTCAGCACTTGCAGGACCAGACGGATGCGCTCCAGCTCGGCAGCTTCGATACCGGAGTAGAAGTGCTCGGCGCCCACCAGTTCGCGCAACGCATAGTTGCTTTCGAGGCTGGCGCGGGGCGAACCGATACCGACGATGTTGCGGCCGCGCAGCAGGTCGGCGGCTTTATCCAGCGCTTCGTCGAGGCTCAGCTTGGTGCCGTTGGCCAGCAGTGGCTGACGCGGGCGGTCTTCGCGGTTGACGTAGCCATAGCCAAAACGGCCACGGTCGCACAGGAAGTACTGGTTCACCGAACCGTTGTAGCGGTTTTCGATGCGACGCAGTTCGCCGTAACGCTCGCCCGGGGAAATGTTGCAACCGCTGGAGCAGCCATGGCAGATGCTCGGCGAGAACTGCATGTCCCACTTGCGGTTGTAGCGCTCGGAGTGAGTCTTGTCGGTGAACACACCGGTCGGGCAGACCTCGGTGAGGTTGCCGGAGAACTCGCTTTCCAGGGTGCCGTCTTCAACGCGACCGAAGTACACGTTGTCGTGGGCGCCGAATACACCGAGGTCGGTGCCGCCGGCGTAATCCTTATAGAAGCGCACGCAGCGGTAGCAAGCGATGCAGCGGTTCATTTCGTGGGAAATGAATGGGCCCAGTTGCTGGTTCTGGTGGGTACGCTTGGTGAAGCGGTAACGGCGTTCGTTGTGGCCGGTCATGACCGTCATGTCTTGCAGGTGGCAGTGACCGCCTTCTTCACAGACCGGGCAGTCGTGAGGGTGGTTGGTCATCAACCATTCAACAACACTGGCGCGGAAGGCCTTGGACTCTTCATCTTCGATGGAGATCCAGGTGCCGTCGGTGGCAGGGGTCATGCAGGACATGACGATACGACCACGGGTGTCGTTCTCGTCGGTGTACTGCTTGACCGCGCACTGGCGGCAAGCGCCAACGCTGCCAAGGGCAGGGTGCCAGCAGAAATAAGGGATATCGAGGCCTAGCGACAGACATGCCTGTAACAGGTTGTCTGCCCCATCGACTTCGAGCTCTTTGCCGTCTACGTGGATAGTGGCCATGGTTCAAAGTTCTTCGTTGGCCCGGTGTCAGCGGGCGTGGCTAATGGAATCTTGTTATCCGCGTGAATCAACACAGCCGTTAAAGGCGTCATCACACGAAAAGCGAAGGGCACGGACCCTTCGCCTTTTTTAAGCGTTTACGCGCCGACCAGGATCGGCCTTGCCAGAGGCGGGACGGTGGCGCTGACAGGCGCGATACCGGCTTCGAACTCTGGACGGAAGTATTTGATTGCGCTGCCCAACGGCTCCACGGCGCCCGGTGCGTGAGCACAGAAGGTCTTGCCCGGGCCGAGGAAACCGACCAGACCCAGCAGGGTCTCGATGTCGCCGGCTTGCCCTTCACCGTTCTCGATCGCGCGCAGCAGCTTGACGCTCCATGGCAGACCGTCACGGCACGGAGTGCAGAAGCCACAGGACTCGCGGGAGAAGAACTCTTCCATGTTGCGCAGCAAAGACACCATGTTGACGCTGTCGTCCACCGCCATGGCCAGGCCGGTACCCATACGGGTGCCGACTTTGGCGATGCCGCCGGCGTACATTTGTGCGTCCAGGTGTTCCGGCAACAGGAAGCCGGTACCGGCGCCGCCAGGCTGCCAGCACTTGAGCTTGTAACCGTCGCGCATGCCGCCGGCGTAGTCTTCGAACAGCTCGCGACCGGTGACGCCGAACGGCAGTTCCCACAGGCCCGGATTCTTGACCTTGCCGGAGAAGCCCATGAGCTTGGTGCCCATGTCTTCGCTGCCTTCGCGAGCCAGCGATTTGTACCAGTCCACGCCGTCGGCAATGATTGCCGGGACGTTGCACAGGGTCTCGACGTTGTTCACGCAAGTCGGCTTGCCCCACACGCCAACGGCGGCCGGGAAGGGCGGCTTGGAGCGCGGGTTGGCGCGGCGGCCTTCGAGGGAGTTGATCAGCGCGGTTTCTTCACCGCAGATGTAACGCCCGGCGCCGGTGTGGACGAACAGCTCGAAATCAAAACCCGAACCCAGGATGTTCTTGCCCAGCAGGCCAGCAGCCTTGGCTTCTTCCACGGCACGGTTCAGGTGCCTGGCGGCGGTGGTGTACTCGCCACGCAGGAAGATGTAGCCACGGTAGGTTTTCAGGGCGCGGGCACTGATCAGCATGCCTTCGATCAGCAGATGGGGCAGTTGCTCCATCAGCATGCGGTCTTTCCAGGTGTTCGGCTCCATTTCATCCGCGTTGCACAGCAGGTAGCGGATGTTGATGGATTCGTCCTTGGGCATCAGGCCCCACTTAACGCCAGTGGGGAAGCCTGCACCGCCGCGACCCTTGAGGCCGGAATCTTTCACGGTCTGGACGATGTCGTCCTGGGCCATGTCGGCGAAGGCCTTGCGCGCAGCGGCATAACCGTTCTTGGCCTGGTACTCGTCGAGCCAGACGGCTTCGCCGTCGTCACGCAGACGCCAGGTGAGCGGGTGAGTCTCGGCCGAACGCTTGATGCGGTTGGCAGGACCGAAGGAAGTCAGGGTCATACGTAGCCCTCGAGCAATTTGGCAACGCCGGCTGGCTGCACATCACCGAAGGTGTCGTCGTCGATCATCAACGCCGGCGCCTTGTCGCAGTTGCCGAGGCAGCAGACCGGCAGCAGGGTGAAACGACCATCGGTGGTGGTCTGGCCCAGGCTGATGCCCAGCTTGCTCTGGATTTCGCTGACCACGGACTCGTGGCCGCCGATGTAGCAGACCATGCTGTCGCAGACGCGAATGATGTGGCGGCCGACCGGCTGACGGAAGATCTGGCTATAGAAAGTGGCCACACCTTCAACGTCGCTGGCCGGGATGCCGAGGATCTCGCCGATGGCGTACAAGGCGCCGTCCGGCACCCAGCCGCGTTCCTTCTGGACGATCTTCAGGGCTTCGATCGACGCCGCGCGCGGGTCTTCGTAGTGATGCAACTCGTGCTCGATGGCCGAGCGCTCGGTTTCACTCAAGGTGAAACGGTCTGTCTGGATAAGCGTGCTGTTCATGCTTAGCGGTCCACGTCGGCCATAACGAAATCGATACTACCCAGGTACGCAATCAAGTCCGCGACCATGCTGCCTTTGATCACCGAAGGGATCTGCTGCAGGTGCGGGAAGCTTGGGGTACGAATCCGGGTGCGGTAGCTCATGGTGCCGCCATCGCTCGTCAGGTAATAACTGTTGATGCCCTTGGTCGCTTCGATCATCTGGAAGGATTCGTTGGCCGGCATGACCGGGCCCCACGAAACTTGCAGGAAGTGCGTGATCAAGGTTTCGATGTGCTGCAGCGTGCGCTCTTTCGGCGGCGGCGTGGTCAGCGGGTGATCCGCCTTGTACGGGCCTTCCGGCATGTTGCGCAGGCACTGGTCGATGATCCTGATGCTCTGGCGCATCTCCTCGACACGCACGATGCAGCGGTCGTAGGCATCGCCATTGGCGGCCAGCGGCACTTCGAACTCGAAGTTCTCGTAGCCCGAGTACGGGCGCGCTTTACGCAGGTCGAAATCGCAACCGGTCGAACGCAGGCCTGCACCGGTGACCCCCCATTCCAGGGCCTCTTTGGTGTTGTAGTCGGCGACGCCGATGGTCCGGCCACGCAGGATGCTGTTGTCCAGTGCGGCTTTCTGGTATTCGTCCAGACGCTTGGGCATCCACTCGACGAAATCCTTGACCAGTTTTTCCCAGCCGCGCGGCAGGTCGTGGGCAACGCCACCGATGCGGTACCAGGCCGGGTGCAGGCGGAAACCGGTAATGGCTTCGATCACCGTGTACGCGCGCTGGCGGTCGGTGAAAGTGAAGAACACCGGGGTCATGGCACCGACGTCCTGGATGTAGGTACCCAGGAACAGCAGGTGGCTGGTGATCCGGAAGAACTCGGCCATCATGATGCGGATGACGTCGACCTTCTCCGGCACTTTGATGCCGGCCAGCTTCTCGACCGAGAGCACGTACGGCAGGTTGTTCATCACGCCGCCGAGGTAGTCGATACGGTCGGTGTACGGGATGAAGCTGTGCCAGGACTGACGCTCGGCCATTTTCTCGGCACCACGGTGGTGGTAGCCGACGTCCGGTACGCAGTCGACGATCTCTTCGCCGTCCAGCTGCAGGATGATGCGGAACGCACCGTGCGCGGAAGGGTGGTTCGGGCCGAGGTTGAGGAACATGTAGTCCTCGTTCGGGCCGGAACGCTTCATGCCCCAGTCTTCCGGCTTGAAGCGCGCGGACTCTTCCTCGAGCTGCTGCTTGGCCAGGTTCAGGGTGAACGGGTCGAACTCGGTGGCGCGGGCCGGGAAGTCCTTGCGCAGCGGGTGACCTTCCCAGGTCGGCGGCATCATGATGCGCGACAGGTGGGGGTGGCCTTTGAAGTCGATGCCGAACATGTCCCAGACTTCACGCTCGTACCAGTTGGCGTTCGGCCAGATGCTGGTGACGGTCGGCAAGCTGAGGTCGCTCTCGGACAAGGCGACCTTGATCATTACGTCACTATTACGTTCGATCGACATCAAGTGATAGAACACGGAGAACTCGACGCCGTTCGGCAGCCCTTGACGCTTGGTGCGCAGACGCTCATCCACGCCGTGCAGGTCATAGAGCATGACGTACGGCTTGGGCAGGTTACGCAGGAACGTCAGCACTTCGACGAGTCTGGCGCGGGCAACCCAAAGCACCGGCATGCCGGTGCGGGTCGGCTGGGCGGTGAACGCCTCCGGGCCAAAACGGTTGTTCAGTTCGACGACCACATCCTGGTCGTCTGCCTTGTAAGGCGGGATGTACAGAGCACTGCCTGTAGTCATGGTTATTTATCGCTTTCGGTCAACGTAAAGAATGAAGCCAGGTTCTCGTTCTTTTTAAGAAGCAGATCTGGATCAGACTTCGTCGGGGCTGCGCAGGTTGGTTACCTGAATACGCTGTTCGCGGCGCTTTTCCTTTTCGGAAGGCATCTCGGCGCGGTACACGCCTTGATCGCCAACGACCCAGGAAAGTGGGCGACGCTCCTGGCCAATCGACTCCTGCAACAGCATCAGGCCTTGCAGGAAAGCTTCAGGGCGGGGCGGGCAGCCAGGCACGTAGACGTCCACGGGCAGGAACTTGTCCACCCCTTGAACGACGGAGTAGATGTCGTACATGCCACCGGAGTTGGCGCACGAACCCATGGAGATGACCCATTTAGGCTCGAGCATTTGCTCGTAGAGACGCTGAATGATCGGCGCCATCTTGATGAAGCAGGTACCGGCGATAACCATGAAATCCGCCTGACGCGGCGATGCCCGGATAACCTCGGCGCCAAAGCGCGCGATGTCGTGGGGCGCCGTGAAGGCGGTGGTCATTTCCACGTAGCAGCACGAAAGACCGAAGTTATACGGCCACAGGGAGTTCTTGCGCCCCCAGTTGATCGTGCCGTTAAGCACGTCTTCGAGCTTGCCCATGAAAATGTTTTTGTGGACTTGATCTTCTAACGGATCGGAAACGGTTTCCCGCTGGCCAATCGGATACTGCTCGTTAGGAGCATCGGGGTCGATCCTGGTGAGATTGTATTGCATTGCCAAAGCCTCATTGTTTCAGCTTCGCTTGCCGCTTGCGCCGAGCTTCCGGAGCCCAGTCAAGGGCGCCCACTCGGAATAGGTAGACAAGGCCTGCCAACAGAATTGCTATGAAAACGAGAGCTTCGACGAATCCGGTCCAGCCGCTTTCGCGGACGGACACAGACCAGGCAAAGAGAAAGAGGGCTTCGATATCGAAGATCACGAAGAGCATCGCGACCAGATAGAATTTGGCTGAGAGCCGCAAGCGGGCGCCACCTGTAGGTAGCATGCCGGACTCGAACGGTTCGTTTTTGCTGCGGCCCCAGGCTTTTGACCCAAGGAGGCTGGAGACGCCCAGCATGAAGGCACAGAGGCCGACGACGCCTAGAAGGAAAATGGCAAAGCCCCAGTTATGGGCCATGAGTCCTGTCGCTTCGGGCATGCTGGTAATCCTTAACAGAGAGCAAAGGTCTCTGAGCTTGAAAAGAAACAAAAGCAGTGACGATATGTCGCAGCAATCAATCCCGCTGATTTTATGGCTAAACACCCGGCAAGTAAAATTCCTGTAGCGAAATTTATTATAGGAATAAGGACATAGCGAGCCTCAAAACTCCCACAGGCCTTGCGGCTCGGGCATTAGCCGGCATTTCGTCAATTATGTTTTGTAGGGAATGTAACGAACATAGTTGAGGCTAAATGATAATCAATATTGTTTGTGGTGGTTTTTAAACTGCTTGTCCTTCGGATACTCGGGAAGTTGTCTTATATGAGCGTTACTGCAAGTAGCGGCGGAGTGCGTTTTAGCGGATTTTTCTGACGCTGGTGGCGCTCTTGATCAATGATTTTCAAGTCGCCGCTTTCCCCTGTGGGAGCGAGCTTGCTCGCGATGGCGGCGTGTCAGGCACATCATCTTTGTCTGAAGGGTCGCTATCGCGAGCAAGCTCGCTCCCACAGGGTTTTGCAGTGTTTGTGAAATCGCAGGCAAAAAAACGCCCCGAACCAGTCGGGGCGTCAGATGTGCAGCGCTGCGGTTAGCTTTCTATCAGGCCCGCAACGGCTGTTGACTCAGGTCAGTCAGATCAGTGGAACTGTTCTTCTTCAGTCGAACCGGTCAGTGCGGTTACCGAAGACGAGCCACCCTGGATCACGGTGGTCATGTCGTCGAAGTAGCCGGTGCCCACTTCCTGCTGGTGCGCCACGAAGGTGTACCCCTTGGCGGCGTCAGCGAATTCCTGCTCTTGCAGCTTCACGTAGGCAGTCATGTCGTTGCGGGCGTAGTCGTGCGCCAGGTTGAACATGCTGTGCCACATGTTGTGAATGCCGGCCAGGGTGATGAACTGGTGCTTGTAGCCCATGGCGGACAGTTCGCGCTGGAACTTGGCGATGGTCGCGTCGTCCAGGTTTTTCTTCCAGTTGAAGGAAGGCGAGCAGTTGTACGACAGCAGTTGGTCCGGGTATTCCTTCTTGATCGCTTCAGCGAAGCGACGCGCCTCGTCCAGGTCTGGCTTGGCGGTTTCGCACCAGATCAGGTCGGCGTACGGAGCGTAGGCCAGGCCGCGAGCGATGGCCTGGTCGAGACCGGCGCGCACCTTGTAGAAACCTTCCTGGGTACGTTCGCCAGTCACGAACGGCTGGTCGTACGGGTCGCAGTCGGACGTCAGCAGGTCGGCGGCGTTGGCGTCGGTACGGGCCAGGATGATGGTCGGAGTACCGGCAACGTCAGCTGCCAGACGGGCAGCGGTCAGCTTCTGTACGGCTTCCTGGGTAGGAACCAGTACCTTGCCGCCCATGTGGCCGCATTTTTTCACGGAAGCCAGTTGGTCTTCGAAGTGAACGCCGGCGGCGCCTGCTTCGATCATGCTCTTCATCAGTTCGTAAGCGTTCAGAACGCCGCCGAAACCGGCTTCGGCGTCAGCCACGATCGGTGCGAAGTAGTCGATGTAGCCGTCATCGCCCGGGTTCTTGCCGGCTTTCCACTGGATCTGGTCGGCACGACGGAACGAGTTGTTGATGCGCTTGACCACGGTAGGAACCGAGTCCACCGGGTACAGCGACTGGTCCGGGTACATCGATTCGGCGGAGTTGTTGTCCGCAGCCACTTGCCAGCCCGACAGGTAGATCGCCTGGATACCGGCTTTGACTTGTTGTACAGCCTGGCCGCCGGTCAGGGCGCCCATGCAGTTGACGAAATCTTTCTCAGGACGGAAGGCCGGCTTGGCACCCTGGGTGACCAGGTTCCACAGCTTCTCGGCGCCCATTTTTGCAAAGGTGTGCTCAGGTTGAACCGAGCCACGCAGGCGGACGACGTCAGCAGCGGAGTAAGTGCGTGTCACGCCTTTCCAGCGCGGGTTTTCAGCCCAGTCTTTTTCGAGGGCTGCAATTTGCTGTTCGCGTGTCAGTGCCATGGGAGATAAACCTCGTCGCGTCTTTATGAAAAGTTGTTCTGCGGTGGAAAATTCCTGCGCTCGCTGACCAGAAGCTTAAGCGGTCAAGTCGGATTCGGCGGGGAGGGCGACGGGATGAACGATCGGCTCGAGGGGAAGTGAGCAGGTAAAGGCGAACTGCGGGCGCATTCGGGCGTCGTGGGCCTTGGTGCGAACATCAGTGTGGTGCCGGGTTACCTATTACGCTTCCGTCCCTCGGGACAACTTCGTTCCAGTCGACAACCTCGTCAAACACACCTTGTGGGCGGTACAGACACGAAGCGGTTCGCGGGGGTAGGTGCGAACATCGCCTCGAAGGCCCTTGCCAGGGCCTCTGATTAGCGGGAGCGAGGCCATCATGCCTTCGCTTTTTTGGCTCGTCAAACGTTTTGTAGTGCTTTTTTTGTGGCACTACATCTTTGGTCTAATACGACTCGTCAGTCAGTTTTTGGTGCTTTAGTCCAGGGTGTCGACTTTCACCCGCAAAGTCATGTCGTTGCGGCTCTGGGTCGAGTAGCTGCGGGTCAGGCCCTGTTTGTCGGCCTGGGTCTGGCCATTGACCCCGGCCAGCAGGATCCACTCACCGAGGTGGCCGGTGACGGTTGTGTCGGTGCTTTGTACATTCACTACATCGGGACGTTCCTGGCTCATGCGGTCACGGTTGGTACTGATCGACAAGTGAACGATGTCACCGGTGACGTTTGCGGTGACGTAGAAGCCCTGGGTGACGTTGCGGTATTCAGTCTGGTTGCGGTAGCCGCCATAGGAGTCGCTCTGGCTGCTGGTGATCGGTACGCTCTGGCCGACCTGGATCAGTGCTGGTGCGCCTTCGCTGGCCTGCACTTGCTGAATGCCGCCGTCGCGACTGTCGGTGCTGTAGTTGATGATGCGGGTCTGGCTGGGCTTGGCACCGTTCACCGAGTAACTCTGGTCGCCCTGGAAGTTGTTGTCGCTGGTGTCGACAGTGATCAGCAGGCGCTTGGGTGCTGTATCGAGTTGCGAAAGAAGGGCTTTAAGTTCGTCGATCTTGCGCTGATCGGCGTTGACGATCAGCTGATTGCCGTAGGCGCTGACCTGGCCGTCCTTGCCGACGAAGTCCTGCGCAACGGGCAGCATATCTGCGCTGGTGCGGTAGTTCAGTGGCACGATTTCGGTGGCTGCCAAGACCGAAAAACTGCAGGTCACCAGCAGCGTGGTGAGCAGGGTGCGTAGGGACATATCCGTTATCTCCGCCATTGTGATTTGTGTAGGAGCAGCCGGTCGACGCTCGATTGCTCGCGATGGACTTGAGAGCGCCGCGGGGTGTCAGACTTCACGCATTATCGTTGACGACCATCGCGAGCAATCGAGCGTCGACCGGCTGCTCCTACAAGTGTTGATATTGTCAGTTTGTCGGCCCGGGATGGGGCAAGTTGAATGGTAGACAGCAAAACGCCCCGGCATCGTGTGATATCGGGGCGTTCTGTGGTGTTTACATGCAGCTTTTGTGGCGAGGGGGCAAGCCCCCTCGCCACAAGGTATCAGGCTGAGTGCCGAACCATGTCCACATGCGGAATTCCGGCTTCCAGGAACTCCTCACTGACCATGTGAAAGCCCAGGCGCTCATAGAATGCCGTGGCTTGTACCTGGGCGCTGAGCATCTGCTGCTTCAAGCCGCGCTCTTCGGCTTCACCGATGACCGCTTGCATCAGCGCATCGCCGACTTTCAGGCCGCGCCAGTCCTTGAGTACCGACACCCGGCCGACGTGCCCATCGGGCAGCAAGCGGGCGGTGCCAATCGGAAAGTCGCCTTCGTAAGCGAGGAAATGCACTGCATCGATGTCATCGGCATCCCATTCCAGTTCTGGCGGAACGGATTGCTCGGCGACGAACACCGCTTCACGAATGCGCCGGATCTCGGCGTTATCCTTTTGCCAGTCTGCGACACGTACGTGAATCTTATTCATCGGCAAACCCCAGGCTTCCTTGCTTGACCAGTTCGCACAGCAGGCCGCGGCCGTCTTCGTCGCTCAGCCATTCGCCAAGGTTATCGGCGTGCAGCGAGTCGGCGGCGCAGATCATCTTCAGCAGTTCGCGCAGTTTGCCCGGCAGATAACGGCTCTGGCCGCTGGCGAACAGCAGCAGGTCGTCATCGACTTCGGACCACGCCAGGCGTGCGCTCGGGTTGCGAATCAGGATCGCGCCTTGCTCCAGGGCGGACATGAAGTCCTCTTCTTCGACGTCTTCTGGGCCCACCACCAGTTCCGGGTAGCGTGGCTCGGTCATGAACTGGCCGAACCAGGTCAGCAGCAGGCGCTCGTCGCTCATGTGCTCGGCCAGCAGGCCTTTCAAGCGGTCGAGTGCGTCGCGCTGGATCTGGTGAGGGTCGGCAGTCGGCACGGCGTCGGCGTCGGTGTAGCGTTCTTCGTCCGACAGGAACTGGCTGAGGAAGTCAGTGAAGTGGGTCAGCACTTCAGCGGCGCTTGGTGCGCGGAAACCGACGGAGTAGGTCATGCACTCATCAACGGCGACGCCGCAATGGGCCAGGCGTGGCGGCAGGTAGAGCATGTCGCCCGGTTCCAGCACCCATTCGTCGGTGGCTTCGAATTCGGAGAGGATCCGCAGGTCGGCGTGGGTCAGCATCGGGCTCTCGGTGTTGCACATCTGGCCGATCTTCCAGTTGCGCTTGCCGTGGCCTTGCAGCAGGAACACGTCGTAGTTGTCGAAGTGCGGACCAACGCTGCCACCCGGCGCGGCGTAGCTGATCATCACGTCGTCGATGCGCCAGCTCGGCAGAAAGCGGAAGTTTTCCAGCAGTTCGCTGACTTCCGGGACGAACTGATCCACGGCTTGCACCAGCAGGGTCCAGTCGGTTTCAGGCAGCTTGCTGAATTCATCTTCGGCGAACGGGCCGCGACGCAGTTCCCATGGGCGCTCGCCATTCTCGATGATCAGTCGCGATTCGACTTCTTCTTCCAGCGCCAGGCCGGCCAGTTCGTCGGCGTCGATCGGGCTTTCGAAATCAGGAATGGCCTGACGGATCAACAGCGGCTTTTTCTGCCAGTAGTCGCGCAGGAATTCCCGTGCCGTGATGCCACCCAGAAGTTGAAGAGGAATATCAGGATTCATGTGTAACCTATTGAAAAAATGCACTTTTCAGACGGGAATAAAAACGCCCGGCGCGGCCGGGCGTCTTAAAGGGGTCGAGCGGTCGATCAGATACGCTTGGCTTGCTCTACAGCGTTGCCGATGTAGTTGGCCGGGGTGAGCAGTTTCAGCTCAGCCTTGGCGGCGGCTGGCATGTCCAGGCCGTCGATGAAAGTCTGCAGCGCTTCAGGGCTGATGCCCTTGCCGCGGGTCAGTTCTTTCAGTTTTTCGTACGGGTTTTCGATGTTGTAGCGACGCATCACGGTCTGGATCGGCTCGGCCAACACTTCCCAGCAAGCGTTCAGGTCAGCGGCAATCTTCTGCTCGTTGAGCTCCAGTTTGCTGATGCCTTTCAGGCTGGCTTCGTACGCGATCACGCTGTGGGCGAAGCCGACACCGAGGTTGCGCAGTACGGTGGAGTCGGTCAGGTCGCGCTGCCAGCGGGAGATTGGCAGCTTGCTCGCCAGGTGTTGGAACAGTGCGTTGGCGATGCCCAGGTTGCCTTCGGAGTTCTCGAAGTCGATCGGGTTGACTTTGTGCGGCATGGTCGACGAGCCGATTTCGCCAGCGATGGTGCGCTGCTTGAAATAACCCAGGGAGATATAGCCCCAGATGTCGCGGTCGAAGTCGATCAGGATGGTGTTGAAGCGCGCGATCGCGTCGAACAGCTCGGCAATGTAGTCGTGCGGTTCGATCTGCGTGGTGTAGGGGTTGAAGCCCAGGCCCAGCTCGTCTTCGATGAAGGCGCGGGCGTTGGCTTCCCAGTCGATCTCGGGGTAGGCCGACAAGTGGGCGTTGTAGTTGCCGACAGCGCCGTTGATCTTGCCCAGCAGCGGAACGGCAGCGACTTGAGCGATCTGGCGCTCCAGGCGGTAAACCACGTTCGCCAGTTCTTTGCCCAGGGTGGTCGGCGAGGCCGGTTGACCGTGGGTGCGCGACAGCATCGGTACGTCGGCGAAGCGGATCGCCAGTTCGCGGATGGCGTTGGCGGTCTGGCGCATCAACGGCAGCATCACGTCATCACGGCCTTCGCGCAGCATCAGGGCGTGGGACAGGTTGTTGATGTCCTCGCTGGTGCAGGCAAAGTGGATGAACTCGCTGACCTTGGCCAGTTCCGGCAGCTTGGCCGCTTGCTCTTTGAGCAGGTATTCGATGGCCTTGACGTCGTGGTTGGTGGTGCGCTCGATCTCTTTGACGCGCTCGGCGTGCTCCAGAGAGAAATTTTCCGCCAGGGTGTTGAGCACTGCGTTGGCTTCGGCGGAGAACGCCGGCACTTCGCTGATGGCAGGGTGAGCGGCCAGGCGCTGGAGCCAGCGCACTTCAACCAGAACGCGGGCACGGATCAGGCCGTACTCGCTGAAAATCGGGCGCAGGGCCTGGGTTTTGCCGGCGTAGCGGCCGTCAACAGGGGAAACCGCAGTGAGCGAAGAGAGCTGCATGGGGTGTTCTCGGACAGTCGGGCAACGAAATGGGGCGCGTATCATACATGAAAAAATCCGCCGGTCCGTCGCCAACTGACCGGCGTATTACGCGTATTGCTGAGTTCGGTGCTGTCGATGCGGGTTATTCGTTACGCATCAACGGGTAAAGCTCTTTGAGCAATTTGCGGCGGCTGATCACCAGCTGCCAGCGATGACCGCCCAATTGCCGCCACAGGCGGGCCGAACGGATGCCGGCCAGTAGCAGGGCACGAATTTTCGAGGCATTGCTCGGTTGTTGCAGGTTGCGCATGTCGCCGTGCACCTGGATGCGTTGGCGCAGGGTGCTCAGGGTGTCCTGATACAGCGCCCCGCAGGCGGCGATCACGTTTTCGTGGGCCGGGCCGAAGTGTTCGACCTGGGACTGGATCTGCGGCAGACGCTTGCCGATCACGTCGAGCATGTCGTTGCGCTTGGCCAGCTGACGCTCAAGGCCGAGCATGGCCAGGGCGTAACGCAGCGGTTCGCGCTGCAGGGCGCTCGGGTCGCGTTCGAGGGCACCGATCAGCGCGCGGTAGCCTTCACGCAGGTTGATGTCGTCGCCGCCGTAGACTTCCAGGGTGTCCTTGGGGTCGCGGATCAGCAGGCTACCGAGCATGCAGGTCAGTCCGGCTTCGTTGGTCTGGCCAGACTTGGCAATCCTGTCCACCAGCACGGCGGCGAGAAACACACCGCCCAGTGCTGTCAGTTGCTCCTGAATCGGGTTCATAGGGCCTGGCCCTTGCTCGTCCACGGCTGCGCTACTTCAATCACGCCGCCGCCGAGGCAGATTTCACCGTCGTAGAACACCACGGACTGGCCCGGAGTGACCGCGCGTTGCGGATCATCGAAGGTTGCGCGATAACCCGTGGCGGTTTTTTCCAGGATGCACGGCTGGTCGCTCTGGCGATAACGAACCTTGGCGGTCAGCTTGCGTGGCTGGCTCAGATCGATCGGGTTGACCCAGTAGATATCGGAAGCGAGCAGGGCGCGGGAGAACAACCACGGATGATCGTTGCCCTGGCCAACGATAAGCTCGTTGTGTTCCAGGTCCTTGATCAGCACGTACCACGGCTCATCGCTGGCATCTTTCAGTCCGCCAATGCCCAGGCCCTGGCGCTGGCCGATGGTGTGGTACATCAGGCCGTGGTGATGGCCGATGACTTCACCTTCGGTGGTCTTGATCTCGCCCGGTTGCGCTGGCAGGTACTGCTTGAGGAAGTCGCTGAAGCGGCGCTCGCCGATAAAGCAGATCCCGGTGGAATCCTTTTTCTTCGCGGTCGCCAGCTCGTATTTCTCGGCAATGGCGCGCACTTGCGGTTTTTCCAGCTCGCCGACCGGGAACAGGGTCTTGGCGATCTGTTCGCCGCCGACGGCGTGCAGGAAGTAGCTCTGGTCCTTGTTCGGGTCCAGGCCCTTGAGCAGTTCGGTGCGGCCGTCGATGTCGCGGCGACGCACGTAGTGACCGGTGGCGATCAGGTCGGCGCCGAGCATCATGGCGTAGTCGAGGAACGCCTTGAACTTGATTTCACGGTTGCACAGGATGTCCGGGTTCGGCGTGCGTCCGGCCTTGTATTCGGCCAGGAAATGCTCGAACACGTTGTCCCAGTACTCGGCGGCGAAGTTGGCGGTGTGCAGCTTGATGCCAATCTTGTCGCACACAGCCTGGGCGTCCGCCAGGTCATCCATGGCGGTGCAGTATTCGGTTCCATCGTCCTCTTCCCAGTTCTTCATGAACAGGCCTTCCACCTCATAGCCCTGCTCGATCAGCAGGAGGGCGGAAACGGAGGAGTCCACGCCGCCGGACATGCCGACAATGACGCGCTTCTTTTGTGTGTCAGAAGGGGCTGGATCACGCATAGGGATTCAATGGGTGTCTTGAAAAAGGACGCGATTCTATCAGGCTCGGGGCCGCATGGCTAAAGAGAAGGACGGATCAGTTCAAGGCTGAAGCGAATGCCTGCCAGATAGTCGTCGATGCAGCGGATGATCAGCTCGCTGCGCCAGTTGTCGCGCTGCTCGATTAACTCCTCGCGGGTCAACCACTTGGCGCCGACGATGCCGTCGTCCAGTTGATAATCCGCGTGGTGTTTCAGTGGTTTGGCGATGAAGCAGACCCGCTGGTACGTCACGCCGTTGCTCGGGGCGGTGTAAAGGTAGATGCCCAGTACGCCGGTTGCTTCGACGTCCCAGCCGGTTTCCTCGAGGGTTTCGCGTACGGCGGCTTCGGTCAGGGTTTCGTTCGGGTCCAGATGACCGGCGGGTTGGTTGAGCACCACCCGTCCGTGCTTGAGTTCCTCGACCATCAGGAAACGGCCGTTGTCTTCGACAATGGTGGCGACGGTGATGTGGGGTTTCCAGTCCATCAGTTTTCCCTCGAATTTGAATGTTGAAACACTACCCCTGTGGGAGCGAGCTTGCTCGCGATGGCGGCGAGTCAGTCACCAT
Source organism: Pseudomonas sp. IT-196MI5 (assembly GCF_949767415.1). Lineage (NCBI taxonomy): Bacteria > Pseudomonadati > Pseudomonadota > Gammaproteobacteria > Pseudomonadales > Pseudomonadaceae > Pseudomonas > Pseudomonas sp. IT-196MI5. Next base: position 117,235 of record NZ_CATKPZ010000055.1, read on the forward strand.
GGGTGTTGGATGATATACCGCTATCGCGAGCAAGCTCGCTCCCACAGGGTCTGTGTGTTTATTCGGTATTGTGTGAGGCCCGGAAAACACAAACCCCGGCACAAGGCCGGGGTTTGTGATGTTCCCTTACAACCTTACACCAGCGCAGCTACCGCCGCGTTGAAGGTTGCGCTTGGGCGCATGGCCTTGCTGATCAGCTCGGCGTCGGCGTGGTAGTAACCGCCGATGTCTACTGGCTTGCCCTGAACGGCGTTGAGTTCGGCAACGATGGTCGCCTCGTTCTCGGTCAGGGTCTTGGCCAGGGTCGCGAACTGCGCTTGCAGTGCAGCGTCTTCGGTCTGGGCAGCCAGGGCTTGAGCCCAGTACAGTGCCAGGTAGAAGTGGCTGCCACGGTTGTCGATGTTGCCGACTTTGCGCGATGGCGACTTGTTGTTGTCCAGGAACTGGCCGGTGGCCTGGTCCAGGGTCTTGGCCAGCACCAGCGCCTTGGGATTGTTGTAGGTCACGCCCAGGTGTTCCAGGGACGCGGCCAGGGCCAGGAATTCACCCAGCGAATCCCAGCGCAGGAAGTTTTCTTCCAGCAGTTGCTGAACGTGCTTCGGAGCCGAACCGCCAGCGCCGGTTTCGAACAGGCCACCGCCGTTCATCAGCGGCACGATCGACAGCATCTTGGCGCTGGTGCCCAGTTCCATGATCGGGAACAGGTCGGTCAGGTAGTCACGCAGTACGTTGCCGGTCACCGAAATGGTGTCTTTGCCTTCGCGGGTGCGCTGCAGGGTGTACTTCATCGCGTCGACCGGGGCCATGATCTGGATGTCCAGACCGGCAGTGTCGTGATCCTTCAGGTAAGCCTGAACTTTCTCGATCACCACGCCGTCGTGGGCGCGCATCGGGTCCAGCCAGAAGATCGCCGGGGTCGCGCTTGCGCGAGCACGGTTGACGGCCAGTTTGACCCAGTCCTGGACCGGTGCGTCTTTGGTCTGGCACATGCGGAAGATGTCGCCGGCTTCAACAGCCTGTTCCATCAGCAGGGTGCCCTTGCTGTCGGTGACGCGAACCACGCCGTCAGCCTTGATCTGGAAAGTCTTGTCGTGGGAGCCGTACTCTTCGGCTTTCTTCGCCATCAGGCCAACGTTCGGCACGCTGCCCATGGTGGTCGGATCGAACGCACCGTTGGCTTTGCAATCTTCGATCACAGCCTGGTAGATGGTGGCGTAGCAGCGATCCGGGATCACGGCCTTGGTGTCGTGCAGCTGGCCGTCGGTGCCCCACATTTTACCGGAGTCACGGATCATTGCCGGCATCGAGGCGTCGACGATCACGTCGCTCGGTACGTGCAGGTTGGTGATGCCTTTGTCGGAGTTGACCATCGCCAGGGAAGGGCGAGCGGCGTAGACCGCCTGGATGTCAGCTTCGATGGCTGCTTGCTGTTCAGCAGGCAGGGCCTTGATGCGAGCGTACAAGTCGCCGATGCCGTTGTTCAGGTTGAAGCCGATCTGTGCCAGCACGTCAGCGTGCTTGGTCAGTGCGTCTTTATAGAACTCGGCAACGATCTGGCCGAACATGATCGGGTCGGAGACCTTCATCATGGTGGCTTTCAAGTGAACCGACAGCAACACGCCTTGTGCCTTGGCGTCTTCGATTTCGGCCGCGATGAAGCTGCGCAGGGCGTTTTTGCTCAATACCGCGCAATCGAGGATCTCACCGGCTTGTACGCTGGTCTTTTCTTTCAGGACGGTGGCGGTGCCGTCTTGAGCGATCAGTTCGATTTTCACGGCGTCAGCGGCGTCGATCAGGGCGGCTTTTTCGCTGCCGTAGAAATCGCCGGTGTTCATGTGCGCGATGTGGGACTTGGAGTCCTTGGCCCACGCGCCCATTTTGTGCGGGTGCTTGCGTGCGTAGTTCTTGACCGACAGCGGCGCGCGACGGTCGGAGTTGCCTTCACGCAGAACCGGGTTCACGGCGCTGCCCTTGATCTTGTCGTAACGCGCCTTGGCTTCTTTGTCGGCGTCGCTGGTGACGGTCTCAGGGTAGTCCGGCAGTGCAAAGCCCTGGGCTTGCAGCTCTTTGATCGCGGCTTGCAGTTGTGGAACCGAGGCGCTGATGTTCGGCAATTTGATGATGTTGGCTTCAGGCGTAACGGCCAGGGCGCCCAGTTCGGCGAGGTGGTCGGCTACGGCTTTGTCGCCCAGTTGCTCGGGGAAGCTGGCCAGGATGCGCCCTGCAAGAGAGATATCGCGGGTTTCAACGGCGATATCAGCCGAGGCGGTGAACGCCTCTACGATAGGCAACAGTGAATAGGTGGCGAGGGCAGGAGCTTCGTCGGTGAAGGTATAGATGATCTTCGAGCGGGTGGGCATATTCGGATTAACTCTCTCTTCTTTGCTAAAGCGTGCGCAGAAACTCGAGGGCGCCGGGTAAGCGCGTTCGTTCAAAGTCATCCATGAGCCGAATATCGAGGTTTCGTTGCTGTGATGTTGGGTGCATCAGTAGGGCGTCAAGTGGCCGGACTGCGATAACAGGCCGGCTTTGGGCGCAAACGCCCGTCGCTTTTCATCAAGCGGCAGGCTGTTTTACCCGTCGTGACCCTTTGGTCAGCGGCGGCATTATACATAGGTAGCTGGCAATCTGCTGATGGTTCATACGCAACGAATGTCGTCCATTGGTCTAAAGGTCGCAGGGGCGAACAGGGCGTAAGGTCACTCGTCGTGCTTGAGTTTGGCGCTTTTCCCTTTGCTTTCAGGCTTGTAGCTCGCCAGATGCAAGGCTTTGCCACAGATGGGCGGAACATAGGGTTTGCGCGCCGATTCAACTGGGTTACGCTCGAACCAAGCCAGATGTTCAATCCAATCAATGGAGTTCAGCATGGGTTACAAGAAGATTCAGGTTCCAGCCGTCGGCGACAAAATCACCGTCAATGCAGACCATTCTCTCAATGTTCCTAATAACCCGATCATCCCCTTCATCGAAGGCGACGGCATTGGGGTCGACATCAGCCCGGTCATGATCAAGGTTGTCGATGCTGCTGTTAAGAAGGCTTACGGTGGCGAGCGCAAGATTTCCTGGATGGAAGTGTACGCCGGGGAGAAAGCGACTCAGGTTTACGATCAGGACACCTGGCTGCCTCAGGAAACCCTGGACGCGGTCAAGGACTACGTGGTTTCCATCAAGGGCCCGCTGACCACGCCGGTCGGTGGCGGCATCCGTTCCCTGAACGTGGCCCTGCGTCAGCAACTCGACCTGTACGTCTGCCTGCGCCCGGTGCGCTGGTTCGAAGGCGTGCCTAGCCCGGTCAAGAAGCCAGGCGATGTCGACATGACCATCTTCCGCGAGAACTCCGAAGACATCTACGCCGGCATCGAGTGGAAGGCCGGTACGCCGGAAGCCACCAAGGTCATCAAGTTCCTCAAAGAAGAAATGGGCGTGACCAAGATCCGTTTCGACGAGAACTGCGGCATCGGCGTCAAGCCGGTATCCCTGCAAGGCACCAAGCGTCTGGCGCGCAAGGCCCTGCAATATGTGGTCGACAACGACCGCGATTCGCTGACCATCGTGCACAAGGGCAACATCATGAAGTTCACCGAAGGTGCCTTCAAGGAATGGGCCTACGAAGTGGCGGCTGAAGAGTTCGGCGCGACCCTGCTCGACGGCGGTCCGTGGATGCAGTTCAAGAACCCGAAAACCGGCAAGAACGTTGTCGTCAAGGATGCCATTGCCGACGCCATGCTCCAGCAGATCCTGCTGCGCCCGGCCGAGTACGATGTGATCGCGACCCTGAACCTGAACGGCGACTACCTCTCCGACGCCCTGGCGGCGGAAGTGGGCGGTATCGGTATCGCGCCGGGTGCCAACCTGTCCGACACCGTGGCCATGTTCGAGGCCACCCACGGTACGGCACCGAAGTACGCCGGCAAGGACCAGGTCAACCCGGGCTCGCTGATCCTCTCCGCTGAGATGATGCTGCGCCACATGGGCTGGACCGAAGCCGCCGACCTGATCATCAAGGGCACCAACGGCGCGATTTCCGCCAAGACCGTGACCTATGACTTCGAACGTCTGATGGAAGGTGCGAAGCTGGTGTCGTCTTCCGGTTTTGGTGATGCGCTGATCTCGCACATGTAAGAAAACGCAGGCACACAAAAACCGCCTGATTCAAGTATTTGAGTCAGGCGGTTTTTTTATGGCGGGTTGACGGTGCGGCGTTAAACCGTAACGGTCTGTTCAATGATGGGTGTGGTGGCCTTCGAAGCATCCACAGGGTTGCCGATGTTGACCGCGTGCAGGCCTTTGGGGCCCTGGATGATGTCGAATACGACAGCTTGCCCGGCTTTCAGGGTTTTATAACCATCCATTTTAATGGCTGAGTAGTGGGCAAACAGATCTTCTGTCTTGCCTTCCTCGTTGATGAATCCGTAACCCTTGGCGTTGTTGAACCACTTCACCTTGCCGACAGCCATACCCAACTCCCTCTGCAACAGACTCCATCACTGGAGTATCATCCAGTACATCCGCAGTCGAATCTGTAAATAAGATTGACTCCGCGGACCTTTTTTACCCACTGTGGGCTCTATTGTTTGTAACACCGTTTTGCCGATAGTCAAGCTGACCGGGCAGTCGGAGTTGAAAACGCTGATAGCCGCCCCCACCACTGTATTTGAACAACTGACGAACCTTTCTTTCCATGCATGCAATCAGCCAGATTCGACTAACATTCAATCAGGATCGCCCTGATTTACACGACGACGATTCCACGGGCATTGCTGTTCAGGAGGCAAAGCCTGCACTACAGGCGCCGCCGATGTACAAGGTGGTTTTGTTCAACGATGACTACACACCGATGGATTTCGTCGTCGAAGTGCTCGAGGTGTTTTTTAACCTGAATCGCGAGCTGGCGACCAAGGTCATGCTGGCCGTCCACACAGAAGGGCGGGCAGTATGTGGAGTGTTTACCCGCGACATCGCCGAGACCAAGGCCATGCAGGTCAACCAGTACGCCAGGGAAAGCCAGCATCCGCTACTCTGTGAAATCGAGAAGGACGGTTAATCGCCGACCACTTGGGTATGAGGTGAAGCTATGTTAAACCGCGAGCTCGAAGTCACCCTCAATCTTGCCTTCAAGGAAGCCCGTTCGAAGCGTCATGAATTCATGACCGTCGAACACCTCTTGCTGGCCCTATTGGACAATGAGGCTGCCGCCACCGTTTTGCGTGCATGTGGCGCAAACCTCGACAAACTCAAGCATGACCTGCAGGAGTTCATCGACTCCACCACGCCATTGATCCCCGTGCATGACGAGGATCGCGAAACCCAGCCAACCCTGGGCTTCCAGCGTGTCCTGCAGCGTGCTGTGTTTCACGTACAGAGCTCGGGCAAACGCGAAGTGACCGGTGCCAACGTGCTGGTCGCGATCTTCAGTGAGCAAGAGAGTCAGGCAGTGTTCCTGCTGAAACAGCAGAGCGTTGCCCGTATAGATGTCGTCAACTACATCGCCCACGGCATTTCCAAGGTGCCGGGGCATGGCGATCACTCTGAAGGTGAGCAAGATATGCAGGACGACGAGGGTGGTGAGTCTTCTTCCTCGGGTAATCCCCTGGATGCTTATGCCAGCAACCTCAATGAGCTGGCGCGCCAGGGTCGTATCGATCCGTTGGTGGGGCGTGAGCTGGAGGTCGAGCGTGTCGCGCAGATCCTCGCGCGTCGGCGCAAAAACAATCCGCTGCTGGTGGGCGAGGCGGGCGTGGGTAAAACCGCGATTGCCGAAGGCCTGGCCAAACGCATTGTCGACAACCAGGTGCCGGACCTGCTGGCCAGCAGCGTGGTTTACTCCCTTGACCTGGGTGCCTTGCTGGCCGGTACCAAGTATCGTGGCGATTTCGAGAAGCGCTTCAAGGCGTTGCTCAATGAGCTGAAAAAACGTCCACAGGCGATCCTGTTCATCGACGAGATCCACACCATCATTGGTGCGGGTGCCGCGTCCGGTGGTGTCATGGATGCCTCGAACCTGCTCAAGCCGCTGCTGTCGTCCGGTGATATCCGTTGCATCGGTTCGACCACCTTCCAGGAGTTCCGCGGCATCTTCGAGAAGGACCGTGCCTTGGCCCGGCGCTTCCAGAAGGTCGATGTGTCGGAGCCTTCCGTGGAAGACACCATTGGCATTCTGCGCGGGCTGAAGGGGCGTTTCGAGCTTCATCACAATATCGAATACAGTGATGAAGCCCTGCGCGCGGCTGCCGAGCTGGCTTCGCGTTACATCAATGATCGGCACATGCCGGACAAGGCCATCGATGTCATTGATGAGGCGGGTGCCTATCAGCGTCTGCAGCCGGTGGAAATGCGCGTTAAACGCATCGAAGTGCCTCAGGTCGAGGACATCGTTGCGAAGATTGCACGGATTCCGCCAAAACACGTCACCAGCTCCGATAAAGAGCTGCTGCGTAACCTCGAGCGTGACCTGAAATTGACCGTGTTCGGTCAGGATGCCGCGATCGATTCGCTGGCTACCGCGATCAAACTGTCCCGTGCCGGCCTCAAATCCCCTGACAAGCCTGTCGGTTCGTTCCTGTTCGCAGGGCCGACCGGTGTCGGTAAAACCGAAGCGGCACGTCAGTTGGCCAAGGCGTTGGGCGTCGAGCTGATTCGCTTCGACATGTCCGAATACATGGAGCGCCACACCGTATCGCGTCTGATCGGTGCGCCTCCAGGGTATGTCGGGTTCGATCAGGGTGGTCTGCTGACCGAAGCCATCACCAAGCAGCCACACTGTGTGCTGTTGCTCGATGAGATCGAGAAGGCGCATCCGGAAGTCTTCAACCTGCTGTTGCAGGTCATGGATCACGGTACGTTGACCGATAACAATGGGCGCAAGGCGGATTTCCGTAACGTGATCGTCATCATGACGACCAACGCCGGTGCCGAGACTGCAGCCCGCGCTTCGATCGGCTTCACCTATCAGGATCACTCTTCCGATGCGATGGAAGTGATCAAGAAGAGCTTCACGCCGGAATTCCGCAATCGTCTGGACACCATCATCCAGTTTGGTCGCCTCAGTCATGAGGTCATCAAGAGCGTGGTGGACAAGTTCCTTACCGAGCTTCAGGCGCAGTTGGAAGACAAGCGTGTGTTGCTGGAAGTCACCGATGCAGCCCGCAGCTGGCTGGCCGAAAGTGGTTACGACGCGGCGATGGGTGCTCGCCCAATGGCTCGCCTGATCCAGGACAAGATCAAGCGTCCGCTGGCGGAGGAGATTCTCTTTGGCGAACTGGCCGAACATGGCGGTGTGGTGCACATCGACATCAAGGACGGCGAGCTGACCTTCGAGTTCGAGACCACGGCCGAAATGGCCTGACGTTCAGAAGCAAAACAAAAAGGCGCCGAGAGGCGCTTTTTTGTTGTCTGCAAAATGCACATCAAAACCTGTGGGAGCGAGCTTGCTCGCGATAGCGGTGCATCAGCTTGCATCAATGTTGGATCAGCTGACGCCATCGCGAGCAAGCTCGCTCCCACAGGGTTTTGTGTTGTGGTCGCTAATCGCAGACAAACAAAAACGCCCGGCATAAGCCGGGCGTCTTGTATTGACCTGATTAGCGAGCGCGGTAAGTGATGCGCCCTTTGCTCAAGTCATAGGGCGTCAGCTCGACGCGCACTTTGTCGCCGGTAAGAATACGGATGTAATTCTTGCGCATCTTGCCGGAGATGTGCGCGGTTACGACGTGCCCATTTTCCAACTCCACACGAAACATGGTGTTGGGCAGGGTGTCGACGACAGTGCCTTCCATTTCGAAGCTGTCTTCTTTCGACATGCAGTAAAGCCCTCGGTGTCCAATGAATGGCCCGGTGCAACTGCGCCAGGCAAAAGCGGCGTGCATTGTGCCCGAAAAGTGGGGTTTAAGCCAAGGGGTTTAGGGCTGGCTCTAGTTTAGAACCACCCAGCGCTGATTAATCAGCAACTCAATGGGGCGATATTGAGTCTTGTAGTTCATCTTTTTGCAGTTTTTGATCCAGTAGCCGAGGTAGACCGCCTCCAGCCCCAGCCGGCCGGCCTCGGCGATTTGCCAGAGGATTGCGTAGCGCCCAAGGCTGCGACGCTCTTCGGCGGGCTCGTAGAAGGTGTAGACCGCCGAAAGACCGTTCGGCAGTAAATCGGTGACGGCGACGGCCAGCAGCCGGCCGTTCAGGCGAAACTCATAAAAACGCGAAAACGGCAGGTCCCGCACCAGGAATGTCGAAAACTGGTCGCGACTTGGCGGGTACATGTCGCCATCGGCGTGACGCTGTTCGATATAGCGCTGGTAAAGGTCGAAGTACTCTTCGTTGAAGCGGGGCTTGGCGGGGCGCACCTGCAAATCCGCGTTGCGCTTGAAGATGCGTTTCTGTTGCCGGTTGGGTGTGAACTGTCCCACGGGAATACGCGCCGGAACGCAGGCATTGCAGTTCTGGCAATGCGGTCGGTAGAGATGGTCGCCACTGCGACGAAACCCCATCTCCGACAGGTCTGCATAGACATGCACATCCATGGGCTGACTAGGGTCGAGGAACAGGGTTGTGGCCTGCTCATCGGGCAGATAACTGCAAGAGTGCGGCTGAGTGGCATAGAACTTCAAACGCGCCAACTCGGTCATGATCAACCCTCGGATAGTGCTTTTGAATAAGTGTAAGCCACACGGGCAAAAGTCGCTCAGCAAACCCAGGTGGCGGTGTTGGGTTGGTCAAGGTGCCTGGCCAGATAATCGGCAAACTCGCGGCGCGCAATCGCCCGGGCGCCCAGGCTGTGCAGGTGGTCGGTAGGCATCTGGCAATCGATCAGCGCGAAGCCCGAGTCTTTCAGATGCCGCACCAGTGTGGCAAAACCGAATTTAGAGGCGTTGTCAGCGAGGCTGAACATGGACTCGCCGAAAAACAGCTGGCCCATTGCCAGGCCATACAACCCGCCGACCAGTTCATCCCCGTCCCACACTTCCACCGAGTGCGCGTGTCCACGCCTGTGCAGCTCGATGTAGGCGTCCTGCATGGCTTCGGTGATCCAGGTGCCGTCGGCGTACTCCCGGGGGGCTGCACAGGCACGTATGACGGCGGCGAAGTCCTGGTCAAAGGTCACTTGATAGCGTTGCTGGCGCAGCAGTTTGTTCAGGCTGCGCGAGACGTGCAGTTCGTCGGGAAACAAAACCGTGCGCGGATCCGGCGACCACCAGAGAATCGGCTGGCCTTCGGAAAACCACGGAAAGCAGCCGTGGCGATAGGCCAGGATCAGCCGATCGGCGGACAGATCGCCACCGGCAGCCAGAAGCCCGTTGGGGTCGCGCATGGCCTTTTCCAGCGGTGGGAAATGCAGGGTGTTGCGTTGTAACCAAGTCAGCATGGCATCCGGGCTTGCAGAAGGGGAGGGCAGTGGCGGGTGTTGGCCCGCCGTAAAGTTTGCCTTCAAACGACAGGAATGTCGTCGAGGTATTTTTCGGCGTCCAGCGCCGCCATGCAACCGGCCCCGGCAGACGTAACGGCCTGGCGATAAACGTGGTCGGCCACATCGCCGGCGGCAAATACACCTGCAATCGCCGTAGCGGTGGCATCGCCTTCGCTGCCACCCTTGACCAGCAGATACCCGTCGCGCATCTCCAGTTGGCCTGTGAACAGGTCGGTGTTGGGTTTATGGCCGATGGCGATAAACACCCCGGCCAGTGGCAGTTCTCTGGTTTCGCCGGTGTGGCTGTCCCGCAGGCGGGCGCCGGTCACGCCGCTGGCATCGCCGAGCACTTCATCCAGATTCTGGTTCCAGTGCAGGCGTACATTGCCGTTGGCGGCCTTTTCGAAGAGTTTGTCCTGGAGGATCTTCTCCGAGCGCAGCTTGTCGCGCCGATGGATCAGGTGCACTTCCTTGGCGATGTTCGACAGGTACAAAGCTTCCTCGACCGCGGTATTACCGCCGCCGACCACCGCAACCACTTGATTGCGATAGAAAAATCCATCACAGGTCGCGCATGCTGAAACCCCTTTGCCAGCGAACCTTTCTTCCGACGGCAGCCCCAGGTATTGCGCAGAAGCGCCGGTGGCAATGATCAGTGCGTCGCAGGTGTAAGTTGCGCCATCGCCGATCAGTTCGAACGGCCGTTGTTGCAACTTGGCGGTATGGATGTGGTCGTAAATGATCTCGGTGGCAAAGCGCTCGGCGTGTTTTTGCATGCGGTCCATCAGCACCGGTCCGGTCAGGCCTTCGACGTCGCCTGGCCAGTTATCCACCTCGACGGTGGTGGTGAGCTGGCCACCTGCCTGTATGCCGGTAATGACAACGGGCTTGAGGTTGGCGCGGGCGGCATAAACGGCTGCGCTGTAACCGGCGGGGCCGGAGCCCAGGATAATCAGGCGTGAATGCTTCGCTTCGCTCATAAAAACACCTCATAAGCCTTTGTCACAAAAGAGAATGCATGCTCAAATTGAACGGCATGTCATGTGCTGTTGACTATGCTACACCCAAGGGGCTCAAGCATGGCGTCGTGCGTACAAACCCGTACAATGCCCTGCGTGTTACCTATATTCAGTGCGCGCCGTGTTTATAAAAGCCGGGGCGCAGTGTTAAAAGTAGTCCCGGTTACGCGTGTTAACTTTTTTACCTGCCTGGATTGGGTAGTTTTTTGGCAGTTTTTATAGACATTCACCAGATGGACGCGCCATTGGCGCAGGAAAAGAAGCGTTTTGAAGAAATCCACCGCAGCACCTAAACCAGCCGTCGTTCCGCTCTGGCGCCAGCACTTGCACTACCGACTCAAGGAAGGTGCGCTGATCGCCATCGGTGCCTTGTGCCTGTTCCTGATGATGGCCTTGTTGACCTATGGCAAGGACGATCCGGGCTGGAGTCATAACAGCAAGATCGACGATGTGCAAAACTTCGGCGGTCCAGCGGGCTCCTACAGCGCCGACATCCTGTTCATGGTGCTGGGTTACTTCGCCTACATCTTCCCTTTGCTGCTGGCCATCAAGGCGTACCAGATCTTCCGCCAGCGTCACGAACCGTGGCAGTGGAGCGGCTGGCTGTTCTCCTGGCGCCTGATCGGCCTGGTGTTCCTGGTGCTGTCGGGTGCCGCTCTGGCTCATATCCATTTTCATGCCGCGACCGGTTTGCCGGCCGGTGCGGGCGGTGCGCTGGGCGAAAGCCTCGGCGACCTGGCCAGGAACGCCCTGAATATCCAGGGCAGCACGCTGCTGTTCATCGCGCTGTTCCTGTTCGGTCTGACCGTGTTTACCGACCTGTCGTGGTTCAAAGTCATGGACATCACCGGCAAGATCACCCTCGACCTGTTCGAACTGTTCCAGGGCGCGGCCAATCGCTGGTGGGCGGCCCGTACCGAGCGCAAACGGCTGGTCGCCCAGCTGCGTGAAGTCGACGACCGCATGGATGAGGTGGTTGCGCCGACCGTCACCGACAAACGCGAGCAAGCCAAGGTCAAGGAACGCCTGATCGAGCGTGAGCAAGCCCTGAGCAAGCACATGTCCGAGCGCGAGAAACAGGTGCCGCCGGTGATTGCGCCCGCGCCGCCAAAGCCCGTCGCGCCGAGCAAACGTGTCGAAAAAGAGAAACAGGCGCCGCTGTTCGTCGACAGTGCCGTGGAAGGCACCTTGCCGCCAATCTCGATTCTCGATCCCGCGGAAAAGAAACAACTCAATTACTCGCCTGAATCCCTCGCGGCGGTTGGCCACCTGCTGGAAATCAAGCTCAAGGAATTCGGCGTTGAAGTCACGGTGGATTCGATTCACCCGGGTCCGGTGATTACCCGTTACGAAATCCAGCCGGCGGCCGGCGTCAAGGTCAGCCGCATTTCCAACCTGGCCAAAGACCTGGCCCGTTCCCTGGCCGTGACCAGCGTGCGCGTGGTGGAAGTGATTCCTGGCAAGACCACGGTCGGTATCGAGATTCCCAACGAAGACCGGCAGATCGTGCGTTTCTCCGAGGTGTTGTCGACCCCCGAGTACGACAACTTCAAATCCCCGGTCACCCTGGCCCTGGGCCATGACATCGGCGGCAAGCCGGTCATCACTGACCTGGCGAAAATGCCGCACTTGCTGGTGGCCGGTACCACCGGTTCCGGTAAGTCGGTGGGTGTGAACGCGATGATTTTGTCGATCCTGTTCAAGTCCGGCCCGGAAGACGCCAAGCTGATCATGATCGACCCGAAAATGCTCGAACTGTCGATCTACGAAGGCATTCCGCACCTGCTGTGCCCGGTGGTCACCGACATGAAGGACGCCGCCAACGCTCTGCGCTGGAGCGTCGCCGAAATGGAGCGGCGCTACAAGCTGATGGCCAAGATGGGGGTGCGAAACCTGTCGGGCTTCAACGCCAAGGTCAAGGAGGCGCAGGACGCCGGCGAGCCGTTGAGCGATCCGCTGTACAAGCGCGAAAGCATCCACGACGAAGCGCCGCTCCTGCAAAAGCTGCCGACGATCGTGGTGGTGGTCGACGAATTCGCCGACATGATGATGATCGTCGGCAAAAAGGTTGAAGAACTGATCGCCCGTATCGCCCAGAAGGCGCGGGCGGCCGGTATCCACCTGATTCTTGCGACCCAGCGTCCGTCGGTAGACGTGATCACCGGTCTGATCAAGGCCAACATTCCGACCCGCATGGCGTTCCAGGTATCGAGCAAGATCGACTCGCGGACCATCATCGACCAGGGCGGTGCCGAACAGCTGCTGGGCCACGGTGACATGTTGTACATGCCGCCGGGCACCAGCCTGCCGATTCGTGTGCACGGTGCATTCGTGTCCGACGATGAGGTTCACCGCGTGGTGGAAGCCTGGAAGCTGCGGGGCGCGCCGGAATACAACGACGACATCCTCAATGGTGTCGAAGAGGCGGGCAGTGGCTTCGAAGGCAGCAGCGGTGGCGGCGACGGTGACGATCCCGAGGCCGACGCGCTGTACGATGAAGCCGTGCAGTTCGTGCTGGAAAGCCGTCGCGCCTCCATTTCCGCGGTTCAGCGCAAGCTGAAGATCGGCTACAACCGCGCCGCGCGCATGATTGAAGCCATGGAAATGGCCGGGGTCGTGACGTCCATGAACACCAACGGTTCGCGTGAAGTCCTGGCCCCGGGCCCGGTGCGCGACTGACCCGAGCATGAAAGGGGTGGCGCCCATTGGCGTCGCCCGCACTCCCACGAATGTTATGAGGACTCCCATGCGTCTGATCCGCATGCTGTTGCTGCCGGTACTGGCTTTGACCACGCTCCAGGCTAACGCCGATGACAAGGACGTGGCGCGCTTGACCCAACTGCTGGAAAAATCCAAGACGTTGACGGCCAACTTTTCGCAGCTGACCCTCGACGGCAGCGGCACCCAGTTACAGGAAACCAGCGGCGACATGACACTGCAGCGCCCGGGCCTGTTCTACTGGCACACTAATGCGCCGGCCGAGCAGACCATGGTATCCGACGGCAAGAAAGTCACTCTGTGGGATCCGGATCTGGAGCAGGCGACGATCAAGAAGCTGGACGAGCGTCTGACCCAGACCCCGGCTCTGCTGTTGTCCGGTGACGTGTCGAAGATCAGCCAGAGTTTCGACATCACCGCGAAAGAGGCGGGTGGCGTGATCGACTTCACCTTGAAGCCGAAAACCAAGGACACTCTGTTCGACAACCTGCGTCTGTCGTTCCGCAACGGTCTGCTCAACGACATGCAACTGATCGACAGCGTCGGCCAGCGGACCAATATCCTGTTCACCGGGGTGAAGGCCAACGAAGCAGTGCCAGCGTCCAAGTTCAAGTTCGACATCCCCAAGGGGGCCGATGTAATTCAGGAATAACCGGCTGACTCAAAACCTGTGGGAGCGAGCTTGCTCGCGATAGCGTCGGGTCAGTCGACATAGATGTTGAATGTGATGTCGTAATCGTCGGAGCGCCGCCCGGAGCAAGCTCGCTCCCACAGGGTCAGCGTTTTGGCGCAGGTATTAAATAACCCGAGGTTTTAACAGTACGTCATGGACCTGTTTCGCAGCACCCCCATTGCCCAGCCCTTGGCCGCCCGTCTGCGCGCGGCCAACCTGGACGAGTACGTCGGTCAGGAACACGTGCTCGCTCGCGGCAAGCCCTTGCGCGAAGCGCTGGAGCAGGGTGCCCTGCATTCGATGATTTTCTGGGGCCCGCCGGGCGTGGGCAAAACCACCCTGGCGCGGTTGCTCGCGGAAGTTTCGGATGCGCACTTCGAAACGGTCTCGGCGGTGCTGGCCGGGGTCAAGGAGATCCGTCAGGCGGTGGAAATCGCCAAGCAGCAGGCGGCGCAGTACGGCCGCCGTACCATCCTGTTCGTCGACGAAGTGCATCGCTTCAACAAGTCCCAACAGGATGCTTTTCTGCCCTATGTCGAGGACGGCACGCTGATTTTCATCGGCGCGACCACGGAAAACCCCTCGTTCGAACTCAACAACGCCTTGCTCTCCCGGGCGCGCGTCTATGTGCTCAAGAGCCTCGACGAAGCGGCCCTGCGCAAACTGGTACAGCGCGCACTGACCGAAGAGCGTGGCCTGGGCAAGCGCAACCTGACCCTCAGCGACGAAGGCTTCCAGATGCTGCTGTCGGCCGCCGATGGCGACGGTCGGCGTTTGCTCAACTTGCTGGAAAACGCCTCGGACCTGGCCGAGGACAACAGCGAGATCGGCACTGATCTGCTGCAAAGCCTGCTCGGCGATACTCGCCGGCGGTTCGACAAGGGCGGCGAAGCGTTCTATGACCAGATCTCCGCGTTGCATAAATCGGTGCGTGGCTCCAACCCCGATGGAGCGCTGTACTGGTTTGCGCGAATGATCGACGGCGGTTGCGACCCGTTGTACCTGGCCCGGCGCGTGGTGCGCATGGCCAGCGAAGACATCGGCAATGCCGACCCGCGCGCCCTGAGCCTGTGCCTGGCGGCCTGGGAAGTGCAGGAGCGCCTCGGCAGCCCCGAAGGCGAACTGGCAGTGGCCCAGGCCATCACCTATCTGGCTTGCGCGCCGAAAAGCAACGCGGTGTACATGGGCTTCAAGACCGCACTGCGCGCCGCCGCCGAACACGGCTCGCTGGAAGTGCCGCTGCACCTGCGCAACGCGCCGACCAAGCTTATGAAACAACTGGGCTACGGCGATGAATACCGTTATGCCCACGATGAGCCGGATGCCTACGCTGCCGGAGAAGACTATTTCCCGGAAGAACTCGACCCGATCCCGTTCTATCAGCCCGTGCCCCGTGGCCTGGAATTGAAGATCGGCGAAAAGCTCAATCACCTGGCGAAACTCGACCGTTCAAGCCCCCGGCAGCGGAGAAAATAGTGCTTCCAGCGATCGTTGCGGTTTCCGTCGGCGGGATGGCCGGCACTCTGTTGCGCTTTGCCGCGGGCAACTGGATCAACGCGAATTGGCCACGGCACTTCTATACCGCGACGCTGGCCGTTAATATCGTGGGCTGTTTGCTGATCGGTGTTCTATACGGTCTGTTTTTGATACGCCCGGAGGTGCCTTTTGAGATTCGCGCCGGGTTGATCGTTGGCTTCCTCGGGGGGCTGACGACTTTTTCATCCTTTTCACTGGATACGGTGCGCCTGCTGGAAAGCGGGCAGGTGCCGCTGGCCCTGGGCTATGCGGCGCTCAGCGTATTCGGCGGGCTGCTTGCCACCTGGGCCGGCCTGTCCTTGACCAAACTTTGATAAACGAGAAACCGACATGCTCGATTCCAAACTGTTACGTAGCAACCTTCAGGACGTAGCGGACCGCCTGGCATCCCGTGGCTATGCCCTGGATGTTGCGCGCATCGAAGCGCTGGAAGAACAGCGCAAGACCGTCCAGACCCGCACCGAAGCACTGCAGGCTGAACGTAATGCGCGTTCCAAATCCATCGGTCAGGCCAAGCAGCGCGGTGAGGACATCGCGCCGCTGATGGCGGACGTCGAGCGCATGGCGGGCGAATTGAGCACTGGCAAAGTCGAACTGGACGCGATCCAGAGCGAGCTGGACTCGATCCTGCTGGGTATTCCTAACTTGCCGCACGAATCCGTGCCGGTCGGCGAAGACGAAGACGGCAACGTCGAAGTGCGCCGCTGGGGCACGCCGACGGCCTTCGATTTCCCGGTTCAGGACCACGTGGCCCTGGGCGAGAAGTTCGGCTGGCTGGACTTCGAAACCGCCGCCAAGCTGTCCGGCGCCCGTTTTGCCCTGCTGCGCGGTCCGATTGCCCGTCTGCACCGTGCCCTGGCGCAGTTCATGATCAACCTGCACGTCACCGAGCACGGCTACGAAGAGGCCTACACGCCTTATCTGGTCCAGGCCCCAGCGCTGCAAGGCACCGGTCAGTTGCCGAAGTTCGAAGAAGACCTGTTCAAGATCGCGCGCGAAGGCGAGGCTGATCTGTACCTGATCCCGACCGCCGAAGTGTCGCTGACCAACATCGTCGCCGGCGAAATCGTCGACTCGAAACTGCTGCCGATCAAATTCGTCGCCCACACGCCGTGCTTCCGCAGTGAAGCCGGCGCATCGGGTCGCGACACCCGCGGCATGATCCGCCAGCACCAGTTCGACAAAGTCGAGATGGTGCAGATCGTCGAGCCGTCGCAGTCGATGCAAGCGCTGGAAGGCCTGACCGCCAACGCCGAGAAAGTCCTGCAACTGCTGGAACTGCCTTACCGCACCCTGGCGTTGTGCACCGGCGACATGGGCTTCAGCGCGGTCAAGACCTACGACCTGGAAGTGTGGATCCCGAGCCAGGACAAGTACCGCGAAATCTCGTCGTGCTCCAACTGCGGCGACTTCCAGGCCCGTCGCATGCAAGCGCGTTTCCGCAACCCGGAAACCGGCAAGCCGGAACTGGTGCACACCCTGAACGGCTCCGGCCTGGCCGTGGGTCGTACCCTGGTCGCGGTGCTGGAAAACTACCAGCAGGCTGACGGTTCGATCCGCGTACCGGACGTGCTGAAGCCGTACATGGGCGGCCTTGAGGTCATCGGCTAAATGAAGTATCTGCCGCTGTTTCACAACCTTCGCGGCAGTCGTGTGTTGGTCGTCGGTGGGGGGGAGATTGCCTTGCGCAAATCCCGTCTGCTGGCCGATGCCGGTGCGCTGCTGCGGGTGGTTGCACCTGAAATCGAAGCACAACTGCGCGAACTGGTTGCCGGCAGCGGTGGCGAGTGCCTGTTGCGTGGCTACGCCGAAACGGACCTGGACGGTTGCGGGCTGATCATTGCCGCCACCGACGACGAGGCGCTGAACGCACAAGTCTCCGCCGATGCCCATCGGCGTTGCGTGCCGGTCAACGTGGTGGACGCGCCGGCCCTGTGCAGCGTGATCTTCCCGGCCATCGTCGACCGTTCTCCGCTGATCATTGCAGTGTCCAGCGGCGGCGATGCGCCGGTGCTGGCACGCTTGATCCGCGCCAGGATCGAAACCTGGATTCCTTCCACCTACGGTCACCTGGCTGGTCTGGCGGCGCGTTTCCGTCATCAGGTCAAAGGCCTGTTTCCCGATGTGCAGCAGCGTCGGGCGTTCTGGGAAGATGTTTTCCAGGGCCCGATTGCCGACCGGCAACTGGCCGGACAGGGCGGTGAAGCCGAGCGGTTGTTGCAGGCGAAAATCGATGGCGAAGCACCAGTGGCTACCGGTGAGGTCTATCTGGTGGGCGCGGGGCCGGGTGACCCCGATCTGCTGACGTTCAAGGCACTGCGTCTGATGCAGCAAGCCGACGTGGTGCTGTACGACCGCCTGGTGGCGCCGGCGATTATCGAACTGTGCCGTCGCGACGCCGAGCGGGTTTACGTCGGCAAGCGCCGTGCCGATCACGCGGTGCCACAGGATCAGATCAACCAGCAATTGGTGGATCTGGCCAGGCAAGGCAAGCGTGTGGTGCGATTGAAGGGCGGTGACCCGTTCATCTTCGGTCGTGGTGGTGAAGAGATCGAAGAGCTGGCGGCCCAGGGCATCCCGTTCCAGGTCGTGCCGGGGATCACGGCGGCCAGCGGTTGTGCGGCCTACGCCGGGATTCCGCTGACTCACCGCGATTATGCGCAGTCGGTACGCTTTGTCACCGGGCACCTGAAGGACGGCTCCACCGATTTGCCCTGGGCTGATCTGGTGGCCCCGGCGCAAACCCTGGTGTTCTACATGGGGCTGGTGGGCTTGCCGATCATCTGCGAGCAGTTGATCAAGCATGGTCGCGGTGCCGATACCCCGGCAGCGTTGATCCAGCAGGGCACCACGGTCAATCAGCGAGTGTTTACCGGCACCCTGGCGGACCTGCCACGACTGGTGGCGGAGCATGAAGTGCATGCGCCGACATTGGTGATCGTGGGTGAAGTGGTGCAACTGCGCGAGAAACTGGCGTGGTTTGAAGGGGCTCAGGGGCAGGTCTGAAGATCGAGTTGCCCCCTTCGCGAGCAGGCTCGCTCCCACAGGGATTTGTGTGCGACACAGATCCAATGTGGGAGCGAGCCTGCTCGCGATGGGGCCTTCAATGACACTGAAGTGCTCAGGCCTTGCGCCAAACCCCTTTCCCGCTCAACCGCTCCCGATCATGGGCCGCGGTGAAGTCCTGGGCCGGCCCTTTCGGCACCACACCCGTCGGGTTGATGGTGCGGTGGCTGGCGTAGTAGTGGTTCTTGATGTGGGTGAAGTCCACCGTCTCGGCCACCCCCGGCCACTGATAGATCTCGCGTAGCCAGTTCGACAGATTCGGATAATCGGCAATCCGCCGCAGGTTGCACTTGAAGTGCCCGTAGTACACCGCATCGAAGCGAATCAGCGTGGTGAACAGGCGAATGTCCGCTTCGGTCAGGTACTCGCCCGCCAGGTAACGGTTGGCACCCAGCAGCAGCTCCAGTCGGTCCAGCTCGGCAAACACATCATCGAACGCTTCTTCATAAGCCAGTTGTGATGTGGCAAACCCGGCGCGGTACACGCCATTGTTCACCGCCGGATAAATCCGCTCGTTCAACGCATCGATCTCACCGCCCAGCGGCGCCGGGTAGAAGTCCAGGTCGTTACCGGTCAAATCGTCGAAGGCACTATTGAACATGCGGATGATTTCCGATGATTCATTGCTGACGATGCGCTTTTGCTGTTTGTCCCACAGTACCGGTACGGTGACGCGGCCGGTGTAGTCGGCGGTGTCGGCGGTGTAGCGCTGGTGCATGAAGTCGAAGTGATCGAGCTTGTCGCCGGTCGAACCCAGGTTCTGGTCGAAGGTCCAGCCGTTTTCCAGCATCAACCAACTGACCACCGAAACGTCGATCAGGTTTTCGAGGCCTTTGAGTTTACGCAGGATCAGCGTGCGATGGGCCCACGGACAGGCCAGGGACACGTACAGGTGATAGCGCCCCGGTTCGGCCGCAAAACCGCCGACGCCGGTCGGTCCGGGCTTTCCGTCAGCGGTCAACCAGTTGCGACGCTGCGCCTGTTCACGCTGGAACGCACCGTCCTTGCTGCTTTCGTACCACTTGTCCTGCCAGCGGCCATCCACTAACAAACCCATGTTCAAGACTCCCGAAACCCATAATCGTTGGGGTTGAGTCTATTCCGATGAGTTCGAACAAAAAGCGCAAAGATCGGGCGTAAATTATCGATTAAATCGATTTGTCCCGCGCGGCCCAGTATTTTTCAGCGGTTTCGAAGGCCTGTTCGCGGCTCTGGCCCAGGCCACGCAGGGCCAAGGCCATGGTCGAGATCAGGGCCATTTGCGGGTAGCTGTCGACCGCGTCGCCACGCCACACCGCTTTCAAGTGCTCGGGATCGAGCGATGCGGGTTTGACGTGACGCTGCGCGGACAGCTGCGGCCATTCCTCATCCCAGCTCTCGCCCCCGCTCGTACCGTACAGGTGACTGTCGGCGTCCGGGTTGATCTCGATTTCGCCGCCATCGCCCTTGATCACGATGGCGGTATCACCGAGCAGTCCACTGGCGTCGCGATGCACGGCCTGATAGCCAGGGTGGAAAATGCTCTGCAGGCCGCAACGCGCGCCCAGCGGATTGAGAATCCGCGCCAGCGAGTGGATTGGCGAGCGCAGGCCCAGGGTGTTGCGCAGGTCGATCATGCGTTGCAGTTGTGGCGCCCAGTCCATCAGTGGCATGAACGCCAGCCCGCCGTTATCCAGTGCCGAGCCGACCTGTTGCCAGTTGCGGCACAGCGGGATGTTCAATTCGCCCAGCAGTTGCTCGCTGTACAAGCGGCCGGCCGTGTGGGCACCGCCGCCGTGCATGAAAATCCGCACGCCGTTTTGCGCCAGGCACTTCGCGGCCAGCAGATACCACGGCAGATGGCGTTTTTTGCCGGCGTAGGTCGGCCAATCCAGATCCACCGCCAGCGCCGGAGGATTCAGGCGTTCGCGCAAGGCCTCGGTGAAGCCCGCCATCTCTTGCGCGCTTTCTTCCTTGTGCCGCAACAGCATCAGGAATGCGCCGAGTTGGGTTTGCTCGATCTTTTCATCGAGCACCATGCCCATGGCCTCGCGGGCCTCGACCCGGGTCAGGTCACGGGCGCCGCGTTTGCCTTTGCCAAGGATCCGCACGAACTGGGCGAACGGATGCTCGGCGGGTGTTTCGAGTGTCAATGCTGGGTAATCAGTCATAAGCAATTCGTCGGTTTGGGCAGGCCCGCCAGTTTCGCGGCGAGTTTGGCGGGAGTGCCTTTGAACAGTCGGTTCAGGTGCAGGCTGTTGCCTTTTTCCGGGCCGAGTTTCAGGGCGGTGTACTTGATCAGCGGACGGGTGGCCGGCGACAGCTGGAACTCGGCGTAGAAACTGCGCAGCAATTCGAGGACTTCCCAGTGTTCGGGCGTCAACTCAATGTCTTCGGCAGCCGCCAGGGCGCTGGCGACATCGGCTGACCAGTCACTCAGTTCGACCAGGAAACCGTCCTTGTCCAGTTCGATGGCGCGGGCGCCGACCGTCAATGCATTCATAGCCAACTGTTGACCTTGTCGTAGTGAATCGACAGTTCGACGAAGGCCGGGTAATCGATGGCGCGGGCCCAGTCTGGAACCGCAAGCGCACGGGCCTGGGCATCTTCAGCCAGGACGAACAGCTTCAGGCCGCGTGCGCTGAGTGTCGTGAACGGTGCGGTGCCTGGCTGCAACGCATAGGCGGCATCTCCGGACAGCAGCAACCCGTCGTTGGCCCCGATCACGCGCAGGCAACTGGTCAGGCGTTCGTCGCCGAACGGGGAATGAGACAACACATGCAAAGTCGACATCAGAGGGTGATCACCTGGTCGTAACGGTCAATGAGGGCGGTGATTTCATGGGTGGCCAACACCTGGGCTTCTTCCAGCGACAGGCCGCTGGGGTCGAGGCCGCGCTGGGTGATGCTGTCGCCGCAGGCGAACAGTTCCTCGACACCGAACATCGGCAGGGCTTGCAGATTGGCGCTCAGGTCTTTCTGTTGCAAGGCCTTGGCGTTCTGACCGGCGGCCAGCTGGAATACGCCGTCATCGAGAAACAACAGGCCAATCGGCAGATCGAAGGCACCCCCGGCCAGCACGATATCCAGTGCTTCCCGCGCGCCCGGGCCGGACCAGGGCGACTGGCGGCTGATGATCAACAAGGATTTGGCCATGTCATGCGCCTCCGAAACAGATCAAGCGGTCGGCATCCTGCGTTGCATCATGCAATTGGCCCAGGCCGGACAACTCCCACGGTGCACCGACGGCAACCGCCTCGCGCTGATAGCGCCTGGCCTCTTCCTCGTTCAACACGCCACGACGCAGCGCGGCGGCGATGCACACCACGCCATCGAGTCGATGGTCGCTGACAAAGGTGCGCCAGTGCCTGGGCAAGTCCAGTTCATCCTGGGGCGTGACCACGCTGCCGGACGCGTTGTAGACGCCATCCTGGTAGAAAAACAGCCGGACAATCTCATGCCCGCCGGCCAGCGCCGCTTGGGCGAACAGCAAGGCGCGGCGCGAGGAGGGCGCATGGGCGGCACAAAACACGGCGATGGCGAACTTCATGGTGCACTCGATCAGCGAAACTGCGGCCATGATAATGCTTTATCGGCGGGGCGGCTAAAGTGATGTTGTCTGTGCGGGCCTCTTCGCGGGCAAGCCCGCTCCCACAGGGGACCGAGTCTTTCCAGATAAACACGATCAACTGTGGGAGCGGGCTTGCCCGCGATGACGGCCTGGAGGACACCGCTCAGTGCGGACTTGAACGCGGTTGCGGTTCTATCCCGTACAGGTCGCAATACTCCAGCCAATCCATCCCGGCCATTTCCGCGACTTCTCGGTGTACTTCAAGGCGCTGGGCCTCATAGTCCAGAGGGGTGGCGGCGGTCAATTTGAGGGTCAGTTCCCAGGCGAACAATCCTAGCCGTTCTGCCTCGGCTTCGAAGGCCTCATGCAAGCGTTCGTCACGGTACTGCGCCGGGGTTTCGCCCTTGACCTGGGCCAGCAACGGGTTGAGATGATCGAGGTCGTGGCGCAACTCGGGGCGTTCGTCGAGAAACCGCTTCAGTGCCTGTTCATATTGTTGCTCGGTTGCCGCCATGGTCACTCCTTGAGTGGGGGTTACAAAGACTGCTTCTTGCTGGCCTTGGCCGCAGCTGCCAGGCATTCGAGGGCAAACTGTTCGGTGTAGGTCATCTGGATCGGCGTGGTTTCGCCTTTGACGGTTCTTTCGCCGTCGAGGATGTAGCGAATCCGCTTGTCGGTGACGCCGATTCTCTTGGCGATCCAGGAAGGCGTCTGACCGATCTGGCTGATCAGCTTGTCGGCATATTCAGTGCTCGGTTTGTAGAACTCGGCATTAGGTGTCATCAGATTTCCAGTCAGGGGGGCGATGCGGCGTTATTGGCGCGACAGGGTGCGCGAATCGTTGCGCGCTGTCGCGGTATAAATGCAGTAAAGCAGAACGATACGGCCTGCCAGGGTGATAAAGTCCGCTTTTTCCTGATGAGTGAATGCAATGCGAATTCTGATGGTGGCGCTGGCCGTGACGTTGCTGGCGGGATGCGCCGGCTCGGCGATGAACGACGCCCGCACCAAGGCCCCATACAAGACCCTGAACTCGGAAAAACCGGCCAAAGACGTCGCCCAGTGCGTGCAGTTTTCCTGGCAGGACGAGGCCGTGTTCGGCGTCGATGCCGCTGCCTATTTGCAACCAGGGGATAAGGGCGGCACGACCGTTTACACCCGTTCGGCGGAGTCTTTCGTCGACGTGACCACCGATGCCTCAGGCACGGTGTTGAGCTACTACGCACAGAAGGACGACTTCGTGGCCAAGCGCCGGTTGGCGGCGTTGGCGACTTGCCTGTGATCTGATGGCTAGCGCAACCCCCCTGTGGGAGCGAGCTTGCTCGCGATAGCGGAATGTCTTCAACATAGATGTCGACTGACCTGACGCCATCGCGAGCAAGCTCGCTCCCACAGGTTTTGTGTCGAGTCAGTAATTCAGGCGCTTCTGGAAGAAGAAGTGCTTGTGCCCCGGCGGGTAATCGGCAATGTGGCCGATCTCGCTGTAGCCGCATTTCTTGTAGAAGTCCGGCGCCTGGAATTCAAAGGTGTCGAGCCACAGCCCGACGCAGCGTCGTTCCCGCGCCAGGTCCTCGGCCATCTGCATCAGTTTCGAACCCAGGCCCTGTCCCCGGGCCTGTTCCGGCACCACCAGCAAGTCGATGTACAGCCACTGGTAAAACAATCGGCCATGCAGGCCGCCAAGGATCTCGTCGTTGTCGTCGCGCACCAGCAAGGCGATGTGCTCAGGCACGTTGCCTTCGGCTTTCGAGCCGTTGTACGCGCGCAATGGCTGGAGGATGGCCAGGCGTTGTTCTTCCGTGGGGTTTTGCGACAGTTCGATACGCAGGTTCATGGCTATATCCATATGGCATTGAAACCGCAGCCTATCCCGGTCGCAGCGATTGTTCCATCCCCGGAAAAGTTGAACCGTCGCCAACGCGCAGCTTGCCTGAGGGGGGCAAAGGCCGTCCGTTTTCACTTAACATGTGGACCCTCAGACTAATAACAGGACGCGTTGTCATGTCGAACACAGCCGAGCGAGTCAACATCCTTGAGTCTCAGGTGTTGTCCCACGACTGGTACCTGCTCAGGAAAGTCACCTTCGATTACCGCCGCAATAACGGCGAGTGGCAACGCCAGACGCGGGAGGTCTACGACCGGGGCAACGGCGTGGCGATTCTCTTGTACAACCGCAAAAAGAAAACCGTGGTACTGACCCGGCAGTTTCGCTTGCCGGTGTTCGTCAATGGTCACGATGGCCTGTTGATCGAAGTGGCGGCGGGGCTGCTGGAAGGCGCGGCGCCTGAAGACCGCATCCGCGATGAAGCCGAGGAAGAGACCGGTTACCGCGTGCACCATGTGCAGAAGGTGTTCGAGGCCTACATGAGCCCGGGTTCGGTGACGGAAAAGCTGCACTTTTTCATCGCTGAATACGATGCGACCTCGAAAGTCAGCGCCGGCGGCGGGCTGGAGGCGGAAACCGAAGAGCTGGAAGTGCTGGAGTGGGCGTTCGAGGATGCGCTTGAAGCGTTTTACCGTGGCGAAATCTGCGACGCCAAGACCATCATGCTGTTGCAGTATGCGGCGATGAAAAACCTCTTCGCCCCAACCTGACTCTATGGTGCAGACATTCCCTTGTGGCGAGGGGGCTTGCCCCCGTCCGGCTGCGTAGCAGTCGTAAAAAACGGAGAACGCGACCTTTCTGGAATACAGGGGATGTATGGATTTGGGACCGCTTCGCGGTCCAACGGGGGCAAGCCCCCTCGCCACAAAAGCGGTGTTCCGTTAAAACAGGTCATCCATACGGCTCGCCCCTGACCACTCACCACCTTCGAGCGTCAGCAACAACTCCTTCGCCTCAAGCCCCCCGGCAAACCCGGTGAGCTTGCCCGACGCACCAATCACCCGGTGACACGGCGCCACGATCGAGATCGGGTTCTTGCCATTCGCCGCACCCACCGCCCTGACCGCCGCCGGGTTGCCGATCTGTTCGGCGATCTGGCTGTAGCTGCGGGTCTCGCCGAACGGGATGGTCAGCAGCGCCGTCCAGACCTTCTTCTGAAATTCCGTACCGGCAAAATCCAGTTCCAGTTCGAAGCGATCGCGAGTGCCGGAAAAATATTCTCGCAACTGCGCAGCCGTGCGCA
The DNA here is from genome assembly GCF_949767415.1 of Pseudomonas sp. IT-196MI5. NCBI lineage: Bacteria > Pseudomonadati > Pseudomonadota > Gammaproteobacteria > Pseudomonadales > Pseudomonadaceae > Pseudomonas > Pseudomonas sp. IT-196MI5. The sequence continues at coordinate 142,321 of NZ_CATKPZ010000055.1, forward strand.
CCAGGATCGGGTTGTCCGGCGCTTCGTTCATCGGACCGAGGCGCACCCGGCCGGGTTTGTCGTTTTCCCAGAGGATGGCCGCCAGTCGCGAGCCGTTCGCCACCAGCTTCAACTGGCCCACGGGTGAAGCCACGGTGGTGCAGGTATAGGTCATGCCAGGGCTCGCGCAAAATTGCTGAACAGGCGTTAAGGATACTGCCTCGACGGGGAGGCGCAATACGTAAACCCGACCATACTTGCCTACGGTTTTCGAAACGTTCCCCTGTTCAATAACAAGAAGAGACCGACTGATGAAGTACGAACCTTTTGCCAAGTCGCTGATTGCGACCTCATTGGCACTCAGCTGCCTGACTGCTCACGCCGCCTCTGTGGCTCCGGCTACCGGGGAAAACGGCATGGTGGTCACGGCCCAGCACCTGGCCAGCCATGTGGGCGTAGATGTGCTGAAGAAAGGCGGCAACGCCGTGGATGCGGCGGTCGCGGTCGGCTATGCACTGGCGGTGGTGTACCCCGCGGCAGGCAACCTCGGCGGCGGCGGTTTCATGACCATTCAACTGGCGGACGGGCGCAAGACCTTCCTCGACTTCCGTGAAAAAGCCCCGCTGGCCGCTACCGCCAACATGTACCTGGACAAGGAGGGCAACGTCGTTCCCGATCTGAGTACCCGTGGCCACCTGGCCGTGGGCGTGCCGGGCACCGTTTCGGGCATGGAACTGGCGCTGTCCAAATACGGCACCAAACCGCGCAAGGAAATCATCGCCCCGGCCATCAAGCTGGCTGAAGACGGCTTTGTGCTGGAGCAGGGCGACGTCGATCTGCTGGACTACGCCACCGACATGTTCAAAAAGGACATGAAGGATTCCGGCTCGATCTTCCTGAGCAAAGGCGAGCCGATGCAGGTCGGCCAGAAACTGGTGCAAAAGGACCTGAGCAAGACCCTGCGGGAGATCTCCGAGAAAGGCACCGACGGTTTCTATAAAGGTTGGGTGGCCGATGCCATCGTCACCTCAAGCCAGGCCAACAAGGGCATCATCACCCAGGCCGACCTCGACAAATACAAGACCCGCGAACTGGCGCCCATCGAGTGCGACTACCGTGGCTACCACGTGGTCTCGGCACCGCCGCCGAGCTCCGGCGGCGTGGTGATCTGCGAGATCATGAACATCCTCGAAGGCTATCCGATGAAGGATCTGGGCTACCACTCGGCCCAGGGCATGCACTATCAGATCGAAGCGATGCGCCACGCCTATGTGGACCGCAACAGCTACCTGGGTGACCCGGATTTCGTGAAGAACCCGATTGCCCATCTGCTGGACAAGAACTACGCGACCAAGCTGCGCGAAGCGATCAAACCACAAAAAGCCGCGGTATCCAGCGAACTCAAGCCCGGTGTAGCGCCCCATGAAGGCAACAACACCACCCATTACTCCATCGTCGACAAATGGGGTAACGCGGTGTCGGTGACCTATACCCTCAACGACTGGTTCGGTGCCGGCGTGATGGCGAGCAAGACCGGGGTCATCCTCAACGATGAAATGGACGACTTCACCTCGAAAATCGGCGTGCCGAACATGTACGGCCTGGTGCAGGGCGAGGCCAACGCCATCGCGCCCGGCAAGGCGCCGTTGTCGTCCATGAGCCCGACCATCGTCACCAAGGACGGCAAAGTGGTGATGGTGGTCGGTACGCCGGGTGGCAGCCGGATCATCACCGCGACCTTGCAGACCATGCTCAACGTGATCGACTACGGCATGAACATCCAGGAAGCGGTGGATGCACCGCGGTTCCACCAGCAGTGGCTGCCGGAGGAAACCAACCTGGAAGCTTTCACCACCAGCCCGGACACGGTGAAAATCCTCGAAAGCTGGGGGCACAAGTTCGCCGGTCCACAGGATCCCAACCACCTGGCGGCGATCCTGGTCGGCGCGCCATCCCTGGGCGGCAAACCGGTCGGCAAGAACCGTTTCTACGGGGCGAATGACCCACGGCGTAACACCGGGTTGTCGCTGGGTTATTGAGGGTTGTGTCTGGAGGGGGACGAGCTTATGTTCGTCCCCTGATCACTCGGCATATCAAGGAAGGACATCATGACCACTGCGTTGTTAATCATCGACGTTCAACAGGCTTTGTGTTCCGGTGAATATGAGTGTTTCGAGATCGGACGGGTTATCGACACCATCAATGACCTTTCTGCCCGGGCGCGCAAGGCGGGAGCGCCCGTGGTACTGATCCAGCACGAAGAAACCGGCAGCCCGCTGGCGCATGGCGCTGCCGGCTGGCAACTGGCCGAAGGGCTGCAAACCTCGCCCAAGGACCATCGCGTGCGCAAGACCACCGGGGACTCGTTCTACCAGACCAATCTGCAAAAACTGTTACCGGAAGAGGACTTCGAGCGCCTGGTCATCTGCGGCCTGCAGACTGATTACTGCGTCAATGCCACCGTGCGCCAGGCGCTGAAACTGGGCTACGACGTGGTGCTGGCGGGCGACGCCCATTCCACCGTCGACAACGGCAACCTCAACGCCGAAGACATCATTGCCGAGCACAACAAGGACCTGGCGCACCTGACCGGTTCCGTGGCGCGGATCGATGTGATACCGGCCAAAGACATCCATTTCTGAAACCACCCTGTTTCCCTGTGGGAGCGAGCCTGCTCGCGATGAGGCCAGCACATTCAACATTGATATCGTCTGACCCACCGCCATCGCGAGCAAGCTCGCTCCCACAGTAATTTCGGTCGCTTGCAGATTTTGCGTACACCCACCACCCCCTGTGGGAGCGAGCTTGCTCGCGATGAGGCCAGCACATTCAACATTGATATCGTCTGACCCACCGCCATCGCGAGCAAGCTCGCTCCCACAGTAATTTCGGTCGCTTGCAGATGTCGCGTACACCCACCAACCCCTGTGGGAGCGAGCCTGCTCGCGATGAGGCCAGCACATTCAACATTGATATCGTCTGACCCACCGCTATCGCGAGCAAGCTCGCTCCCACAGTAATTTCGGTCGCTTGCAGATGTCGCGTACACCCACCAACCCCTGTGGGAGCGAGCTTGCTCGCGATGGCGTCGTTACAGCCGGCACCGGGTTGGCTGACCCACCGCTCACACAGGACCTAAACCGCTCCGAAAATCTCCGTCAGCTCATTCAGGAATGCACTCACCAGGTCCCGCTGCCGCGCCGAATGCCGCACGGCCGCATGAAAGCTCACCTCATAGCGCAACAGGTCCGGATTCAGCGGATGCAACTGCCCCAGTTGTTCATGACGGGTCGCGTAGTGCTGCGGCAGAAACCCCAGGTGCTGGCCGGACAGGATCAGCAGGGCCGCGCCGTCCATGCTGTCGGTGAGCACGGTCAGGCGTTCGATGGACGTGGGGGCCGGCATTTCCGGCAGTGGATGGCTCGGCCAGACCCAGTCAAACCCGCTGACATCCTCCCGGGTCAGTGCACCGACTTGCCCGAACAGCGGATGCGAGGGCGCGCAGTAGGCAATCTGGGTTTCCGGGAACAGCGGGAAATAATCGATGCCGGGCAAGCGATGCCAGAAGTAACCGATGGCCAGGTCGATATGGCCGTTGATGATTTTTTCTTCCAGCAGCGACGACGACAGTTCGGTGAAATGGAAGTACAGCCCCTCGTGTCGCGCCCGCAAACGGGCAATGGCCTGGCCGATTTTCTTGTTCGCCACCGGGTCGATTTGCCCCAGCAGGCCGATGTTGATGCTGCCCGAGACTTTGCGGTTGATGTGTTGCACCTCGACCCGGAAACCTTCGGCCGCCGCCAGCAAGCGCCGGGCCGCCTCGATGAACTGAGTGCCTTTGGGCGTTACCGAAAACCCGCCGCGCCCGCGTTCGCACAGACGGAAACCGACCCGCGCTTCCAGCGTCGCCAACTGCGCGCTGATCGTGGGTTGCGTGGTGTTGAGGGCGGTTTGCGCCGCCGAGATGCCGCCCGCCTCGACGACGGTCAGAAATACCCGGATCAGACGCAGATCCAGCTCCGTTACAGTTCCCAGCATGGGGGCTCCCGATTCTCGCTTACATAGATACTGATCTATGTGAACAGTGTGCCTGCGATATTTTATTGCCGGAACTCACGCCCTACATTGCTGTGAAACCAGCGTCATCGTCAGCTTATTTCTGGAGTTTCACCTGATCTGGACGTCGTAGCGAGCGCTGTACCCACAAAAATAACAATCAACAGCATAGGAACAATCGTATGTCAGGTTCCCCAGTGTCTGCGCACGCCACCGAGGCGAGCGGCGGGTTGGCCATCGAAGGCCACTCCATCGACTACATCCCGGAAAACGAACGTCACGCCAAACTCAGCAGCCAGGGGCCATTCTGGTTTCTCGGCAACTTCCACTTCTTCACCATCTCCATCGGCTTTGTCGGCCCGAGCCTCGGCTTGTCGGCGCTGTGGACCATGCTCGCCGGTGCCCTGGGCATCATGTTCGGCACCATCTTCATGGCGTTCCACGGCTCCCAGGGCCCGGAAATGGGCCTGCCGCAGATGATCCAGTCCCGCGCCCAGTTCGGCTATCGCGGGGTGATCCTGGCGCTGATGGCGACGATGTTTGTGTTCGTCGGTTTCAACGTGGTGAACATTTCGCTGATCATGAACGGCCTTGAACATGTGTTCGGTATTGATCCGACCCTTGTCGCCGTGGCCGTGGTGCTGATCGGCGCGCTGTTGTCGATCTACGGCCACGACTTGATGCACAAGGCCTTCAAGTGGGCCTTGCTGGCGACCTTGCCGCTGTACGCACTGGTGACCATCGCCCTGATGTTCGGTGCGGGTCAGGAAGGCGTCACGCCGGCGACCGACCTGGGCTTCAACTGGGTGGCCTTCGCCACGCTGTTCGCCATCGGTGCCAGCTACAACATCTCCTATGCGCCCTACGTGTCTGACTATTCCCGTTACCTGCCGAAAAACACCAGCCGGGCGAAACTGATCGCGGCGGTGTTCATCGGCGCCTCGTTGTCCGGCAGCTGGATGATCGGCCTCGGTGCCTGGCTGGCGCAGGAGCTGAAAGCGGCGGATGCGCTGGTGGCGCTGAATCAGGTCGGCTCCTCGATGGTGCCGGGGCTGGGCAATCTGCTGGTGATCGTCTCGGTGGCGGGTTTCCTGCCGATCATCGCGCTCAACACCTACAGCGCCATGCTGACACTGCTGACCGGTGTCGACTCGATCAAAAAAATCACCCCGACACCCCGTGCCCGTGTGCTGTCGATCAGTGTGATCAGCGTCATTGTGTTGACCTGCGTGCTGTCGATCAAAGGTGACGGCATCGCGCTGTTGAACACCTTCCTGGTGCTGTTGCTGTACTTCCTCGTGCCGTGGACCGCCGTCAACCTGGTGGACTACTTCTTCGTGCGCAAGGGCCGTTATGCGATCCCGCACTTCTTCACGCCGAAGGGCATCTACGGCGCCTGGCAATTTCGCGGCATCGTCTCGTACCTGATCGGCTTCGCCGCCATGGTGCCGTTCTTCTACATCTTCGATGCCGCCGCCGGCAAAGAGGTTTTCGTTGGCCCGCTGGCGCGGGTGCTGGAAGGCGTGGACATCGCCTGGCTGGTGGGCCTGGTGGTTTCGGGCCTGACCTATTACCTGCTCAGTCGCTCGCTTGATCTGGCCGCCGAACGCCGGGTGATCGATGCGCTGAGTGAAAGCGACATCGTCGCCATGACCCATTCATCTGCGGAGGCAGGGCGTTGAGCCGTGTAAAAAATACCGTGGTCGCCTGTTGCCAACTGGCACCGAAAATCGGCGACCTGGCCTACAACCGCACGCTCACCGAACGTGCGATTCGCCAGGCAGCCTTACAGGGCGCCCAGGTCGTGGTGCTGCCCGAGCTGGTGCAGAGCGGTTACCTGTTCACCGACCGCTTTGAGGCGCTGTCGCTGGCGGAAACCACTGATGGCCCGGCATTGCAGCTTTGGCAGGTGTTGGCCCGTGAGCTGAACCTGGTGATCGTCGGCGGATTCTGCGAGCGCCTGCCCGGTGATGAGCTGGCCAACAGCGCGGCGATGATAGACGCCAACGGCCTGCGCGCGGTGTACCGCAAGGCGCATCTGTGGGATGCCGAGAAGGACATCTTCACGGCCGGCGATGCGCCACCGCCGGTGGTCGAAACGGTGCATGGACGCTTCGGCATGCTGATTTGCTACGACCTGGAATTCCCCGAGTGGGTGCGTCTACCGGCGCTGGCCGGGGCCGATCTGTTGTGCGCGCCGGTCAACTGGCCCGACGGTCCGCGGCCGCAGACCGAGCGCCCGGCCGAAGTGCTGCGGGTGCAGGCCAACGCCTCGGTCAACCGCATGTTCATCGCCGCCTGCGATCGTTATGGCCATGAACGTGGGGTCGGCTGGGTCCAGGGTTCGGTCATCGTCGATGCCGACGGCTACCCGTTGGCCGGGCCGGCGGAGCAGGGTGGCGAGCAGATGTTACTGGCCACCCTGAACCTCGCAGAAGCGCGCAACAAACGCATCAGCGCGCGTAATGACTTGCATCGGGACCGCAGGCCGCAGTTGTACGGTTGAGCGGCTGTTTGTAACCGCTGATGTCACGGCGAACTGGACGCCATTCCCGGCCCTATGGCATCGTCGAAACAACAGACCATGCAGTGAACGGGATCGCCATGATGGAGGAGGGAAAGAAAGTCGACGATACGTCGCTGACCACGCTGAAGGCGTTCAATCATTGCGTATTGCACCTTGGCCGGCTGGCGCGGGAGAGCGGGGCGTCGCGGTTCATCGCCGATGGCCTGCGGGCATTCGGTCCCCTGGTGCCCTTCGCGTCTGCCTGGTGGGGCGAGATGTCGACGCCAGGTCCTGATGTGCCCCCCCAGAGCTGGATGCATGGCAGCATCAATCTCCCCGAATCCTTTGCCGCCGAGTGGCATCCGGTGGCGGCCAACGATCAGTTCTCCCATGCCACGCTGACCCGCCCCGGCGAGGTGGTGCGCGACAAGGGTTTCAACGACCCGTGCGAGGCGGTCAACGATTTTGCCCGGCGCTACGATCTCTACCACTTGATGAGCATCACCTACGAGCTGCCCGAAAGCGGCCTGATGTTTTTCGTCTGTCTCTACCGTGGCCTGGATGAGCAGGCGTTCGAGGAGAACGAAGCCGAGCTGTTTTCGGCGTTTTGCGATCACCTGTTCCAGCTGTGGCGGTTCCAGGTGCAAGACATGATTCGCTTCGATAGTGAAAACGGCGCGAGTGATTCTGGCGTGGCGCGCATGGACGGCAGCCTGCTGTATGTAGGTGCCAGGTTGTGCGCCGCCATTCAACGCGAACTGCCCGGCTGGAGCGGTTCAATGCTGCCGGACGAGGTGATCGTGCAGCTGCCGAAGGCGCCCTGTGTGATTCGTCTGGGCCGTTGCGCCCTGACCCTCACCCCTAACGCCGAACACGTCATCCTTTCCCTCGATGCGCCATCAGGCGGAGATGGCCTGGCACCACGGGAACGCACGGCGGCGATGCTGTTCGCGGCCGGCCACTCCTACAAGGAGATCGCCAAAATGCTCGCTTTGAGCCCGGCAACCGTGCGTACGTACTTGCGCAATTGCTACTTGCAGCTCGGTGTGAAAAGCAAGGTGGAGCTGGGTTCTGTCCTGCGTTCACCGAATGCTTTGACGGAGTCCGTGCGCCGGGATTAACCACAGCCGTTTCAACTATTTGCCTGACCCCTCCTCATTTGCAGAGGTCCATTCGAACGCTGCGCCCTATAGGGTAGGCCCTGTCTATCAGGGGCTGGCGCAATCGCTTCGGGCCGCTTCAAAACAATAAGAACAGGGGTGAGGCATTTGAGACTTTCCAGGCTTTTTGTCGCCGTTGCGGCGACGACGGCATTTTCCGGCATGGCGTTGGCGGCGACACCCGCCGACACGGTCATGCGCAATGGCTACGTCTACACCGTCGATGGCCAGAATTCCATACAGCAGGCCATTGCCATTTCGGGCGGCAAGATCGTCTATGTCGGCAGCGATGCCGGGGTCGACGGCTACATCGGCAAGCAAACACAACTGATCGACCTGGCCGGGCGCATGCTGATGCCGGGCTTCGTCGATGCGCACATGCACCCGGGGGATGGCGGTCGGGCCATGACCTTGTGCGACCTGAAATACCAGACCCTGACCCGCGCGCAGTTTCAGGCGAGCATCCAGGCCTGCCTCGATGCCGACAAGGACAAGGGGCCGGATGTGTGGCTGGAAGTGGGCAGTTGGGATCGCATCGGCATGACCGGGCTCGATGGCGACGCCGACAAATCGACCCTGGACGCGCTCAATACGAAGCGCCCGATCCAGGTGCGCTCCACCGATTTCCACACCGTGCTGACCAACTCTCGCGGCCTGGAGCTGGCCGGGATCAACAAGAACACCGCCGACCCCGAAGATGGCAAATACCGACGTGACAGCGCCGGCAATCCAAACGGCATCTGTGAAGACGGCGCCGCCGAATCGTTGGCCGCCGTGGTGCCGCCTGCCACCGACGCGGAAAAACTCAATCAGGTTCGCGCAGCCCTCGACGCCATGCGCCAGCAAGGCATCACCAGTTTCTTCGATGCGCTGTCCGGCCCGGAAAACGGTAAGGCCTTCACCAGCCTGCAAAAAACCGGCGAGCTGACCGCCCGGGCCTTGCTGGCGATCAAACTGGACCCGGCCGCCGCTGCCGCCGACCCGGTGAAAACCATCGCCGAGGCCAAGGCCCTGGCCAGCACCTATGACCAGGGCGACATGAACGTCGCACCGGGCGTGAACATGCGTCACGTCAAACTGTTCATGGACGGCATCATCAATGCCCCGGCGGACACCGGCGCCATGTTGACCCCGTACCTGCACAACAGCGGCACCGACCAGGCGCCGAAGTGGACGCCGGGCAAGAACCTGGGCGAACTGTACTTCCCGCCGTCAGTGCTCAATCCATTGTTGCTGCAAGCGGTCAAGGCCGGTCTCGATCCGCACCTGCACGCAACCGGCGAGCGCGCGGTGCGCGATGCACTGGACAGCGTCGCCTATGTGCGCAAGGAACTGCCCGGTACTGATTTCCGCCCGGCCATCGCGCACGCCGAGTCGGTCGACCCTGCCGACTATTCACGTTTCAAGGCACTGGACGTGACCGCGACCATGTCGTTCCAGTGGGCGCAGCAGGCACCGTCCACGGTAGACGGCACCCGTGATCACCTCGGTGCCGCGCGTTTTGCGCGCATGGAACCCTCGGGCAGCATCGCCCATGCCGGCGGCCGAGTAGCGTTTGGCAGCGACTGGCCGGTCGATCCCCTCGATGAGTTCCTGGCGTTGAAAGTCGGTGTCACCCGTTCCGGCGACCCCACCAATCCGCACAGCTATGGCCCCAAGTATGCCGGGCGACTCAACACCGATCCGGCGCTGTCGCGAGCCGAAGCGCTGCGCAGCATCACCCTCAGTTCCGCCGAACAGCTGAAGCTGGACGCGGTGCTGGGTTCGGTCGAAGTCGGCAAGTTCGCTGACCTGATCGTGCTCGACAAGAACTTCATGCAGGTGCCCGAGGAGGAACTGGGCCGCAACGACGTGCTGCTGACGCTGGTCGGCGGCAAGGTCGTGTGGGCCAAGGCGCCGTTCCTTGGGCTGGCGCCGCAGGTTGCTTCCCAAGTCGTCACTTCCCGATCCGCCCAATAAAAACCAGAGAGCGTTCCGATGCGATTCATTCCAAACCTGTTAGCCGCCGCGCTGGCTTTGTCCTCGGTACAAGCGATGGCCGCCGCTGACCTTGTGTTGTTCAACGGCAAGGTCTTTACCGCCGAACCCGGCCAGGCGCTGGTGCAGGCTGTTGCGGTGCAAGACGGCAAGATTCTGAAAGTGGGCAGCGATGCCGAAATCAATGCCCTGGCCGACGCCAAGACCCAACGCATCGACCTGGCCGGCAAGGTGTTGATGCCGGGCATGATCGACACCCACAGCCACCCGGTGGTGGCGGCGTTCGACAGCATGAAGGCCAACCTGCTGGACGAGGTCAAAGCCTTGCCGGAACTGGAGCAATGGTTGATCGACGAGGACAAGGCCGGACGTGCCCGGTCCGGTGATGTGATCAGCGTGGCCGGGGTCAGTTCGGCCTACTGGGAAAAGAGTCGTGAACTGGGCAAGCTGTTCAACCAGGGACGCTGGGCCGATCAGCCCATCGTCTTCAGCGGCATCGACGGCCACACCGGTTGGGCCAACACCGCGATGCTCAAGCGTCTGAAGATCGACGCGGCACTGGTGAAAAGCCTGCCGGAGAAAGAACGCGGCTACATCGGCCATGAAGCAGACTTCACGCCGAACGGCTACTTCGCCGAATCCCGCTGGGACGTGGTGCGCAACGGTATTCCGGCGGCCAGCCCGGAAGCCATGCTCAAGGCTGCTCGCGAGGCGGTGAAGATCAACAATCAATACGGCGTCACGGCCTGGATGGACGCGGCGGCGAACGGCGGCAGTGAAGATTCGCTGTTCGATTTCCATGCCACCGCCGAAAGTGTCGGCGTGCTGCCGCTGTACAAGGAACTGGCGCAGAACGGCGAACTCAGCGCCCACGTCGCCGCGTTGATGGTCACCAACCCGAAGAGCAAACCCGCCGACCTGGAAGTGATCGCCACGGTGATGAAGCAATTCGAGGGCGTGCCTAACCTGACGTTCCCCGGCATCAAGGTGTTTGTCGACGGCATTCTCGAATTCCCGGGGCAGACCGCCGCGGTCATCGTGCCGTTCAAGAACAGCCATAAAAATGGTCAGTTGCTGACCGACCCGGCGCACTTCGGTGAACTGGTGGTGGCGGCGGAAAAGCGTGGCTGGATCGTACACATGCATGCCGTCGGTGACCGCGCGGTGCGTGAAGCGCTCAATGGCGTGGCCTATGCGCGCAAGCTGAGCCCGCCGCCCGTGCCCCACAGCATCGCGCACCTGCAACTGGTCAATCCCAAGGAGTTTCCACGCTTCAAAGAACTGGGCGTGATTGCCTCGATGCAACTGCTGTGGGCCACCGGCGAGTCCTACACCGTCGAACTGGTCAAGCCTTACATCAGCGCCTTTGCCTACGGCTACCAGTATCCCGCGCGGTCCCTGCATAACGCCGGCGCGACGATTGCCGGTGGCAGCGACTGGCCGGTGTCGAGCGCCAATCCGTTCAACGCCATTGCCCAGGCCAGCACGCGCAAAGGGCCATTGGGCGTACTCAATGCCAAGGAAAGCATCGACCGCCAGACCATGTTCTATGCCTACACCCTCAACGCGGCGAAAACCCTGCGCCTGGAGCAGCAGATCGGTTCGCTGGCACCGGGCAAGCAGGCCGACCTGATCATCCTCGACCGTGATGTGTTCAAGGTCAGTGATGACGACCTGTTCGAAACCAAAGTCCTGAACACCTTCTTCGCCGGCAAGCAGGTCTACGCCCCCGCGTCCTGACCTGCGTACACCCGACACACGCAAAAAAACCGCCAGCCCCTCGTAGCGCGAGGGGCCGGGCATCGCCATGCCTGGAATTCACCGTACGCCATAACAACAAGAGAACTGTATGAACGCATTTTCAGCATTGACCCTCGCGACACTGGCATTGATCCCCCTGACCAGCCAGGCCCTGACCCTCAACGATGATTTCAGCCTGGACATGACCCTGGGCGTCGTCAGCGACTACCGTACCCGGGGCATCTCGCAAACCCAGGGCGATCCGGCGGTGCAGGGCGGCGCGACGCTGCTGCACAGCAGCGGCCTGTACATCGGCGCCTGGACCTCCAACGTCGATTTCGGCGGTGGTTTCGACACCCGCCAGGAGCGTGAGTACTACGCCGGTTACTACTGGCAGGCGACCGACGCAATCAGCCTCGATCTGGGCTACATCAAGTACGACTACCCGAAGAACTCCGAATTCAACCTCAGCGAGGTCTACGCCGTCCTCGACCTGTACGGCGTGAAGCTGGGTGCCTATTACTCCAAGGACACGCCGAACTTCTTCGGCGAGGACCAGGACACCCTTTACACCTACCTGGGCTACAAAATCGACTTGCCGGCCGAAGTCGGCCTGGACTTGCGCTTTGGGCGCAACGATGTGAATGACCCCGCGTTCTGGTCCGCCAATGGCGATAGTCGTGAGTCTTACTACGAGTGGGAAGCCAAGCTGACCCGCGACTTTGTCGGCGTCACCTGGGGGCTGAGCTATGTCGACACCGACTTGTCGAAAAGCGAGTGCAGCAGTTGGTACGGCTATGACGACCTCTGCTCGGCGACGGTTGTAGCCAGCGCAACCAAAGCTTTTTGAATTTCGTCCCTGACAACAAAAACAGTTCCTCAAAGGAAACACCGTCATGAGTGCGCAACGCAGTCCCCTGATCGAGACCCGCTCGATCGATTTCATTCCCGAGGCTGAGCGCCACGGCAGTCTCTACAGCCAGTTCACCCTGTGGCTTGGCGCCAACCTGCAGATCACCGCCATCGTCACCGGCGCCCTGGCCGTGGTGCTCGGTGGCGATGTGTTCTGGTCACTGATCGGCTTGCTGATCGGGCAAGTGCTGGGCGGTGCCGTGGTGGCGCTGCACGCGGCGCAAGGGCCGAAGCTAGGCTTACCGCAGATGATCTCCAGCCGAGTGCAGTTCGGGGTGTATGGCGCGGCGATTCCGATTGTCCTGGTGTGCCTGATGTACCTGGGTTTCAGCGCCACCGGCGCGGTGTTGTCGGGGCAGGCGATCGCGCAATTGATCAGTGTCAGCGACAGCACCGGCATCCTGATTTTCGCCGCGTGCATCGCGTTCCTGACGATCTTCGGGTATCGGGTGATTCACCTGGTCGGGCGGGTGGCCAGCGTGCTGGGCATCATCGCCTTCGCGTACCTGTTCACCCGGTTGATGACCCTCAACGACATCGGCCTGCTGCTCGACAATCGTCATTTTGGCTGGAGCACCTTCCTGCTGGCGGTGTCGCTCTCGGCGTCCTGGCAGATCGCTTTCGGCCCCTACGTGGCGGACTACTCGCGCTACCTGCCGAGCAAGACTTCGTCGTGGAAAACCTTCGCCGCTGTCGGCCTCGGCACGGTGCTGGGAGCGCAGACTTCGATGGTGCTGGGGGTGTTCGCCGCCGCACTGGCCGGGGCCAATTTCCGTGGGCACGAAGTGGCGACCATTGTCGGCCTGGGCAGCACCGGGGTGATCGCGTCCTTGCTGTACCTGAGCATTGTCTTCGGCAAGGTCACGGTATCCACCCTCAACGCCTACGGCAGTTTCATGTGCATCGCCACCATCATCAGTGGCTTTCGTCGTCGCCTGGAAATCACCGCCCGCCAGCGCATGCTGTTCGTGCTGCTGATCGTCGCGGCGTCCACCACGCTGGCATTGCTGGGGCAGTACTCGTTCCTCAACTCGTTCAAGTACTTCATCCTGTTTTTGCTGACGTTCTTCACCCCGTGGAGCGCGATCAACCTGGTGGATTACTACTTCATCAACAAGGAGCGTTACGACATTCCTGCGCTGTCCGACCCGAACGGGCGCTATGGTCGCTGGAACGTGCTGGGGGTCAGCGTGTACGTGATCGGCGTGTTGATCCAGTTGCCCTTTGTCGATACCCATTTCTACTCCGGGCCGATGGTTGCGCAACTGGGCGGGGTGGATATTTCCTGGATCGTCGGGCTGTTGGTGCCGGGGGTTATCTATTACGCGCTGGCCAAGCCGTCGATGAGTGCGGTGGTGGTTGAGCGGGGTTAATACCCGTATTTGTGGCGAGGGGGCTTGTCGGAACGCCGCATCGCCCCGTTGGACTGCGCAGCAGGCCCATCTTTTAGGGCCGCTTCGCGCCCCAACGGGGGCAAGCCCCCTCGCCACAGGTTCAGCGTTTACCAGTTAGCGCTTCGGCAGTTTCCAGCGCTCACGCAACCGCTCGTACTGCGCTTGCGGCAGTTGCACCAGCACCGGGGATTTGCCCGGGTCCAGCCAGTCGAGCAACCGCGCAATGTTCGCCGGGTCCATGGCCGTACAGCCACGGGTTGGCGCCGTGGGGCTGCGCCAGATGTGGAAGAAAATGCATGACCCGGCAGCGGGCGTGGCCGGGGTGTTGTGCTGGATGACGATGCCTTGGCGGTACAGCTCATCCGAGCGGCGCATCCGTTCGGAGCTGCTCCAGCCTTTTTCCACGACCGCTGCGTCGACCAGTTCGTTGTAACGCGTGGACTGGCTGTCATCCACGCATTCGATGGTTGGCGTCAACGGGAGATAAGGCAGGCGGGTTTCGGCCGAAGGCTCGTAGCCAAACGCTGTGCCCAGCTTGAACATTCCAGCCGGCGCCTTGCCGTCGCCTTCCTGTTTGACCGGCCCTTCAGGCTGCCCGATATCGAGCAGCCCCTTGCCCCAGCCCAAGCCGTTCTTGCCGAGCACCACTGCGAAGGGCGCTTCGAATTTCTGGAAGGTCTGCCCGCGCCGTTCATAGCGCTGGGCAGTACCCTGGATGTCATCCCAGCTTTTACTGGTGACCACGATCAGTTGGTCGCTGCCATCGAGTCCCTGGGCCATTGCGGCCAGCGGAAAAAACGCTACCAACAGGGTTTTGAGCGGAATGTTCATGGTGCAAGCGGCGTGATGGGGAAGTCCATGACGTCCGGCTTCTGCGGATTCCCGCTGTACGTGAAGTGCCACCACTCGGCCGAATAACCCACAAAACCTTCCTTGGCCATGGCACTGGTCAGGCGCTGGCGATTGGCTTTGGCCGTGGCGTTGATCAGTGCCGAGTCGGTGTGCGCCCGCTCATCGAAGCAATCGAAACCGGTGCCCATGTCGAGCGCGCCGTCGTGCCAGCGCTCGCCATAAGGCGCCGTGCAATCCACTGGCGTGACCGAAGGCGTCCAGGTATCGGCAGGCAGGGCATCGGGGCCGGTCAGGGTCAGGTCGACGGTGTTGCCCCGGGAGTGATTGGACACCCGGGCCACATAACCCAGGCGCCAGAAGTTTTGCTTGTCGACCCGTGGATAGAATTCGGTCTTGAGCGGGTCGCCGGGTTCGCTGGCGAAGCGGCCCATGTCCGCCACCGCGCGGGTCGGGCGATAGCAGTCGAATACTTTCAAGCCGTAGCCTTCGGCTTGCAGTGCGCTTTGCACTCGGGCCAATGCCTTTGCAGCGTCCTGCGACAGCAGACACTCTGCCGCCTGGTAGCCGTCGAGCGGGTGCCCGGTGAAATTGTGCGCGCTGGCGTAGCGGATGTCCTGCTCGATACCCGGGGCGACACTGTGCACATACACCATGTGCCCGGGTTTCGGCTCGTCGGCCATGCACGGCGTTGCAAGGCTCAGGCACAGCAACAACAGGCAGGGTGAACGCGACATCGGGAACGGCTCCATGCATGACCAGTCATTCCATCATGGCTTGAAACCGTCCGTACCTCCATGAAGTTGTTGATCGGCGTGATAGGACGACCGCACCAGCGGCCCGGACGCCACGTTCTTGAAACCCATGCGTGTACCTTCCTCGGCGAACCAGGCAAAGGTGTCCGGGTGCACGAAGCGCTGCACCGGCAAGTGGTTGCGCGAGGGTTGCAGGTATTGGCCGAGGGTCAGCATGTCGATCTCGTGCTCGCGCATGCGCTGCATGACCTCGATGACTTCCTCGTCGGTTTCGCCCAGGCCCAGCATCAGGCCGGACTTGGTCGGCACATGCGGCACCGATTGCTTGAATTTCTGCAGCAGGTCCAGCGACCACTCGAAGTCCGACCCCGGCCGCGCGGCCTTGTACAGGCGCGGTACGGTTTCCAGGTTGTGGTTGAACACATCCGGTGGCTCGTTGGCGGTGATCGCCAGGGCCACGTCCATGCGGCCACGATAATCCGGCACCAGGGTTTCCAGTTGCACACCGGGCGACAGCTTGCGGATTTCCCGCAGGCAATCGACGAAGTGTTGGGCGCCGCCGTCGCGCAAATCGTCGCGGTCCACCGAGGTGATCACCACGTACTTCAGGCGCAGTTCGGCGATGGCCACGGCCAGGTTCATTGGCTCGTTGGTGTCCAGTGGTTTGGGGCGGCCATGGCCGACATCGCAGAACGGGCAGCGCCGGGTGCAGATGTCGCCCATGATCATGAAGGTCGCGGTGCCACCGGAGAAACATTCACCGAGGTTCGGGCACGAGGCTTCTTCGCAGACACTGTGCAGCTTGTGCTTGCGCAGCAGTTGCTTGATGCGGTCGACCTCGGGAGAGATCGGCATGCGCACGCGAATCCAGTCGGGTTTGCGCGGGAATTCATCCGTGGGAATGATCTTCACCGGAATCCGCGCGACCTTTTCCGCACCGCGCAGTTTGGTGCCGACCTCCACTTTGGCCGGGCTCTTGCCGGTTGATTCGACAATGGCATTCATGATGCTTTCCTTGTGCAGCAGGGTACTGAACCTGTGGGAGACCCCTGTGGGAGCGAGCTTGCTCGCGATGGCGGACTTACATTCAACATCAATGCTGGATGTACTGGCCTCATCGTCGGAACGCCGCCCGGAGCAAGCTCGCTCCCACAGGGTTTTCCCCACAGGGTTTTTGTTGTGTGTGCTCAGTCGCGGTAAACCGGGAAGTCGGCGCACAGGGCGGCCGCCTGGCGCGCGACATTGGCCTCGATATCGGCATCGCCGAGGTGATCGAGGATGTCGCAAATCCATCCAGCCAGGGCAATGCTCTGCGCTTCCTTGAAGCCACGGCTGGTGATCGCCGGCGTACCGATGCGCAAGCCCGAGGTCACGAACGGCGATTGCGGATCGTTGGGCACGGCGTTCTTGTTCACGGTGATGCCGGCACGCCCGAGAGCGGCGTCGGCGTCCTTGCCGGTCAGGCCCTGGCGGATCAGGCTGACCAGAAACAGGTGGTTGTCGGTGCCGCCGGACACCACGTCGTAACCGCGTTCGATAAATACCTGCGCCATGGCCTGGGCGTTGCGGATCACTTGCGCCTGATAGGTCTTGAACGCCGGCTCCAGCGCTTCCTTGAAGCACACGGCCTTGGCGGCGATCACGTGCATCAGCGGGCCACCCTGACCGCCGGGGAATACCGCGGCATTGAGCTTCTTCTCCAGCTCCGGGTTGGCCTTGGCCAGAATCAGACCACCACGCGGACCGCGCAGGGTCTTGTGCGTGGTGGTGGTGACCACGTCGGCGTAGGGCAGCGGGTTCGGGTACAGACCGGTCGCCACCAGGCCGGCGACGTGGGCCATGTCGACGAACAGCAGCGCACCGACCTTGTCGGCGATCTGGCGGAAGCGCGGGAAGTCCAGGGTCTTCGAATAGGCCGAGAATCCGGCGATGATCATCTTCGGCTGGTGCTCGACGGCCAGGCGCTCGACTTCGTCGTAATCGATCAGGCCGGTGTTGGTGTCGATGCCGTACTGCACGGCGTTGTACAGCTTGCCCGAGGACGACACTTTAGCGCCGTGGGTCAGGTGACCGCCGTGGGCCAGGCTCATGCCGAGGATGGTGTCGCCGGCTTGCAGCAGGGCCAGGTAAACCGCCGCGTTGGCCTGGCTGCCGGAGTGCGGCTGGACGTTGGCATAATCGGCACCGAACAGTTGTTTGGCGCGGTCGATGGCCAGTTGCTCGACCACATCGACGTGCTCGCAGCCGCCGTAGTAACGCTTGCCCGGATACCCTTCGGCGTACTTGTTGGTCAGGCCGCTGCCTTGTGCCTCCATCACCCGCTGGCTGGTGTAGTTTTCCGAGGCGATCAGTTCGATGTGGTGTTCCTGCCGCGCATCCTCGGCGTTCATCGCCGCCAGCAGTTCGTCGTCATAGCCTTTGATCTGGTCGTGCTTGCTGAACATGGTGTGGTCCTTGTGTGGAAGGTTTGGGCTTCAAGCGTCGGCGTGTTCTGCGGTCAGGCGTTCGTAGGCGTCTTGATCCAGCAGATCGCTCAACGCCAAGGCATCGACCGGTTTGAAGCGAAAGAACCAGCCTTCGCCCAATGGGTCTTCGTTGACCAGTTCCGGGGTGCTCTCCAGTGTCGTGTTGATCTCGACCACTTCACCGTCCAGCGGCATGCCGATACTGCTGGCGGCTTTCACCGATTCCAGTACCGACACTTCAGCGCTTGCGTCGAAAGTGCCCAATTCAGGTACCTGAACAAACACCACATCCCCCAGCGCCTGCTGGGCAAACTCGGTGATGCCGACGGTGACCAGGCCGTTGCTCTCAAGGCGCAACCATTCGTGATCGACGGTAAAACGCAATTCGCTCATATCAACTCCTTATTGTTTTTAGGCTCGTGGCGGGGCGACGAGCTGGGTTGCAGGAGTGATAGCAAGGGCGGTGCCAAGGTTTATTAGTTGTTTTAAATCAATGGTTTGGCGTGATTATGTGAAGTGCGAGAGATTTCATCCGTATTGAAATCAGTACAGACAAGCAGGGCTGTGGGCGCAGACGCCGTAAATGCGGGATGGGAAAGGTTTTGTCTTGATTTCGCTACGCTGTATCGATTTGCAGACAAAGAATTCAGCAACAACACTGATCCCCTGTGGGAGCGAGCTTGCTCGCGATTGCGGTGTGACAGGCAAAATTGATATCGACTGACACGGCCTCATCGCGAGCAAGCTCGCTCCCACAGGGGAATGTGTTGTCGGTGAAAATGTGTTCCGACAGATAGCTCAGGTCTTGCTGGGAATCCCATACTTGCGCAAGCGAATCGCAATCGCGCTATGGGAAGTCTGCAACCGCGCCGCCAGCAACCGGCTGGACGGATAGCTGCGATACAGCTGTTCCAGCAGGTTCTTCTCAAAGTCGCCAACCGCCTCTTCCAGGCTGCCGACTTCGCCGTCGTTTTGCCGCTCTACCGCCGTGCGCGCAATGTCCAGGTCATCGATGTCCACCAGCGGGTTTTCGCAAATCGCCGCCGCGCGAAAGATCACGTTTTGCAGTTGCCGCACGTTGCCCGGCCAGCGGTTGCCGAGCAGGGCGCTGAAGGTGCTCGGTGCCAAACGACACGCCGGTCGCTGGATCTGCGCACAGGCCTGCTGCATGAAGTGATTGGCCATCAGCAGGATGTCGTGACCGCGCTCGCGCAGCGGCGGCACTTGCAGGTTGAGCACGTTGAGACGGTAGAACAGGTCTTCGCGAAAACGCCCTTCGGCGACCATTTTTTCCAGGTCACGGTGGGTGGCGCTGAGCACCCGCACATTGACCCGCACTTCCTTGTCGCCACCGACCCGGCGGAAACAGCCATCGCTCAAAAAACGCAGCAACTTGGCTTGCAGATAGGGCGACATTTCCCCCACTTCATCGAGGAATACCGTGCCCTGATCGGCCAGTTCCAGCAGGCCGAGCTTGCCGCCCCGTTGCGCGCCGGTGAAGGCGCCGGGGGCGTAGCCGAACAGCTCGCTTTCGGCGAGGCTCTCCGGCAGTGCCGCGCAGTTCAGGGCGAGAAACGGCGCATCGTGCCGGGGGCTGATGGCATGGCAGGCGCGGGCCACCAGCTCCTTGCCGGTGCCGGTTTCACCCTGGATCAACAGCGGCGCATCGAGGGCGGCCACCCGTTGGGCGCGGGCCTTGAGCGCACGGATCGGTGGCGATTCGCCGAGCAGCGCATCGAAGCCTTCGGCATGGTCATGGTGCAGCGCCGACAGACGCTCGCCAATGCGATTGGGTTGATACAGGGTGAGCAGGGCGCCGGCGTCGGTGATCGGCATCGCGTCGAGCAGCAGCGTCTGGCCGCCGAGGCTGACCTCGTGCATCGGCAGGCGGAAATGCTGAGCGATCAGGGTGCGCTGCAAATCGGCATCGTCGAACAGCGTGGTCAGCGACTCACCAGCCGGTTCGCGGCCGCAGAGGGCGATCAGCGCCGGGTTGGCCAGCAACACATGGCCGCGATCATCCACCGCCAGCACCGGATCGGAACTGGCGGCCAGCAAGGCGTCCAGTTGCAGGCGCCGCCGTTGCCCCGGAAGGATGTCGACCAGGGTCACGGCCTGCACGCCGTGCACACCGAAAAGCGCCTCGCGCAACTCTTCCAGCACTTCGGCACCGAGGGTCGGCGCATCGATGTAGACGTTCGGCGGCACCATCTCCACTGCGTCCAGGTTGAAACTGCGACCACCGAGCAGGGCCAGCACTTCCTGGGTGATGCCGACGCGGTCGATGAAAGTGACGTGGATGCGCATGACGGACCTGCAAGGTTGGCGAACCGAATCAGTATGCCCGGCAAAATTTGAATTTGGCGAGTGTCGCATCACGGCTTGCCGGTTTTACGGGTGCTGGCGGCCAGGTCTTCAAGGAACGCTTGCAGGATCGGTGGCGGTGCCGTACCACGCCGGGTGATCACATCGAACGGCGATTTCAAACGCAAACTCCCCGGGGCCAACTGGTGCATCTCGCCGCTCTTGACCCACTGGGCGGCGAAGTGCTCCGGCAGAAAACCCAGGTAGGCGCCGGAAATGATCAGGATCGCCGTGGCTTCGATGTTGTCCACGGTGGCGGCCGCCTTGCTCACGCCCAGGTGTTCGAGGTCGTATTGCTGCATGTAGCCGCGCACGACGATGCGCCCGGCAGCGACCTCTTCGAGCAGCTCCTCACCTTCGGCGTGGCTGCCATACAACGGGTGACGCCGCCCGCAATACAAGCCCAGGGCTTCCTGGTACAGCGGCGATTGCAGCAACCCCGGCACATGGATCGGGAAGTGCCCGATGGCCAGGTGCAGGCGACCGTCGAGCACCCGTTCTTCAAGTTCCGCCGGGGTGCCGACGTACACGTTCAGGTGCACGTCATGCCCCCGCGAAACGAAGCGCTGGGTAGTGCGCGGGATCGGCGAATCGGGGTCGGTGATCGTGGTGTCGATGATCCCCAGGTTGAGCTTGCCGCTGATGTGCTGCTTGAGCACGTCGGCGTCCATGCAGAAATTTTCCACCGCCGACAGCAGGCGCTGGGTGGCTTCATGGATGGCCACCCCTTGTTCGGTCAGGCGGAAGCCACTGCGCCCGCGCTGGCAGAGTTTGACCCCCAGGCGGGTTTCAAGGTGGGTCATCTGTTCGCTGATGGTCGATTGCCCGGCATTGAGCGCTGCCTGTGCGGCCGAAAAACCGCCGCAGCGGACAATCGTGGCAAACACCCTGAGCAGTTTCAGGTCGACATCGTGCAGCTGGATCATCTTGAACCTCCGGCCTGTGGATGCATCGGGAATGCCGATATGAGTATCTGATGTTTAGCATTTTTTCCACGAAAACCTGCGCCCATAGTCTTTCCAACGGCGGTCGCCTTGCAGTCCGTCAAGCCGATAACAAGAAGTGGAGAGGCTAGAAATGTCGAACAACGGTTATGAATCCGGTCGCCTGAACCTGCCATTCGTGGGTCATTGCACCTTTGGCAAATCCCCGGTGTGCACCGATTGGGATGCCCTGGATGCCGACGTCGCGGTGCTCGGCGTGCCCAACGACATGGGCACCCAGTGGCGCTCCGGTGCACGCTTCGGGCCACGCGGGATTCGCGAAGCATCGACGCTGTTTTCCTTCGGCCACGCCGGCGCCTACGACCACGAAGATGACGTGATGTACCTCACCGCATCGGACGTGCGCATGGTCGACGTCGGTGATGCCGACATCGTCCACACCGACATGGTCACCAGCAACAAGAACACCGAATACGCCGTGCGCAAGATCCTCGATGCCGGCGTGATGCCGGTGGTGCTCGGCGGCGACCACTCGGTACACGCGCCAGTGATCAAGGCCTTCGAAGGCCGCGGTCCGATCCACATCATTCACTTCGATGCGCACCTGGATTTCGTCGACGAACGCCACGGCGTGCGCTACGGCCACGGCAACCCGCTGCGCCGCGCCTCGGAAATGAACCACATCGTCGGCATGACCCAGATGGGCATTCGCAACGTGTCGTCGTCCAACCGCGACGATTACGAAGCGGCCCACGAAGCCGGCTCGAAAATCCTCTCGGTGCGTGACGTGCGTCGCCTTGGCGTCGAGGGTGTGCTGGCGCTGATCCCGCAGAACATCAACTACTACATCACCATCGACATCGACGGTTTCGACCCGTCCATCGCCCCCGGCACCGGCACCCCGAGCCACGGCGGCTTCCTCTACTACGAAGTGCTGGAAATCATCCAGGCCCTGGCCAAGCGCAGCAAAGGCAATATCGTCGGCATGGACCTGGTGGAGGTTGCACCGGTCTACGACCCGACCGGCATGACCTCGATCCTCGCCGCGCAACTGCTGCTCAACAGCATCGGTTTCATCTTCCACGAGCGAGGCAAGGTGCGGGCCGCCGCCGAGAGCGAATCGACTCCAGCCTGATCATCGAAACCACAAAAGCCCGGCAGGTTCTGACTGCCGGGCAGAGAGAACAAAAATGGACACGATCGTCAAAAGTTACCTGCAAAAATTCGGCGTCAGCGAAGCCACCCAGACCTTCCTCAGCAAGGTCCAGAAAATGTTCATCGGCGGCGCCTGGGTCGAAGCCAGCGACGGCCAGACCTCCGATGTTATAGAACCCTCGACCGAAGGCCTGATCACCCGCATTCCCATGGGCACTACCGATGACCTGGACCGCGCCGTGCAAGCTGCACGCGCCCAGTTCGACGGCGGCGCCTGGCGCCAGGCCAAACCGGCCGAGCGCGAGCGCATGATGCAACGCCTGGCCGACCTGATCGAGCAGAACGCCGCGGAGCTGGCGGAAATCGAATCGATCGACATGGGCAAATCGGTTGCCTTCGCCAAGGACGTGGACATCCAGGGCACCGTCGATACCCTGCGTTACTTCGCCGGCTGGGCCACCAAGCTGCACGGCCGTACCGTCGAACCTTCGCTGCCGGGCAATTACCTGGCCTATACCCGCAAGGAAGCGGTCGGCGTGGTCGGCGCCATCGTGCCGTGGAACTTCCCGCTGCAAACCATGGCCTGGAAGCTTGGCGCGGCGCTGGCGACCGGTTGCACCGTGGTGGTCAAGCCCGCCGAACTGACTTCGTTGTCGGCCCTGCGTTTTGCTGAACTGGTGCAGGAAGCGGGCATCCCCGACGGCGTGATCAACATCGTTACCGGGCGTGGCAGCGTGGTCGGTGCGGCCATGGCCACCCACCCCGGTATCGACAAACTGACCTTCACCGGCTCGACCCCGGTCGGCCAGACTGTCGGTCGTGCAGCGCTGGATGACATGAAGCGCCTGACCCTCGAACTCGGTGGTAAATCACCGGTCATCGTCTGCGCCGACGCCGACATCCCGGCCGCCGCCCAAGCGGTCGCCAATGGGGTGTTTTTCAACTCCGGGCAGGTATGCGACGCCGGTACACGGGCCTATATTCATAGCAGCGTCTACGACGAATTCCTGCGTGAGCTGATCGCCTACACACGCACCCTGAAAATGGCCCCGGGCCTGGACCCGGACTGCTTCATCGGCCCGCTGGTTTCGGCCCTGCAAAAGCAGCGTGTGACCGAATACATCGAGACCGGCAAGGCCGAAGGCGCCGAGCTGGTCTACGGCGGCCAACCGATCGATGGCCCTGGCTTCTTCGTTGAGCCGACCATCTTCGCCAATTGCCGCAACGATATGCGTATTGTCCAGGAAGAGATCTTCGGCCCGGTGCTGGTCACCGCATCGTTCGACGACGAGGAAGAGGCGCTGGCCCTGGCCAATGACTCGCCCTACGGTTTGGCGGCGGCACTGTATTCCAACGACCTGGGCAAGGTGCACAGTCTGATTCCACGCTTGAAAGCAGGCTCGGTCTATGTCAACGCCCACGGCACCCTCGATCCGTCGATGCCGTTCGGTGGCTACAAGCAGTCCGGGTTCGGCAAGGACCTGGGCGCCGAGCAGCTCGATTACCTGCTCGAAACCAAGGCGGTGTGGATCACGCTGCCGGGCTGATGCTGATGCTGATGCTGATCAGATAAGACAAGGAACAATGCAATCCCTGTGGGAGCGAGCTTGCTCGCGATGACGGTTGCACATTCAACATCTGTGTTGCCAGACCTACCGCTATCGCGAGCAAGCTCGCTCCCACAGGTTTTGCATCAAGGTTGAAAGCAATTGCACCTTTGAATTCGGGAACGGCATGGAGGCCCCCCGGGAGTCGTTCACCCGAAAGAACGCGGTTATCTCGTCATGATCTTCCAACAATAAGAGTCCATCATGAACACTAACGCCAAGTCCGCCACGAGCGTGTCCAGCCTCGACGAAAAATCCGTCGTCGAGGGGCACTCGATTGACTTCATACCCGAGAGCGAGCGCACCGACAAACTGTCGAGCCAGGGCCCGTTCTGGTTCCTCGGCAATTTCACCTTCTTCACCATGACCATCGGCTTCGTTGGCCCAAGCGTCGGCCTGACCGCGCTCTGGACCACGCTGGCCGGTACGCTGGGCATCATGTTCGGCACGCTGTTCATGGCGTTTCACGGCTCCCAGGGCCCGCACCTTGGCCTGCCGCAGATGATCCAGTCCCGCGCGCAGTTCGGCTATCGCGGGGTGATTTTGGTACTGCTCGCCACGCTGTTCGTATTCGCCGGCTTCAACATCGTCAACCTGGTGCTGATGATGCAGGGGCTGCACACGCTGTTCGGGTTCAACCCCGCGGTAATCGCGGTGGCGGTGACCATCCCGGCGGCGGTGCTGGCGATACTTGGTCATGACTGGATGCACCGCAGCTTCAAATGGGCGTTGTACCTGTCGTTGCCGCTGTATGGCCTGGTGACCTTGGCGGTGGTGATGGGCTGGGTGCCGGATGCAGTACTGCCGGCACTCGCGGAAGGCGAAGTGGCCCGGGAGCCGCTGGGTTTCAACTGGACCGGTTTCATCGCGCAGTTTGCAGCGGCCGCCAGCTACAACATCGCCTATGCGCCTTATGTGTCGGACTACTCGCGCTACCTGCCGAAAAACACCTCCAGCGGCAAGCTGATTGCCGTGGTGTTCCTCGGGGCGTCGCTGTCCGGTGCGTGGATGATTTCCGTGGGTGGCTGGCTGGCCGATCACCTGCACTCCACTGACGTGCTGGTGGCCCTGGGGCAAGTCGGCAACACCGTGTCGCCGCTGGTGGGCACGGCGGTGGTGGTGGTCACCATCCTGGCGTTCCTGCCGGTGATCGCGATGAACATCTACAGCGCCAAGCTGACCACGCTGACCTGCGTCGACTCGATCAAGCACATCGAACCAACCCGCAGGGCACGCATCCTGGCCATCGGCTTCGTGATCCTGCTGCAACTGGGCGTGGCCCTGAGCATCCAGAGTTCGGGCAAAGGCCTGTCGGTGCTGGGGATCTACCTGGTGGTGATGCTGTACTTCCTGGTGCCCTGGACCTCGGTCAACCTCACTGACTACTTCTTCGTGCGCAAGGGCCGCTACGCCATCCCGCACTTCTTCATGCCCCACGGCAACATCTACGGCAGCTGGGGACTGCGCGGTATCGCCGCCTATGCCATCGGTTTTGTCTCGATGATCCCGTTCTTCTACATCTTCGACGGCGTTGAACAGCGCGAAGTGTATGTCGGCCCGCTCGCCAAGGCGCTGGGTAGCATCGACATCGCCTGGCTGGTCGGGTTGATCGTATCGGGCGTGGCGTACTACTGGCTGAGCCGCTCGATTGATCTGAAACGCGAAGAAGCGGTGATCCAGCAGATCGAGAAAAACTCCCCGCAATACACCACCGGCGACACGCTGACGCACAAACAGCAGCCACTGCGGGTATTCACTGAATCGACGGTCGGGAGATAACTATGACCACGCAAAGAATGACCACGCAAAAAATGGCTACGCAAAAATACGACTACATCATCATTGGCGCAGGCTCGGCAGGTTGTGTGTTGGCCAACCGCCTGAGCGAAGACCCGGCCACCTCGGTGCTGGTCCTGGAGTTCGGCGGCAGCGACAAGAGCGTCGTGATCCAGATGCCGAGCGCATTCTCGATCCCGATGAACACCAAGAAGTACAACTGGCGCTACGAAACCGAGCCGGAGACCCACCTCAACGGCCGACGCATTCACTGCCCACGGGGCAAGGTGCTGGGCGGTTCGTCTTCGATCAACGGCCTGGTGTACATCCGTGGCCACGCGCTGGACTTCGACGAGTGGGAATCCCTGGGTGCCGAAGGCTGGGGCTATCGCAACTGCCTGCCGTACTTCAAGCGTGCCGAGAGCTACGAGTCGGGCGGCGACAGCTATCGCGGGCAGACCGGGCCGCTGCACACCACCAACGGCAACCACATGAAAAACCCGCTGTACGGTGCCTGGGTCGAAGCCGGCGCGGAGGCGGGCTACATCAAGACCGAAGACTGCAATGGCTACATGCAGGAAGGTTTCGGTGCCATGCACATGACCGTGAAGAACGGCGTGCGCTGCTCCACGGCCAACGCCTATCTGCGTCCGGCCATGGGCCGTCCGAACCTGACGGTGATCACCCATGCGATGACCCGCCAGATCATTCTTGAAGGTAAGCGTGCGGTGGGGGTCATGTATGACCACGGTGGCCAGACTCACCAGGTGTATTGCAACCGCGAAGTGCTGATCTCGTCCGGCCCGATCGGTTCGCCGCACCTGCTGCAACGCTCGGGCATCGGCCCGGCGGACGTGCTGCGCAAGGCCGGGATCGGCGTGCGTCATGACCTGCCGGGCGTCGGGGAGAACCTGCAGGATCACGCCGAGGTGTACATCCAGTTCGGCTGCAAGGAGCCGGTGACCCTCAACAGCAAGATGGACCCGCTGAGCAAGCTGATGATCGGTCTGCGCTGGCTGCTGTTCAAGGACGGCCTGGGCGCCACCAACCATTTCGAGGCCGGTGGTTTCATCCGCTCCGAGAAGGGCTTGCGCTGGCCGGACATCCAGTTCCACTTTCTGCCGGCGGCGATGCGCTACGACGGCAACAAGCCGATCAAGGGCCACGGCTTCATGGTGCTCACCGGGCCGAACAAGCCGAAAAGCCGTGGTTATGTGCGGGTGCGCTCGGCCGACCCCTACGAGCATCCGGAAATCCGCTTCAACTACCTGGAGCGGGAAGAGGACCGCGAAGGTTTCCGCCGCTGCATTCGCCTGACCCGCGAGATCATCGGCCAGAAAGCCATGGACCGCTTCCGCGACGGCGAAATCGCCCCGGGCGCGCAGGTGACCAGCGATGAAGACCTCGACGCCTTCGTGCGCGACAACCTGGAAAGCACCTACCATCCATGCGGTTCGTGCCGCATGGGCGAGGACGACATGGCGGTGGTCGATTCCGAGTTGCGTGTGCGCGGTATCGCCGGTCTGCGGGTGATCGATTCGTCGGTGTTCCCGACCGAGCCGAACGGCAACCTCAATGCGCCGACCATCATGCTCGCCGAGCGCGCCTCGGATCTGGTGCGTGGGATGCAGATGCTGCCGTCAGCGAATGTGCCGGTGGGGCTGGTGGAGGGCTGGGAGAGCAGCCAGCGGACCTCCTTGCCAGGGCGTAACGTGCGGGTCTGACCGCTCCCGCAATCCAATGTGGAAATCTTATGTGGGAGCGAGCTTGCTCGCGATGACGGTGGATCAGTCGACATTAATGCTGACTGACACGCCGCCATCGCGAGCAAGCTCGCTCCCACAGTAGATCTCGGTGCTTTCAGAATTTTTTACGTCGCTGGTCCTTCGCCATTGCTAGTCTGTAATTCCTTGAGACCGCAATGGAGCACCCTCATGGCTATTCAGGCCCTGCGCGCCGACGCATCGCACATCGATCAGATCACCCCTTTGTTTGACGCCTACCGGATGTTCTACCAGCAGCCGTCGAACCTTGCGCAATCGCGCGCCTTCATCGCCGAGCGACTCGCCCGGGATGAATCGGTGATTTTTCTTGCCCGTGACAGCGACGGTGAAAACCTCGGCTTCGTCCAACTGTTCCCGACTTTCTCCTCGATCAATGCCCATCGCACCTGGCTGCTCGGTGATCTGTTCACCACGCCCGCCGCCCGGGGCAAAGGGGTCGGTAAGTTGCTGATGAACACCGCCCGGGATTTTGCGAAGCTGGCCGGCGGCAAAGGCATGACCCTGGAAACCGCCACCGACAACTTCACTGCGCAACGCCTGTATGAATCCCAGGGCTGGGTGCGCGACACTGGCTACTACACCTATTGCCTGGATCTGAAAAAAGACTGACTCAGCGATCCTGCTCGCCAAACACCGGCCGCATGAACGAACGCTCGTAGCTGAGGATGAATTTCCGCTCTTCGGCGTACTTGAATGCAGCGATGCACTCCGGATCGTTCATCGACTGCTGCCGGTAATGTTCGTACGCCGCCAGGCTCGGAAAGGTGAACAGCGCCAGGGCGATGTTGTTGGCGCCTTCCGAAGGTAAGAAGTAGCCGTGGTGCTGGCCGCCGAATTTTTCCACCAGGGGCATCCACAGCTTGCCGTAGTGCTCGAATGCGTCGAGCTGGTAGGGGTCGAGTACGTATTTGAGGTAGCAGGTCACCATTGTTTCGTTCCTTGATCAGGTTTGGAGTGCAGGCGCCACTGTAATCAACCGTGGGCGCCCGGCACAGGCGCTTGTTCGACATTGACCGGTAAGTTTACGCCAGAGGCATGCACTGGCGCCCCCGCACTATCGGTTCAGTCAATAGTCACCATCAGGAATCGCAAGTTCTGTTTTTTGCGCAAAGGCGGAAAATCGCCTGCATTGAAGACGCTGCTCAAGGAACCTGCGCGATGAGAATCTTGACCCGACTGGCTGTGATTGCCCTGTTGCTGGGCAGTGTTGCATCCACCGCATCGGCCTATGCCGAGGACGCACGCGCCTGCCATCTGCCGCCCATCACCGGGAGCCAGGGCGGATTGCAATACGGGCAGACGGTGGGGGTGCTCTACAGCGAGAACACCGTGGAAAACCTGCAATACCTTGAGCAATACCACTCGGTGGCCGTGAATGGCGCGAAAAACGCACTGGATGCGCGGATTCGCCGGGCGTTCGTCAACAGCTCCGATCCGGACCTGGCCATCGACTGGCTGATGACTTCGTTGCACCACACCTTTGTGTCGGTAACGGTCTACGACAACCTCGATGCCCTGGTGCAGGCCCATCCGGATGTAGTGGTGATGCTCGACACCCACAACCAGTTGCTGACCCAGCGTAACGATCGGGTCGAGGCGCGTTTCGCCGCGCGGTTCTACGACGCCAGCCTGCAGTACATCGGCAAGGCCGAAGGCGCGGTGGAAAAACAACTGCCGTCGGTGTGGGTACATGACAAGACCGCCCCCGAGATCGCCGCGCAAATCGATCAGCAACGCGACCTGCAACTGACCGCGCTGAAACAGTTCGATGCGTCGTTGAAGGCGCTGGTAACCGCCGGATTGACCGCAGCAACCCATTAATTAGCCCTGCGTCCATTGACCGGTGGGCAACCCAATTCACTGTTGATTTCTTTTCAGGACCTGATTCATGCGCACTTTTCTTGCCCCGACCCTGGCCTTCGCTTCACTGCTGCTGGCCGGTTGTGCCACGCCAAACGATCCGACCATGACCTTGCAGACGTCAAAGTCGCCCGAGGAGTACACCCATTGCGTGGTGCCGAAGTTGCAGGACGATGCACTGGCGCCCACGGTATCGCAAACCCAACGCAGCTACCGGATCGTCGTATCGAGCAAAGTGGCGGCGGACAACGTGCTTGAAACCTACAAAGCCTCGAATGGCGGCAAGGTGTTCCTGTACGAGCGCAAGCTGCTGGCGTCGGCGTTCGTGCCGTCGACGTTCGAGCGTGCGGCGCAGGAGTGTCTGTAAGCAGAATTTCAGGCAAAAAAAAGCCACCAGAATTGGCAGCAGAAAGTTAAAGCACGCATTGAATGACTTGATTATGCCGCCCGGTTCATGACGTTTCGATGACGGCTTGATGGCCATTCATCCGGATGCCGAAAGTCCTGTTGCGAGTGATTAACTGTGGTGTGGGTCAGATCTCCAGGCGGTGTCATCTGGGTGTCATCGAAGTAATGGCAAGATCCTCGCAATCCGTCTTGAGTGCCCGACGGCCGCCAGTCCGCCGGCAGATGAATGTGCAAGGAACTCCCTATGAAAGACGCCCCACTGTTTGCCGCCATCGACCTGGGCTCCAATGCGTTTCGCCTGATGATTGGCCAGTCGGTGAGACGGAACCAGCAGATGGTCATCCAGGAAGTGAAGACCCTGCGCGAGCCGGTGCGTCTGGCCGAAGGCCTGCAGGGCGGGGCGCTCGATGAGTTGGCGCTGGACCGTGGCTGGCAGGCGCTGGCGCGATTCGGCAAGAAACTGCGCGGTTTCGAGGCCGGGCGCGTGCGGGCGGTGGCCACCAGCGCCGTGCGCGAAGCGGACAACGCGCCGCTGTTCCTGGCCAGTGCCGAGCGCCACCTGGGCTTTCGCATCGACGTCATTTCCGGTCACGAAGAGGCGCAACTGGTCTACGCCGGCGTGGCCCACACCTTGCCGGCGCAAACCGCGCGGCTGGTGGTGGATATCGGCGGTGGCTCCACGGAGATGATCATCGGCCGTGGCGACCAGCTGCTGGTCACCGAGAGCATTGCCATCGGCAGCGGCACCTTCGGTGCGCATTACTTCCACGGCGGACGGATCGTGGCCGAAGCGCTATTGGAGGCCGAACGCGCGGCCACCGTGCAATTCGAACGCATTGCCCGCCGTTACCGCACCATGGGCTGGCAGCAGGCGATCGGTTCTTCCGGGACCGCGCGGATGCTGGCCAAGGTGCTCAAGGCCAATGGCCTCAATGATGACGACCAGAGCGGTATCACCTACGGTGGCCTGTTGCGCCTGTCGTTGCGCCTGCTGGAAGTCAAACATGTGAAACACCTCAAGCTGGCGGGGTTGCCCACCCATCGCCTGAGCATTTTGCCCGGCGGCCTGGTGTTGATGCTGGCAGCGTTCAAGGTGTTCGGCATCACACATATGATTGCGTCGGAACCGGGTTTGCGGTTTGGCGTGCTGCATGGATTGATGAGCAAACACTAAAGTCCGCCAGCCGAGGTAAACCCATGACCGACCCCCGTCGCGTGCTGTTCGTCTGCGCCAGAAACGATGTCCGCTCACCCATGGCCGAAGCCCTGCTGCGCCATATCGATCCTGCCGATTTCCAGGCCTTCAGTGCCGGGCTCGAGGCCAGCGAGATCGACCCGCGCACGTTCGAATCCCTCGATCACATCGGTGTCGATGCCAGCGGCTTGCGCAGCAAGTCCCTCGAAGATTTCGAAGGCCAGGCATTCGACTACGTCATCACCCTGTGCGACAAGTCCTCTGAAGAGGCCGCGCGCATGCCGTTTACCGGTGAAGTGATGGTCTGGAGCTTCGAAGACCCGACCACCAGCGAAAGGCACGACCCGTTCCGCCATACCCTCCAGGAAATCGGCGATCGCATCAAAATGTTCGTCACCGTGAAAACCCGCCCCGTGCCCCAGGCGCCGTCAGTCAGCGACTCTTGAAAGCCTTCGAGCACCGTCTACCCTCATCGGTCACAGCCATCATGATGAGGGTGCAGACAGTGATGAAAACGGACAAGGTTGACTCAAGCGAAGCCTCGGCGCTGATCGACGAGCGAATCCGGGAACTGGCCGACTGGCGTGGCGAAACCCTGGCCCACGTCCGCAAGATCATCCACCAGGCCGACCCCGAAGTGATCGAAGAGTGGAAGTGGCGCGGCGTGCCGGTGTGGTCCCATGCCGGCATCATTTGCACCGGTGAAACCTACAAGCAAGTGGTGAAGATGACCTTCGCCAAGGGCGCTTCGCTGGACGATCCGTCGGAGCTGTTCAACTCAAGCCTTGAAGGCAACACGCGGCGCGCCATCGATATCCGCGAGGGTGAGCTGATCGATGGCACGGCGCTGACGGCGTTGATTCAGGCAGCCATTGAGCTCAATACCTCCCGAACCAAAAAGTAACTCAGTACACAGAACCCCTGTGGGAGCGAGCTTGCTCGCGATAGCGGGCTGCCAGGCAATGCATGTGTCGACTGACCCGGCGCCATCGCGAGCAAGCTCGCTCCCACAGGGATTGCGTCCATTTGACCACTTGGGATATCCCCGGCCTGCATGTTCCAATAGCTGTCCGGCAACACCCGACTGGAAACGGAACATGAAGAACATCGCTGCCCTGACCCTCGCCCTGGCACTCACCGTTGGCCTGTTTAGCCCGCCCACCCTTGCCGCAGGCGATGTCCAGGCCGGGGAAAAACTGTTCAAGCGCCTCTGCAGCGGCTGCCATCAGATCGGCGAATCGGCCCGTGCTTCCTTTGGCCCGCAACTCAATGGCGTGATCGGTCGCCACTCCGCCGTCACCACGGACTATGTGTATTCCGATGCGATGAAATCCGCCAATCTGGTCTGGGACCGCGAAACCCTGATCGCCTACCTCGAAGCGCCAAAGAAAGTCGTGCCCGGCACCCGCATGATTTTCTGGGGCCTCAGTGATCCGGAAAAAATCGAAGACCTGCTCGCCTACCTGCAAACCTTCCCGGCGCAATGATCGACCTGCCGTCCGAACTCTACCCGTAGCGCAAGGGGGGCAGTTCGACATCGACGTAATCTCCGCCGATGGTGTGACGATTCCAGGTTGTACACAAACTTGTAGGAGCGAGCCTGCTCGCGATTGCGGTGGGTCAGTGAACAAGACGTTGGCTGACACTCCCTCATCGCGAGCAAGCTCGCTCCCACAAAAAAATACGCTGCTGATCAGTTCAGACAGGAACCCGGCCATTTGATGGTTTGCAGAGCCTGCAACGCCGGACGCAGAACAACTGTGGGAGCGAGCTTGCTCGCGATAGCGGTGGGTCAGTGAACAAGACGTTGGCTGACACTCCCTCATCGCGAGCAAGCTCGCTTCCACAGGGATTTTTGGTGAGTCAGATAAGTCAGGCCTTGCTGGCCTTCAGATAAGCCCCAAGGCGCCGCCCCATTTCCTCACCCAACGCCTGCAAGCCACTCAGCGGCCGCACCATCACTTCAAACTCGACAATCTTGCCCTGTTCGTTGAAGCGGATCATGTCGATGCCCTTGAGCTCTTTCCCGCCGACCCTGGCGCTGAATTCGAGGATCACGTTCAAGCCATCCGCCGTCGCCAGTTCGCGGTGGTAGGCAAACTCCTCGAATACGTTCATGACCGTGTTGAGGATCATCGCCACCACTGGCGCCCCGGGATACGGCGTGTGTGCCATCGGCGAACGGAACACCGCCTGCGGATCGAGCAATTCAGGCAAGCCGCTCAAGTCGCGGTTGCCGATCATCCCGTGCCACTGCTTCAGGGACGCTGCGACATTGGGGTTCAGGTTCAGCTCGGACATCTTCAACTCCTGTTTTTTTATTGTGGTGGTGCGAAAGCGTTGGTCGATCACCCTGGCGACATCGTCGCCCATTGACGTTATCGCCCAGCGATACACAGCTCCCCGGTCGCACGAATCATCGCCTGGTCATGCAGGTAATCCTTGATCAGCGCGTAGCGTTCGGTGGCCAGCCATTGCGGGCAGTTCGGGTCTTTGCGGTAGGGTAGGAAATCGGCGTACTGCAGGAGCAGCAGGTTTTGCAATTTGTCGAGCTTGGGCCGGATGTCGTTAATGAGGTCCGGCCGTGGCGTGTCCGGTGCCTTGTGCTCCGCTTGCCATTGCGCGAGCCGGCCGTATTGCACCCATTTGCTGGCTTCGATCTGGGCGGCGATGAGGTCGGCGACATCGTCGGGATCGAGCTGGCGCTGAGTGGCTTGCTGGCGGGCGTTGGCGATGACTTGCGCTTCCCGGGCGTTGTCCTGGACCGGTTTGCCGCTGTCCCACTTGGTCAGCGCCACCCGCTCACTGATGTCCAACCGCTCATTCATCGTCGCTAGCAAGGGTTGCAAGGCATCGGGCGCGGGGGGCGGAGTGTCCGCTTGCACACAGCCAGCGAACGAGCCGAGCAGGGTGCAGGCCAGCCAGTACGGCAAGCGAGTGGAACGGGGCATGGCAGAACCTCCTTGGACGCTGAAATCACTCCGGCTTGTTTATCACAAGTGCGGCCAGGGAACGACAGCTTGCGAAGGATTCAGGCCAGCAGCCGTTCAATCTGCGCCAGCTCCCAGGTGCTGAGCAAACTGACCGGGTCGGTACCGAAGCGTTGCCCGCTGTCGAACACATATTCACGGCCATCGGGGCTTTGGCCGTGCAGGCAGTGACGCAAGTGACCAGCGTCGACGTCGAGCGTCAGGCGCCAGCCGTCGATGTCGACCCGTACATGGTCGGACTCGCCAGCGTCATCGACTCGCTTGAAGGTGCAAATGCCTTGGGCGGCATTGCGCAACGGCTGGTAAACCTCGCGGGCGGTGAGGGCGGACACAGGTGTCTCCGGGGTGAAATCGGGGAGGCACAGGATAATTCATCTGCGTGCAAAAAAGCCCGGCTGATAAGGCTCGCTCCTACAGGCGGCCGTGAAATGCCGCGTCGAAAATCCTTGCCACACCGTCCCGGGTCAATGGCAACGGGTTGCCGCCGGCGCAGGGGTCGACAATCGCCATGTCGGCGATCAGGTCGGCCTGCCGGTCATCCACGCCCAGTTCAACCAGGGTATGGGGTACGCCGATGTCCTTGCGCAGCTTGAGCACGAAGGCCATGAAACTGTCGAAGCCGGGGGAGGGCAGGCGCAGGTACGCCGCCAGGCGGGTGATGCGCTCCTCGATGGCCGTGCGATTGAACTGCAGGACATAGGGCATGAAGGTGGCATTGGTCATGCCGTGATGGGTGTCGTACAACGCCCCCACCGGATGCGAGAGCGCATGCATCCCGCCCAGGCCTTTCTGGAATGCCGTGGCGCCCATCGCCGCCGCCGCGAGCATATGCGCGCGCGCCTCGAGGTCCGACGGCGTGTGTACCGCCTTCACCAGCGAATTGGCCACCAGGCGCATGCCTTCCACGGCAATGCCATCGGCCAGGGGGTGAAAACCGGGGGCGCAGTAGGCTTCCAGGCAATGGGATAACGCGTCCATGCCAGTGCCGGCGGTGACCTTGGCGGGCATGCCGACCGTGAGGGCCGCATCGCTGATCACCACGCGCGGCATCATTTTCGGGTGGAAGATGATGCGTTTGGTGTGGGTGCTCTCGTCGATGATCACCGCCGCACGACCGACTTCGGAACCGGTTCCCGCCGTAGTCGGCACGGCAATGATCGGGGCGATGCGGCTGTCGTCGGCGCGGGTCCAGTAGTCGCCGATGTCCTCGAAATCCCAGACCGGGCGGGTCTGGCCGCTCATGAAGGCAATCAGCTTGCCCATGTCCAGGCCACTGCCGCCGCCGAACGCGATCACGCCGTCGTGCTGGCCGGCACGCCAGGCGTCGAGCCCGCCGGCCAGGTTGGCTTCCACCGGGTTGGGTTTGAGATCACAGAACAGCGCCACGCCAAGACCGGCGGCGCGCAACGCGTCCAGTGCCGCCGTGGTGATGGGCGCGCGCGCCAGGCCGCTGTCGGTCACCAGCAAGGGGCGCTGGATGCCCTGGCTGCGACAGACCTCGGCCAGCTCGGCGATGCGCCCGACACCGAACCGAACGCTCGTGGGGTAGCTCCAGTTTCCTGTCAGGTTCATGGTCTACACCTCGTGACGCAGATGAAAGGATTTGGCGCGGGTCAGGTGCTCGTAGCCCAGTGGCGACAGGGTGACGCCGCGCCCGCTGTTTTTCACGCCGGTCCAGGCCAGAGCCGGGTCCAGGTAATCGCAGCGGTTCATGAAAACCGTGCCGGTGGCGATCTCGTTGCCCAGGCGTTCGGCCGCCGCGAGGTCCCGGGTCCAGATGGAAGCGCTGAGCCCGAACTCGCTGTCGTTCATCAAGGCGATGGCTTCTTCATCGCTGGTCACCGGCATGATGCCGACCACCGGGCCAAAGCTTTCGTCGCGCATGACCGACATTTGATGGCTGACATCGACCAGGACCTGCGGCGCGAGGTAGGCGCTGCCCGGTACGTCGGCGGCAAATGCCTGCGGATCGACCATCGCCGTCGCGCCCTGGGCCAGCGCTTCGGCGATCTGGCCACGAACGAAAAAGGCGGCGCCCGGTGTCACCAGCGGGCCGAGGGTGGTGGCTTCGTCCAGCGGGTTGCCCAGTACGTACTGGCGGGTCAATTCGGCGAAGCGCTCGACAAACACCGGGAAGATTTTCTGGTCGACATAAATGCGCTCCACGGCACAGCAACTCTGCCCGGAATTGAAGAAGCTGCCGTCCACCAGATTTTCCACCGCCTGTTCAAGGTTGGCGTCTGCCCGGACATAGGCCGGGTCTTTTCCGCCAAGCTCCAGGCCCATGCCGATAAATCGTCCGCTGGCGACGCTTTCCATGACTTTGCCGGCCTCCACGGAACCGGTGAAGTTCACTTGCTGCACGCGCCCGCCAGCAATGATCACCCCGGTCGACACATGATTGAGCAGCAGATTCTGGAACAGCCCTTCGGGCAGTTTTGCGCGACGCATGGCCTCGGCGAAACGCTCGCCCACCAGCAGGGTTTGCGACGCGTGCTTGAGGATCACGCTGTTGCCGGCCATCAACGCCGGGATGATCGTGTTCACCGCCGTCAGGTAGGGGTAGTTCCACGGGGCGACCACCAGCACCGTGCCCAGCGGCTCGCGTTTGATGTAGCGTCGAAAACCCGCCTTGGGCGCAGGCTCTACAGCGGCCAGGGCCCGTGGAGCGATGGCGATCATGTGTCGGGCGCGTTCGGCAAAACCGCGCAGCTCGCCGGCGCCGTAACGCACCGGGCGGCCCATCTGCCAGGCCAGCTCCGGCACGATGTCCGCCTGCATCGACAGCATCGCGTCCACCGCGGCACTGCAATAAGCCGCACGTTCGCTCAGTGAGCGGCGTTGCCATGACGCCTGTGCATTGGCAGCGGCCGTCAGTGCCTGCTCGACCTGCTGCGCATCGGCCACCTCGCGTTCGACGTACACCCGGCCATCGACCGGGGAGATCAGTTGTACCTTTTCAGTCATGATGTTCTCAGTAGCGCTCGAAACCGCGCTGCAATTCCCAGTCGGTGATTCGCCGGTCGTACTCCTTCTGCTCCCACTCGGCGGTGTGCACGTAATGGTCGACCACCTCATCGCCGAACGCCTCGCGCAACATACTGGAGGTTTTGAGGGCGGCGCTCGCCTCGCGCAGGGTCTTGGACACTTCCGGCAAATGCTCATCGAGGTAGGCGTCGCCTTCGAACGGTGGCGCCAGGTCGAGCTTCTCGTCGATACCCGCCAAACCTGCCGCGATCAACGCAGCGAAGGCCAGATAGGGGTTGAGGTCGGCACCGCCGATGCGGCATTCGATGCGGATGGCCTTGCTGCCTTCGGCACACAGGCGAAAGCCGGCGGTGCGATTGTCGCGGCTCCACACCGCCCGCGTCGGCGCAAAAGTGCCAGCCTGGAAGCGCTTGTAGGAGTTGATATAGGGCGCGAGAAAACAGGTGATGTCGTTGGCGTACCTGAGCTGCCCGGCGACCCAGGCCCGCATCAGTTTCGACATGCCGAACTCGGCTTTGGCGTCGAAGAACAGCGGCTTTTTGGCGTTCTTGTCCCACAACGAATTATGGATATGGCTGCTGGAACCTGCGGCGTCGTAGCGCCACTTGGCCATGAAGGTGATCGCCTTGCCCTGCAACTGCGCGATCTCCTTGCAGGCGTGCTTGATGATGACGTGGTGGTCGGCCATGGTCATGGCATCGGCGTAGCGGATGTTGATCTCTTCCTGCCCCGGGCCCCATTCACCCTTGGAGTTTTCCACGGGAATGCCCGAGGCCTGCAAATGCTTGCGAATCGCCCGCAGCACCGGCTCTTCGCGGGTGGTCTGGAGGATGTTGTAATCCTCGATGTAATGGCCGGCGGTTTTCGGTTTGTGATAGTTGCGCTCGTGGATCGACTCGTAACTCTCGTCGAACAGATAGAACTCGAGTTCCGAGGCAAACATGCCGGTATAGCCGCGCTCGCGCAGGCGCTCGACCTGCTTTTTCAGAATCGCCCGAGGGCTGTGGGGCAGGTCCTGGCGATGGTGATGATCGAGCACGTCGCACAGCACCAGTGCCGTGCATTCAAGCCAGGGCACGCGCCGCAGGGTGGACATGTCGGGCTTGAGCACGAAATCGCCGTAACCCTTGCTCCAACTGGCCGCGGCGTAACCCGGCACCGGTTCCATATCGATGTCATCGGCCAACAGGTAGTTGCAGCAGTGGGTTTCTTCGTGGCCGCTGTCGATGAAAAACTCGACCTGGAAGCGCTTGCCGACCAGGCGTCCCTGCATGTCGACCATGCAGACCAGTACGGTATCGATTTCGCCGGCAGCCGCGGCGCGCTTGAGTGCATCAAAGCTGAGAAGGGGCTCGGTCATCACGGCAATCCTGCGTGAAAGGTTTGGGCCAGTCTGGGATAGCTGTTGCAGACGCTCTCCAGAAAAACCCAAAACCTGCAGAACCGAGCATCGTGAGCAACGAGTTGCTCAAAGCTTAGCCTACCCTGTAGGAGCAAGCTCGCTCCTACAGGGGCGTCGTCTTCACTCGGGCAATCCCGCCAGCCGCAGTCCATCGACGAAACGGGCGAAATCCTCGGGCCGTTGAATGGGCAGCCAGTCCTTGAGGGTGCCCAGGCGCAAAGACGAATCCAGCTTTTGCAGACGTTGCATCGCCCACTTCGCTTTATCCATTCGACCGCCGAGCGCATGACTGGCCGCCACCAGCGCCGCCGCGATCAGCAGGCTGGGCAGGTTGCCCAGGGCCTTTTCCGCCCAGTCCGCCGCAGCATCGAAGTGCCCGGCGAAGAAATGCGCGAGCGCCATCCCGACCTGCATCCTGAACATTTCCGGATCCAGCGGACTCAAGCGAACGGCATGCTGCAAATGCTCGATGGCAGCGTCTGTTTCACCGCGCAGTGCCCGCAGGATACCGCCCAGAAACCAGGCGGGGGCGAGGTTGGGATTGAGCAGGCGCGCCCGGTCGAGCAGTGCAATGCCGGCGTCGACTTCGCCGGCGAGATGGCTCAGGGCATGTCCGCCGCGCGTCAGTGCAACCGCATCATCGCGGCCAAGGGTTACCGCCAGACGCGCCAGCCGTATGCCCTCGGCGATTTCCGCAGGCCGGTCGGTCATCCAGCCATTGAGCTTGCGCCAGAAATGGCACCAGGCGGCCATGCCATAGGCCGAGGCAAACTCCGCATCGAGTTCGATGGCCTGGTAGAACATCGGCAGCGCCTGCTCGATGGCTTCCTGGCTGCCGCTGTGCAGTTTTGCCATGCCGCGCAGATAGTAGTCGTAGGCGTCCAGGCTTTCCGTCGGCTTGCGCTTGGCGCGTTCGATTTCCGCCCGTTCCAGTTGCGGCGCGATCGCGCCGACGACGCTCTCGGTGATTTGGTCCTGCAGCTCGAAGATGTCGTCGAGCAGGCCTTCGAAGCGCTCCGCCCAGATGTGCGTCCCGCTCGTCGCGTCGATCAGTTGCCCGGTAATGCGCAGCCTGTTCCCGCACTTGCGCACGCTGCCTTCGAGCACGTAGCGAACGCCCAGCTCCTGGCCGACGCCCTGGGCGTCCACCGCCTGGCCCTTGTAGGTGAAGCTCGAATTGCGCGCGATGACGAACAGCCAGCGAATACGCGACAGGGCGGCGATGATGTCCTCCACGACGCCATCGGCGAAGTATTCCTGCTCCGGATCGCCGCTCAGGTTCTGGAAGGGCAGGACGGTAATCGAGGGTTTTTCCGGCAGGACGAGCGTCGAGGAGGGGATTTGCTTCGGGGCAGCGCTCGAGCGTTCATCGATGTCAGGCTGTCGCGCTTGCCCGGTCATGTTGCCGTTGATCTGGCCAACGAAGCGGTAGCCCTTGCGGGCGACGGTGCGCACCAGGCGCTGCTCTTCACCGGTATCACCGATGGCCTTGCGCACCGCATTGATGTGGCTGGTGATCGTCGATTCGGAAACGATCCGGCCGCTCCACACCGCCTTGAGCAATTCGTCCTTGCTGAGGACCCGATCGGGATTGTTGACGAACAGCAGCAACAGATCGAAGACCTGCGGGCCGACGGCCACGACCTGCCCGCGCAAGGTCAGCTCCCGGCGCTCCTGATCGAGTACGTAGTCTTCAAACGCGAATGGCAAGTTGTGCATCCCCTGGCGAAGCGCCCTCAACTCCGTGTCCCAGGCGGCTGATGGTTGGTAATTGAGCCAGATGATACGGCAGCTCGATACCCGCTGCACCGTCAGCGGCAAGGGAGGCTGGAAGAACGTCAGCAGCTTTGGACATAAATCCAAGCGTTCGCCAAGGCAAACCCAAGCCCGACGCAAGGACTTGTCTCACCGGTGCAGGCAATCTTTCTCTACACCGACGCAATGGTTGCAGTCGACAAGTGGAGAAAAGTCATGAAGATCGTCGTCATCGGAGGCTCCGGCCTCATCGGATCGAAACTTGTGAACACCCTGCGCGAGCGCGGCCATGATGCGTTCGCCGCTAGCCCCGGCACGGGCGTGAACAGCATCACCCGCGAAGGCCTGGCCGCCGCGATGGATGGCGCTGATGTGGTGGTCGACGTGGCGAACGCGCCGTCGTGGGAGGACCAGGCCGTTCTCGATTTCTTTGAAACGTCGAGCCGTAACCTGCTGGCCGCCGAAGCCGCTGCCGGGGTCCGTCATCATGTTGCCCTGTCGATTGTCGGCAGCGAACGGCTTCCCGATACCGGCTATTTCCGAGCCAAGGTCGCGCAGGAAGCCCTTATCAAGGCGTCCGGCATGCCTTACACCATTTTGCGTGCCACGCAGTTCTCCGAGTTTGCCGGCGGCATTGTCCAGTCGTTCACCGTTGGCGATGAAATTCATGCTTCGCCGGCGCTGATCCAGCCGATTGCGTCCGACGACGTGGTGGCGGCGTTGGCCGATGTCGTACTGGCTGCACCGGTCAATGGCACCGTTGAAGTCGGCGGCCCGGAAACCATGCCGATCGACGAGATGGCCAGGCGCTTTCTGCGAGCGACGCAGGACAACCGCAAGGTCGTACCGGACGTGCACGCGCGTTACTTCGGCGCCGTGCTCAACGATCAATCGCT
The DNA here is from genome assembly GCF_949767415.1 of Pseudomonas sp. IT-196MI5. NCBI lineage: Bacteria > Pseudomonadati > Pseudomonadota > Gammaproteobacteria > Pseudomonadales > Pseudomonadaceae > Pseudomonas > Pseudomonas sp. IT-196MI5. The sequence continues at coordinate 183,238 of NZ_CATKPZ010000055.1, forward strand.
GGTCACCGGCAAGAACGCACGCCTGGGCACGATCCGCTTCGACGACTGGCTGGCCCGGTCGACAGCGCAGTAACGGCTCGCACCCTCGCATTTCCCTACGCATCCAGGAGAAACCCCATGGTTACCCGATTGCTAATGGCCGCTGTCTTTGCAGCACTCTCGATCAGCGCCGCATCGGCCGCCGAGCCGCCCCCCGGCAAGGTGACGGTGGTGTTCGACCGTCCCATTCCCAACATCCCTGGCAAGAGCATGAGGGGCGTGGTCGTCGAGTATGGGCCGGGTGCAGCGTCGCCGGCCCACACCCATCCGAAAACCGCCTTCATCTATGCAACGGTGCTGGAGGGCGCGTTTCGCATCCAGGTCAAAGGCCAGCCGGAAAAGATCTACAAGGTCGGCGAAAACTTCGTAGAGGAGCCGGGTTCCGTGCACCTGGTCAGCGCCAACGCCAGCGACACCCAACCGGCGCGCCTGTTGGCGGTGTTCGTCCTCGACACCGAAGAAAATGTGCTCGTGACACCGATCAAACAGTGAGCCGATCAACTCGCTCATGAAGGCTCGACAGCTGGGCGGCAGACCCTGCCGACCAGTGGCTGCCTGGTTCTTGGCACTGCACAGGAAATCAAAAAATGAACTCGCTCCAGGACAAGGCCGCCATTGCCACCGGCGCAAGTAGCGCAACGCCTGTGGTCGTGGTGCGGCGCAGCAAGCGCAAGACCATCGGCCTGTTGCTGTGCGTCGCGGCCTTGATGGTCGTGGCGGCTTGGGGAGCCCTGGCATTTTCCAATGGCGTGACCTCGACCGACAATGCCTATGTCCGCGGGGATGTCACCTCGCTCGCCGCCAAGGTGGCCGGCTATGTCACGGCGGTCGAGGTCCGGGACAACCAGGCCGTGCGTGCCGGTGATGTGCTGTTTCGTATCGATGACCGCGACTATCGCGCCAAACTTGCGCAAGCCGAGGCCAATGTCAGCGCCGCCCAGGCGCGCCTGACCCATGTCGACGCACAGATCCAGCTTCAGCACGCGCTGATCAGGCAGGCCGAAGCACAAAGGCGCTCGGCCACCGCCGACATGAGCCTGGCGGCCAAGACCCACGACCGCAGCCGCAAACTGATCGTCAGCAATGCGGTCAGCCAGGCCCTGGTCGATGAAACCGGCACGGCGCAATCCAGAGCCGTGGCCTCGGTGTCGGCCGCCTCGGCCACGGTCGAGGCGCAACAGCAACGCATCGCGGTGTTTGTGGCCGAGCGCGAGGCTGCCGTGGCCGCCGTGACCCAGGCACAGGCCGTGCGCGATCTCGCCCGGATCGATCTCGATCACACCGTGGTACACGCGCCGGTGGATGGCGTGGTCGGCAACCGTCAGGTTCGCCTCGGTCGTTTCGTCACGCCGGGTGTCTCCCTGCTCGATATCGTGCCGGTCAACGATGTGTGGGTGGTGGCGAACTTCAAGGAAACCCAGCTTGAACATATTCGCCCCGGTCAGTCCGTGCGCGTCACGGTCGATGGCTACCCCGATGCGGCACTCGATGGCGTGGTCGACAGTTTTGCACCGGGCAGTGGCTCGGCGTTCAGCCTGCTGCCGCCCGACAACGCCACCGGGAACTTTGTGCGTGTCGTGCAGCGCGTGCCGGTGAAGATCCGTCTGGCCCACAATCCGCTGCCGGGGCGCATCGTGCCGGGCCTGTCCGCGCGGGTGGAGGTTGCGCAAGGGGCCGGTTCATGAAAAGCGCCAGACTGAGCCGCGTCAGGGCAACGAATGGCGTCCTGCTCATGGTGGGCATCGTGCTGGCGACGTTGACGGAAGCGATCGCCAGCACCGTGCTGGCCCTCGGCCGCAGTGACATCATCGGCGACACCTATGCCACGCCTGACGAGTTCGCCTGGCTGGATGTCGGCTACATCGCGTTCAAACTGATCGGGTTCATGCTTGCCCCTTGGCTGATGCAGCGGTTTTCCGCGCGCAACGTGATCATCGACGCCACCCTGGTCATGGGCCTGGCATGCTGCGTGGCCGCCATTACCGCCCGGTTGGAACTGCTGATCGCACTGCGCATCCTGCAAGGCTTCGCTGGCGGTACTTTGTTGGTGGCGGGTCAGGCGCTGATTTTTCGCGGTTATCCACGCGCCCTTCAGCCGATCCTGCAAGCCCTGTTCGCCATGGCGGCCGTGGTCGCGTCGGCGACCCTCGCACCGGCCCTGCAAGGGTGGTTGATCGACAGCCAGTCCTGGACCTGGATTTTCTTCAGCGTGGTGCCGCTGGCCCTGGCGGCGACGGGGCTCTTGCTCATCGCCGACCACCCCATGCCTGCCAGGGTCCGGCAACATTCGTTTGACTGGCTCGGCTGTGCACTGATCGGTGCTGCGCTGTTGTGTTTCACCTACGTGCTCAGCCGGGGCAGCCGCTGGGATTGGTTCGAGGAGCCGCGGATCCTGATACTGACGATGCTCGGCGGTGCCGCGCTGCTGGCCTTTCTCGGCCAACAGGTCTTGGCCAACGACCAAGGGCTGCTCGATTTCAGCCTGTTCAAAACAAGCGATTTCACCTTTGCCTTTATCGTCAGTTTCGTCGCCGGTGCCGCCCTGTTCGGCAGCGCCTACCTGATCCCGGCGTTCGCCCTGTCGGTACTCGCGTTCACACCGACCGATGCAGGTTGGCTCCTGTTGCCCAGTGGCGGTTTTTTTGTCGGCTCGTTGCTCATCGCTGCCTGGTTGATCAAAGTCCGCCGCCTGCCGCCGGTGGCGACCGTGCCCTTGGGCATCCTGCTGATCATGGCGGCGATGTGGATGCTGTCCGGCTCCACCAGCGAAAGCGGCGCCGGCGACATGATGGCGGCCATCCTGTTGCGCGGCCTGGGCCTTGGCTTCCTGTTTCTGTCGATCACCCTGATCGCCTTCAGTCACCTCAACAGCCGCAACCTGGCCAGCGGCATCGGCCTGTTCAATACGGGGCGGCAACTGGGTGGCTTGATGGGCGTCGCGGGGCTGCAGACCTTGATCGACCATCAGGTTGTCAGCAATGGCGTGGTCCTTGGCGCCAACGTCACCCCTGGGGGGCATGCGGTCATCGAACGGCTGATGACCACCACCGCGATGCTGGCGGGGAAGGGCATGGATCAGGTGGCCGCTGGCCGGGCAGCTACCAGCCTGCTGGGCAAAGCAGTGTCAGGTCAGGCCACGGTGATGACCTTCGATACGGCGTTCTTCGCCGTGGCCCTGCTGTTCGTCTTTGCCGCGCCCATTCTGGTCGGCATCAAGATCGGTCTCTCGCGACACGCGAAAGTGCACGGACAACCGACGAATTGATGACCCGCACGAAAAAGCCCGGCGGGTGAGGCCGGGCTTTTCGTTGAGTCCTGCGGTAAAGCACTGCATTCAGACAGCGCGGCTTTCGATCAGACGGTCGGAGCCGCCTTCGGCGACGCGGTTGCCATTCAGATGATCGGAGCCGTCAGCAGCAACACGATTGCCATTCAGGTGATCGGAGCCGTCAGCAGCAACACGATTGCCATTCAGGTGATCGGAGCCGTCAGCAGCAACACGATTGCCATTCAGGTGATCGGAGCCGTCAGCAGCAACACGATTGCCATTCAGGTGATCAGAACCATCGGCAGCGACGCGTTTTTCGATCAAACGATCGGAGCCACCTTCAGCCACACGATTCTCGATCAGGCGATCGGAACCACCCTCGGCCACACGGCTTTCAATCAGACGATCCGAGCCGCCTTCAGCGACCACAGGTTGAGCAGAGGTAGCGGCGAAAGCGTTAACTGCGAAAACCGAGAAAGCGATGCTGAGGAGGGTTTGGCGTTTCATGATGGTGTGCTCCGGGGGTGTTATGGGTTGGTATGGAGCAGATGTTACGCCGGGGATTTTTTTAGAGAACTTCATTGAAATGATGGTGACTATCGATGCAGTCAATGGATCGCAGATCCCTGTGGGAGCGAGCTTGCTCGCGATTGCTGTGTGTCAATCGACACATCTGTTGAATGTGAGACTGCCATCGCGAGCAAGCTCGCTCCCACAGGTTTTCATGTGCCTGACAACGGGGCTCAAGCCTCACTGATCTGGCTGACACTGGTGATCTGCCCATTCCAGACCATCTCGTAATGCGCCGCTTGAACGATCGACGACACCGACCTCGGTGTCATCAACGCCCAACAATGACTGCCCGGCATGCGCACCGAGTGATAACGCAGCCCCGGGCAAGCTGACCTGCGAACATCCAGGCCAAGGCGCCGGGCGTCGCTGTAATTGTCCGGTGCATACACCGGATCAGTCAGCGGCAGGGCGGTGGCGTCCTTCATCCCGCCATCGCCAAAGGCACACGCCAACCCCCGAAACACAAACCGCTCATAGTTCAGGCTCGGCACCTTCGACCAATACAGCGCCTGGTGATGCCGGACCTCGGCCAGCGCCGCTTCCATCGAATCCGCCAGGTACAACACGCCAAAACTGCCGTCACTGAAGCGCGAACCCGCCGGGTTGACATGGGTAAAGGGCGCAATGGCGTACGAGCAGCCCGCAATCCCGAACGGAATCTCGCTGCGCGCAATCAACTCAAGCTGTCCCAGCTCATTCTTCAACCGCGGATTGGTCAGCGCCTGAATCTCGAACAACAGCTCGAACTCATCCGCGTCCGCCACATCATCGAACAACGCAATCGGCGGAAACTTCGAATTGACCAGGCGATAAGCCTGCAACGACTGACCGGCAAACACCGCCAGCTCACTGGCCATCACCATTGCGCACCCCGCAGCATGTCGATGCGGCGGAAAGTTTCGTACAACGCAATCATGTCGCCCTGAGCCATGATCTCCAGCGGCGAACGCCCGTTGAAAAACTCGTTGTCATTGGCCATCGAGGCAAAGCCGTAGACGTTGTCCGGGTTGTCGAACACCAGCCGCAACGTCGCGTGAATGTTCAGCACAAAACTGATGCGCTGCATCTGGTCCGCATCCAGCGCCACCGCCCAATCCGGGTCACGCTGACGAGCGCGGGTGTAGGTGCTGCGGGAAATACGCAGGATGCGACAGGCCTGGTCGCTGGTGGCTTTCCACTTTTCCAGAATACCCACGGCGGCACGCAGGCCGGTGACACACTGGTTTTTGCTGAAGGATTGGGGTTGCAGTGGGACGGCCATGTTCGTGTCCTTGAGTTGCATCTATAGATTCAAATGTAGATTTAATGAATCTGTAGAGCAATGTTCGTGCGACGGGTGGGCCTGGCGTGCCAATGCAATAGAGCCGCTATCTTGCTGAGGCTATGTGCTACTGAAACCGACGATGCAGGTCTGGAAAGACATCCTGGGCAAACCAGGCGGGCAGGCCGGGGGTCACGACTCTGGATTTTGGCGTCCGGCTTTCAACCAGACCGACTTTTATAAGCCTGGATAACTCGTCGATTGCCGGGCGCGGTGTCAGGCCGGTGAATGTCTTGATTTCATTGCGCGGCAAACTGCCCTGCGTGATCAGCGCGATGATCGCGGGTGCACTTTCCGGGCGGATACCTTGTTGTAGAAGTCTCTCGTTGTAGCGAAAGGCGCGTATCACGCGCTCCCGCAATTGGGATGGGTCCACCGCGGCAATCATGTAGTCGACCTGGTCGTGACACACCTGCAACATGAACTCAATGAATTCGAAGTAACGTCGTTGGGATAGCTGACCCCGTCCGTCCAAATCACCTTCTCGTGGGCGGTCGGCCATGGTCAGGGCGCTGTAATAATCCTGATGTCGACGTGCAAGGCCGCGTGACAGTGACCAGAGGGTAGGCTCCAGCCCCAAGTGTACCAATTGCAAATGAGTGATTAGCCGAGCAACTCGACCATTGCCGTCGGTAAAAGGGTGAACCCAGGCGAGGCGATGGTGGTAGGCAAGCGAAGCAATCAGCTGACGGCGAGGATCCGTCTGCCGGCCAAACCCTGACTGAAGGTGTCTTAGCATCGCCTCGACAGCTGAAGCGTCCGGCGCATCATGATTGCCGACGATCACGTTTTGACCCGTGACCGACCGAAGTATGCCGGGCTGCATTATTGAGCCATCTGACAGCGTACGTTCTGCGTCACTGGCCCCGCGAAAAAGCCGGTGATGAGTGGCGCTCACGAACTCGGGTGCGAACATGTCGCCCCAGGTAAAGGGGCCTCGCTGGCGCAACGTCCGCTCAAACAAGGCTTGCACCGCCATTTGTTCAACTGCAAGGCTTTTGAGCCGCTTGCGATCTTTGACCAGCGCTGTTTGTGCTTTCTGCATATCGGCAGGCTCGGTGTATTGCCCTTCGATCAGGTTCGAGTAGTACGTATTGGTGATTTGCAGGAGACGGCCGAGTCGTGCGGCGGTTTCAGGCGGTAGTCGCCCGGCTAGAAACCGGGTCTTTCTGGGCAACGCATCCGCAAGGTCAATGATCGATGGGGGCAACGACTCCGGAAGAACAGGGTCCAGCCAGGATTTCGATGTGATTAAGGACATGGCGGTTCCTGTCGTCAGAGTTATCTTCACATTTTATTTCACATAGGTAATCGTTTAACAAGCCTTATTTTGTTGGGCTTTATGTGGGCTTATGAAGCTTTTTAACTGAGCTCCCTTCACATTTTATTTCACACATTTATTTGAAAGGCTCCAGGATTCTGAAATGCCAATGGCCAGCGAATACAAATCGGGCGCCTATCAGGCGTTCGTATTCAATTACTTCGCTGCGACGCCCTCAAGTAGCGTCTGCAACTTGCCCGGCCTGCGGGTTGCCTTCCGTTTCCCCATTGAGAATAAACGCGCGCCCACGGCCGCATCACTGATGAAACGTCCGCCCCAACGCATCCAGCCGAGTGACAATCGGCGGCAAGCGCCGACTGCTCAGCGCCAGCGTTTCCACGTCATCCGCCGTGTTCTGCGCAATGCTCTGCACCGACTGCAAGCGCCCGACAATCTCGAAACTCGCCATGGATTGTTCGCGGGTGGTAGTGACAATTCGCCCATTGAGCTCATCGATCTGCGAGATGTCGCTGCCCACCGCCTGCAACGTCGCCGCCGCCAGTTGACTGTCCTCGACACAGGTCCTTTATCGCTTGAGCCATTGAGGCAAATCGATTGCCAGCATGGCCGAGGTGTATTCGAGAAGTCGTGGGGGGGGGGGGGGGCATAGCCCTTGGCCATCATTCCGGGCGGGTACGACGTCGCTTGTGGAAAAACAATGTCCGATATAGAGGCAAGTAATGCCGAAGTGACGGGGAGTACGACAGGCTCCGTTGCAAAGCCTGTCGTGCACCCGAGGTCCTTACGATTTCTTCGGCGGATAGTTGCTGCGCAAGCGACCGGACTTTTTGCCGGTGTTTTTGCTCGGCAGGTTCGGCACCAACGGACGGGATCTGGGCTGGGGGTTGGAGCGGCTTTGGGGTTGAGGTTGTTTGCTCATGGCTCGCCTCCTGATTTTTCAGGGATTCGCGAAGTGGCTTACTGATGAAGTTTAGCTAATTGACTGTGGGCTGGGTCGTTTGGCACTTGGGGAATGTGTTGTGAGCGACCAAAACCCGCTGTACGCAGCGCAAACAAAACGGGCGCTTGATGAGGCGCCCGTTTTCATTCACTCCGCAGCCTGCGCCCGCAACCGCCGCCCAATCACATCCATCAAATCACACCCATCGCGCAACGGAATGACCAGCAACTTGGAAAAGTCCTCCAGCACCACCGTGTCGCAACCGAGTTCGGATCGGTAGGCAATGTTTTCCAGCACCTGCGTGACCGTACGAATGCGGTAATCCGCCATGGCTTGCAGGACGTCGAGTGGGGCTTGGGTGTCGATGAGCAGGGAGGCCGGAATCAGGTCGATTCCGGTGAGAGGCATATATCGATTCATTTTGAATGATCTCTGTTTGTTGGGCTCAAGGCCGTCAGCCGGTCATTCTCTGTTGTCAGGTCGCCAAACCCGAATCGCCATAATGGGCGACGGCGCCGACTATAAGCCGCACGGGATCAGCGCGGGAAGGTGAGGGATTCCGAGCTTTGTGTAGGACCTCTGACGATGAAACTTCAGACCTTTCCCCTCCCGTCGCTGGAAATATAAACACAGACCTGAGATGTTCACCGCCCCTTGGTTTCAGCCACCAACGCTATCCTTAATCATCGCTCTCACCGTCGAGATGGACCTTCCCGAATGCAAACCTCAACCCCCCAACGCCCCCTCTGGAAAACCTACCTCCTGTTCCTCGCCCCTATGGTCCTGTCGAACTTCCTGCAATCCATGTCCGGCACGGTCAACAGCATCTACATCGGCCAGATGCTCGGCACTCAAGCCCTGGCGGCGGTGTCGGGGATGTTCCCCATCGTGTTTTTCTTCATCGCCCTGGTGATCGGCCTTGGCGCTGGCGCGGGGGTGTTGATCGGGCAGGCGTGGGGGGCGCGGGAGGCGCATCTGGTGAAGGCGATTGCCGGGGCGACGTTGTTGTTGGGGGTATTGATCGGGTTGGTGGCGGCGGTGGTGGGCAGTGTGTTTGCGCGGTCGGCGTTGGTGGGGTTGGGGACGCCGGCGGATGTGCTGGACGATGCGGTGGCGTATGCCCATGTGATGTTGTGGATCATGCCGTCGCTGTTGGTGTTTGTGCTGTTCACGCAGTTGCTGCGCGGGGTGAGCGATACGTTGTCGCCGTTGTTGGCGCTGGTGGTGTCGACCATGGTGGGGTTGGCGCTGACACCGGCGTTGATTCGTGGGTGGTTGGGTTTTGCGCCGATGGGGATTCAGAGCGCGGCGGTTGCCGGGTTGGTGGGTAACCTGGTGGCGATGGGGTTGCTGGCGTGGCGCTTGCTTGGCAAGGGCCATCCGCTGGCGCCTGACCGCGAGTTCTTTGCGGCGATGAAGCTGGACGTGGCGATTCTCGGCAAGGTGCTGCGCATCGGTTTGCCCACCGGGTTGCAGATGGTGGTGTTGTCGCTGTCGGAGCTGGTGATTCTGGCGCTGGTGAACCAGCACGGTTCCCAGGCGACGGCGGCTTACGGGGCGGTGACGCAGATCGTCAATTACGTGCAGTTCCCGGCGCTGTCGATTGCAATCACCGCGTCGATCCTCGGGGCGCAGGCGATCGGGGCCGGGCGCATCGAGCGCATGGGACCGATTTTGAAGACCGGGCTGATGATCAATGTGTGCCTGACCGGTGGTCTGGTGGTGTTGGGGTATTTGCTGTCGCACTGGTTGCTGGCGTCGTTCCTCACCGAAGAGGCAACGCGGACCATGGCCCGGCATCTGTTGCACATCATGCTCTGGAGCCTGTTGGTGTTCGGCTTCCAGGCGATCATCGGCGGCATCATGCGCGCCAGCGGTACGGTGATGGTGCCGGTGGCGATTTCCATTGTGTGCGTGGTGGGCGTGCAGTTGCCGGCGGCGTATCTGCTGGATGCGAAGTTCGGGCTGCAAGGGGTGTGGATGGCGTTTCCGGTGGCGTATCTGGGGATGCTGGTGTTGCAGACGCTGTATTACAAGCTGGTGTGGCAGCATCAGAAGATTGAGCGGTTGGTTTAGTTGGTTTTTTGATTGCCTGTTCGCGATTGTGGTGGTTCAGTGGTGTAGATGTTGACTGTGCTGACGCTTTCGCGAGCAGGCTCGCTCCCACAGGGTAGTGGTGTTCGTAGTACTTGTGCACGACAGGCATGCCTGCCTGGGGAGGTTTTCACATGAACCCCTTGTCCCATTCCATCCTGCAAGACCGGCCAGCGGCCGGGCGGCGTTTGGTAGAGCCGCTGCTGCCTTACGCTAACCGCTCCGATGTGATCGTTCTGGCCTTGCCCCGTGGCGGTGTGCCGGTGGCTTATGAGGTGGCCACGGCGCTGAAGGTTCGCCTGGACCTGATGTTGGTGCGCAAGCTCGGCGTGCCGTCCCACCCGGAGTACGCCATGGGCGCAATTGCCAGCGGCGGTATCCAGATTCGTAATGAAGAGGCGCTGCGGGTGCACCCGATCGACCGCGCCGCTTTCGACGCCGTGGTCGAACGGGAAAGCCGCGAACTGTTGCGCCGCGAGAAGGTCTACCGCGGTACGCGGCCGCCGGTGCTGCTCAAGGATCAGGTGGTGATCCTGATCGACGACGGCCTGGCCACCGGCGCTTCAATGAGGGCGGCGATCCAGGCGCTGCGGGTGCAGGCGCCTTCGCGCATCGTGGTGGCGGTGCCGGTGGCGCCGATCGAGACGGTGCAGGCGCTGAGCAGAGAGGTGGATGAACTGATCTGCCCGCTGCTGCCTGAATGGTTCACGTCGATTGGGCATTGGTACATGGATTTTACCCAGACCTCGGATGCCGAGGTGATCGAGCTGTTGCAGCGGGCGTGGCAGCGCGGGGAGTGGTGACGGCCATCTGCAGGTGGTCGCAAATCACCGCGTGAGGTGGAATAAACGCCGGTTGTTTGCTTAAGTCATTTTGATGCCACCCGACCTGTGCGGCACCCCAATTCAAGACGGGAGCCCTCCCGGAGAGTGCCATGAACCTTCGATCCGCGCGTTGCGTCGTTCTGGCCGGTACGTTGATGTTCAGCCTGGTGCAGTTCAGCCTGGCTCCGTTCGCTGAAGCCGTGGAATACAAGAAAGTGAACGCCAAGGCCAGCACCTTGAGTTTCACCTATCAGCAGATGGGTTCGCGAAGCTACGGCACTTTCGGCAAGTTCGAGGCCAATCTCGACTTCGACACCGATAACCCTGGCGCCGCCCACGCCACGCTGACCATCGACCTCAACAGCATCGACGCCGGCAGCAGCGACGCCAACACCGAGTTGCAAAAACCGGCGTGGTTCGACACGGCGAAGTATCCGGTGGCGACGTTCGAGTCGACCTCCATCAAAGCCCAGGGCAATAACCGCTACACCATCACTGGAAAACTGTCCCTGCGGGGGCTCACTCGGGAGGTGAGTGTGCCGGTGCTGCTGAAATCGGAGAGCTCCATTGGCATCTTCGAGGGCCAACTGGTGCTCAAGCGTGACGACTTCAAGATCGGCGAGGGCGAGTGGGCGGACAGTGTGGTGTCCAATGAGATCAATATCCGCTTTCGGATGGTGGCGCCGCAGCGGTGACACGGGCTGAACGTTAACTGCCGGTCGACGACATTCCTCCTGTGGGAGTCTGCTCGCGATGGCGGCAGCACATCCAACATCCGAGTGGCTGACCCACCGTCATCGCGAGCAAGCTCGCTCCCACAGTTGATTGGTGTCGTACGCAGCATTTTTGCTCGCTGGAGATCCCCTGTGGGAGCGAGCCTGCTCGCGAAGACGGCAGAACTGTCGAAGTGATGTCGCCTGACACTCCGCCATCGCGAGCAGGCTCGCTCCTACAATTGATCCTTGGTGAATGCCAAATCTGTGTACGACGCCGATTCAATGGTGGGAGCGCCGCACAAAAAAAGCGCCCGATCCACATTGCATGGACCGGGCGCCGATCAAACCGCTCTACTGCGCCACTATTGGCACCGTCACGGTTTTGCCGAAGGCTGATTTGACGGTCGCCGTCGGGTTGGGCGCCGGGCCACTGCCGACGGTCGTCACCGCTATATTCCAGCGCGCGCCCGTCGCCGTAGGCGTCAGGGTGGCGGTGCCAAGGTTCGCCGTACCGGTTGTGACCGTGGCAGTCGCCGTGATGGTGTTGCCCGTGCCACGCGAGGTGGTGCCGGACAGGACCCAATACCAGCGGCTATTGCTGCGAGCGGTGACGGTAGCGCTGGTGACGATCAGGTTCTCGACGACCGCTGCCGAGACCGCCACGGACACCGTCGCCGATGCCGACTCCGCGCCCTTGGCATCGGCTGCCTTATAGGTAAAGGTCGCGGTGAACGGCGCGGCGACCGTGGCCGGTGGTGTGTAGGTCACGCGCGTACCATCGGTGCTGACCACGCCCGTGCCGGAGTTCGGTTGCTCCAGCCCCACCACTTTGAGTGGCACGTTACCGTCGGGGTCGGAGTCGTTGGCCAGGACGTTGATGATCACCGGTTGGCCGGTGCTGCTGATGGCGCTGTCTGGGTTGGCGATCGGTTTTTGGTTATCGCCATCGTTATTGGCACGGGTATCGCCAGTGCGGAAAGTTGGCAGCGCGGAGGAGTTGACGTAGGTGACGCCGTCCCAGCCGGGCAGGGGCGCTGGCATCAACTGGAACTGGCCGGGGTGCTCGACATCCCAGCGCAGCAGCATGGACGTGTCCTCGTGCTGGGTGTTGTGGCAGTGCTCCATGTAGGTCCCGGCGAATTCCCGGAAATGGATCGCCATTTCCACGTCTACCGAGCTGTCGATGCCTTCGCCGATGCGATAGACGTCCTTGCGCGCCCATTTTTCCCATTCGGGTGGTGGGTTGCCATCGCGGTGGAGGACGATCCCCTCTTCGAAGTGCACGTGCACCGGGTGGTTCCAACCGTTGCCGCCGCTCTTGATTCTCCACACTTCCAGGGTGCCGTCACCGGAGAACCCGGCAGGGGTCGGGCCGTTGGCCAGTTGCGGAGCGGCGCTGATGATTCGAGGGTCCATGGGGAAGCCGAATTGACCACCGTCGGTCTTGATCGTCCAGGGTGCTTCGTCGGTGCCGTCGGAGCGGCCGAAGATGAACTCGCGATGCCGTGCCACCTTGAGCTTGGCCTGTACCACCGGATCGTCACGGTTGAGGGTCAGCGGGATCATGGTCTTGCCGGCTGGCTTGCCCGGTTTGGCGGGTTCGTAGTCGGCGGGGTTCATGCTCACGTCCTGGCCGGCATAAGGCTGGACTACCATTTGCATGAACTTGCCCACCCCCGGGTCGCCGCCGGTCCATTCCAGCCCTTTGCTGCCCAGCTGGAGCACCGCCTTGTACGTCCCGGACAGCACGTCGGCCAGGCTCAGCAGTGTAGCCTCCGGCCCCTTGCCGTCGTGGTGCTCCATCAGGTTGACGAAGTACAGTTTGTCGCCGGTGTTGATCCCGTTTTTCGCGAAGTTGACGATGATGTCGTAACGCTCGGCGATCCCTATGGTGGGCAGGATGGCGTTGTGGTTCTGAGTGTTGCCATCACCTTCCAGGTCCATGCTGCCGTCGAACGGCACGGCGTGTTCCATCAGGTTGCCGTCGTTGGCGATCAAGTGGAACGGCACGCGGCTATAAGACAGACCGGAACCTGCCGGGCCGGGGAATTCGCCGCCGGTGCCGGCGACTTCACGCACCAGCGCGATCCTGAAGTAGCGCGATACCGAGCCGTTGAGGATGCGGAAGCGATAGCTGCGCGCCCGCACGTTCAGGCGCGGCTGGTACTGCCAGTTGACCAGGACCTGATCGCCGAGGAAGCCGTCGGTGTTGAACGGGTTGAACCACAGCTGGCCATTCTGATCCCAGGCCTTGTCGGCAATCATCAGGTTCACATCGTAGTCGCGGTTGCCCCAGGGCAATGCCGAGCCGCTGGGCAGGCGCAGGTTGACGCCGTCTTCGAAGGCTTCGTTACCGCGATCCAGGGCGCTGTAGTAATTCATCATCACCGCGTTGCCCTTGTAGACGTTCTGCGCGGTGAAATCGACCATGTGGTCATGGAACCAGTGGGTGCTCATGGTTTCGCGCCAGTCGCCACGGATCTTGATGCTGCCGTTGTTACACGTCTTGAGGCCCGGGGTGGCATCGTTGACGAACAGGGTTTCGTCCGGGGCGCAGGGGAACGCCGCGCGCGGATCCTGGGCGCTGGTGTTGATGGTGTCGTAACCGGCCAACTGGATCGGCCAGCGATAGTCGTAGTACTGCCCCGGAAAGAAAAACGCACCGGAAAACCCATCGCTTTCGGCCGGGGAGTGGCCATTGTGTTCGTGGGTGGTGAGGGTGTGCAGGCCAAACCCCATGTTGGCCGCCGGATCGATCGGCAGGGCGTTGTAGTGGCGCATCAGCGCGGCTTGACCGTAACGCACCATCAACAGTTTTGGTGGAAAGGTGCCGTCGAAGGTCCAGAGCGCCTTGTGGTTCTGAATCGGCATGTTGGGGTGAAAACGGACATTGATGCCTTTGGTGGTGCCGGCAATGACCGGGGTAGTCGAGGTCTGGTTGTACAGCCCGCCCGGCCCGAACTCACCGACGGCGTAGTTGTGCAACTGTCGGCGGTCGCGCATGCCGCTGTTGATCTGGGCACCCGCTTGTACGGTTTTGAAGCCGACCTGCGGGAAGAATTCGTTCCAGCGCTGGTGCGACCAGCCTTTTCCTGGCGGCCGGCCTTCGGCCGGCGAGCCGACCGGATGGCGGTTGAGGAAGGCTTCGATCTGCGCTTTCCACGGGTTGCGGTCCAGCACGTTGGAAAATTGCGACGGAAACGGGAACAGCCCCGGCTGGCGCATGAAGGCTACCAGCGCCGTGGGCGAAGGGCCGCTGCGGGCGATGTTGTTCGGGTCCTGCGTGGGCGCCGGGCCGACGAGCGGAACCGGGAAGGTCAGGGGCGGTGCCGGCAGTGTCGGGTCGAGTTTTTCCGTGCCGAATTCTTCGAACAGCAGCAGTTGCTGCGTGTACGGCTGGGCCCCGAACAATGGGCTGGGTTTGCCATTGGTGGGGATTTTGAAGGATGTCTGCAGGGCTGGCGGCAGCACGTTGTCGGTCGTTGGCGTGGTGAGGCGGGCACCAAAAGCGCCATTGGGCAGGGCGATGGCGCCCTGGTAGACGGGTGGCATGGCCCGCAAGGCCGCCGCCGCGGCATCGAGGTCGGCCGGCGGGTTGCTAAACGCCGAGGGGTCCGTCGGGGGGGGCGGGCCGAAGTCATCCAGCGGCACGGCATTGACGGTGCCGAGGCTGATGTTGATCAGCATCACAGCGGCGATACTCGGTTTCAGGAAAAAGCCGAGCGACTTGAGGTCTGGTGTGTTTTTCATCTTGTTTCCCTTGGCGCGCGCTGGTGTGGCTGATACTCGCAATTCGCTCGATGCAAGAGGTGCGCCAATCGCGGGGGAGTCCGGGGGGAGGCAAATAGCTGTTTGATATCAATCGCTTGATGGATTGGACTTTGGTCGTAGTGGAGCAGCGGGCGGGAAGCCTCAATGTTGGGGGCGCTTCACCCACCCATTCCCCCCCACTCACACCACAGGCCGGTGTGATGGTGGACGCTCTCGCGAGCAGGCTCGATCCCACAGAAAAACCAGTTGTGGGCAAACCGTTGTCCCTCTGTGGGGACGAGCCGGCTCACGAAAAGCTCAGTCAGTCCAGCACAAAGTGTGCCGGACTCTGCTGCGAGCCTCGAAAACGCAACGCCACCCGCCATAAAGCAAACGCCGGCGACGCTCATGGCGCCTGAATGGGGAATGTCTGTTCATCACCCTTCGGACCGCAGGTGTCAGGCGCGCTATGATAGGCGGCCCTTGCCCTCGGAGCCCGTCACCGCAATGCCCCTGATCAGCCACTTCAAGACCCCGTGCCCCGAGCACATCAATAGCCAGATCCTGCAGATGGTGGTCGACAACCTGACCGACATCAGCATGGTCGCGATCCCGCCCAGCAACCTGCTGTACAACCTCTATCAATACGCGATCGGCTATGAGGTGCACCTGTATCTGGAGGCGCTGAACGGTGAAAAGGGCATTGCCGTGGAGCTGATCGTCGCCACCGACGAAGACGATCCGCAAAAGGTGATCGGCTTTGTACTGTACCTGCCGGTGCAGGACGACCCCGAGGCGTGTGGCGTCGCGTACATGGCGGTGCAGGCCGAGTATCGGCGCCAGGGCGTGGCCCGGCGGATGCTGCGGGAAATGGTCGGCCGCTATCCCCATGCCGAACTGACCTGCGCGGTGGCCAAGGTGCCGTATTTCGAGGCGATGGGCTTTGAGGTGCTGGGGGTGCGTGCGACCCAGGTGTTGATGAACACCCGCGACCACGCCACCGATGGCTTGATGGCGCTGCTGGATGTGGCGTCGATCTACAGCTCGCTGGAAGTGCGGCAGATTCACACCTATCTGCTGCAAAAGCATGGCAAGCGGGCCATGACCGACGCGGAAAAACAGCGCGACCGGCATCTGGACCAGTTGACGCGCAAGGCCAATGAATGTGTGCGGGGACGGTTGGGTGATGATGCCGTACCGGCCGCCGGCCCTCGGTTACGCCTGGTCTGACCGCACTCGCCCAAACACCAAAAGTCCCCTGTAGGAGAAATATGTGGTTTTCAGAGGTAAAAAAAGAGCCTCAAAGCTCTTGATGGGGAGGAAGTGGAGCCGAGAGGCTCAAGATGCGCGTGAAGCAGGCGGTGAGCTTGGTAGGAGTTCAGTGCACTCACCACCTACGCAGCGGCTTGAGCAAGCAAGCGGCTGCGCAAGTTCATCCTAAAAAGACCGAGTGTTGCACTCAAGTACCGCTAGTCGCATCCCCCGGCCAACCGGCGCGACGCAACGCCTTGAGCAAGGTTTCGACATCCAGCCCCGGTACCCCATGCCCATTGCCTTCGGCAGTGTCGGCGGCGAGCAAGGCGTTGATGATGGCTTCTTCCACGGCTTCGGTGGCGGCCAGGAACAGCTCGCTGATGTGATCGTTGTTGACCATGCTCAGGTTGACGGTGGTCGGTGCTTTCTTGCTCTCATAGGCGGCCGGCGGCACGTGTTCATTGCCGGTGGCGAAGGCGATGAAGATGTCGCCGCTGTGGTCTTCATTGCCGCCGCCGGTGCGGGCCAGGCCGAGGCTGGCGCGCTGGGCCAGGCGAGTGCACTGGTGCGGCAGCAACGGCGCATCGGTGGCCAGGCAGACCACGATCGAGCCCATCCCCGGGTGGGGCAGCGAGGCCTTGAGGAACGGCGAATCGACCTGTTCCATGTAACGCCCGACCGGATACCCGTCAACGCGCAGTTCATTGCGAATGCCATGGTTGGCCTGGACAATCGCGCCGACCGTCCAGCCACCCTGGGCGCTGCTCAAGCGTCGCGATGCGGTGCCGATGCCTCCCTTGAATTCGTGGCAGATCATGCCGCTGCCACCGCCGACATTGCCTTCGGTCACTGGGCCGCCCGCCGCCGAATGAATGGCCTGGGCCACGTGTTCCGGCTTGACGTGAAAGCCGTTGATATCGTTGAGCAGGCCGTCGAAGGTTTCCAGCACCACCGGCATGTTCCAGTAGAGGCGCCCGTCAGCCGGTTGCTGCTCGCGGTCGAGCACGATCAGCGCATCGCGCACCACGCCCAGGCTGTGGGTGTTGGTGAAGGCGATGGGGCTGGTCAGCAAGCCCGCTTCGCGAATCCACTCCAGCCCCGTGGCATCGCCGTTGCCGTTGAGCACATGCACGCCGGCAAAGCACGGCTGCTGGCTGGTGGAACCGGCACGCGGTTCGATGACGGTGACGCCGGTGAGGATGTCGCGGCCGGTGGCAGTGCGTCCTCGTACATTGCTGTGGCCGACCCGCACGCCGGGGACGTCGGTGATGGCGTTGAGCGGTCCGGGTTGCAGTTGGCCGAACTGGATGTTCAGGTCGCGGGCACGTGGTTTCATGGGCTTTCTCATTTTCGATTCGTGGCAGAAAAAAGAATATTTGTTGGGCACCACAGGGGCATGCGGTGTATTTATTGACCGTTTTTGACCTTGCTCCAGATCCGCGTGCGCACCCGTTCGGTGGCCGGCGGCAGGGGCTGGAGGGTGAACAGGGTGGCCATGGCTTCGGCTGGCGGATACACGGCCGGGTTGCTGCGGGTCGCTTCGGCCACCAGCGTGGTCGCGCTGCGGTTGCCGTTGGGGTAGTTGAGGTGGTCGCTGACCGGGGCGATCACTTCGGGGCGCATCAGGTAGGTGATGAAGGCCAATCCTTGTTCCGGGTGCGGTGCGTCCTTGAGCAGCACCAGCGTGTCGAACCACACCGGCGCACCTTCCTTCGGCAGGCTGTAGGCGATCCTCACGCCGTTGCCGGCCTGTTCGGCGGTGGTCTTGGCTTCGAGCATCGCGCCGGACCAGCCGACCGCCACGCAGATGTTGCCGTTGGACAGGTCGCTGATGAACTTCGACGAATTGAAGTAGGCGATGTGCGGGCGCAGTTTCAGAAGCAGCGCTTCGGCCTTCTTGTAGTCCTCGGGGTTGGTGCTGTTGGGCGGCAGGCCGAGGTAGTGCAGGGCGACCGGCAGCATTTCCGACGGCGAGTCGAGCATGGCCACGCCGCATTCGCCGAGTTTGGCCAGGTTCTCTTCCTTGAACACCAGATCCCAGGAATCCACCGGCGCCTTGTCACCCAGCGCAGCGCGCACTTTGTCGACGTTGTAGCCGATGCCGTTGGTGCCCCACAGGTAGGGCACGGCGTACTGGTTGCCCGGATCGTTGTTGGCCAGTTTCGCCAGCAGTTCGGTGTCCATGTTCTTGAAGTCCGGCATCTGCGCCCGGGGCAATGGCGCCAGGGCACCGGCCTTGATCAGCGTGGGCAAGCTGAAGTTGCTGGCAACCACCACGTCGTAGCCGCTGCGGCTGGTGAGCAGTTTGCCTTCGAGCACTTCGGCGCTGTCGAAGGTGTCGTAGACCGGCGCAATTCCGGTGTCACGCTTGAAGTCCTGCAGGGTGGTCGGGCCGATGTAGTCGTACCAGTTGTACACGTGCACGGTCGGGGCTTCGACCGCAAAAGCCGACAGCGAAACCGCCAGACAGGCGCCAAACCCCAGATTGAAATACAAGCGGTGACGACTCATGATGCGGCACTCCTGGCCTGTTGCGGCCGGTGGTAATCAGGAGTTTGCAGCGTATCGACCGGGGTGGCCTTCACCCATTCCCATCATGGGTTACTCGAAAGGGGTAGTGCGTGGACGCGTTGTTGAAAGAGTTGCCGGTGCACCAGGGGCTGGCGCGGGTCTTTACGGCAGTGGGGCGGGACAGTTTCTGGCGTGCGCTGGTCGATACCCTGCGCTTGCTGGTGCCGATGGACAACGCGCTGGTAGCGCTGATGCGCCCGGGCCATGTGCCGCGCCTGCTGATTGACTTCGATGCCAAGGGCAGCCCCGACGAACATGAAGAACTGGCGGATTACAGCGCTGGCATGTACCTGCTCGACCCGTTCTATCAAGCCGCCTGCGCCGGCATCGCCGACGGCTTGCACAGCCTCGAATCGGTGGCCCCCGACCAGTTCCAGCACAGCGAGTACTACCTGAGTTACTTCAGCACCGTGGTCGGTGGGGACGAGTTGCAGTTCATGGTCAACGTCGACGGCGCCGTGCTCGGCCTGTCCCTGGGGCGTGCGACGCGCTTCAGTCTCGAGGAGCAGGGCCGCCTTGTTTGCGTGCGTGACTGGGTGCTGGCGGCGATGCGCCGACACCTGGATTTGCTGCCGCCGCAAGGGTCGGTCGCCGAACCTCCGGCGGGTGATCTGGCGACCTTGCTCGATCGCTTCGACGCACGCCTGACAGTGCGCGAGATCGAAACCGCGCGCCTGATTCTCCAGGGCTTCTCCAGCAAGGCCATCGCCCAGCAAATGGGCATCTCCCCGGAGACGGTGAAAGTGCACCGGCGCAACCTTTATCACAAACTCAACGTGAACGGGCATGGCGAGTTGTTTGCGCTGGTGTTGAAGCCGCGTTGAGCCGTCAGCCGCGGCCCGAGCCATCGTGAGCAGGCTCGCGATGGCGATAACACTGATAACCGATTGCTCAGCCCTTTTTCATCCCCAAACACTCAATGGAGTGATCCACCATCGCCTTGGCAATCTCCAGCAAATGCCAGATCGAGTACACCATCGCCCGGTCGGCGCCCTTGAGTTGATCGCCACACTGATACGCCGTGACCGACGCACAGCGCAGCAGGTCGGCGACATAGAGCTGGGTGTCTTCAAAACTCACGTCTTTGCTGACGTTGTAGAAGCGCATTTCATCGGTTGGTGCGGGTTGCTTGCCGGTGAGGTGGAAATCGATGGCTCGGTAAAGCGCGGAACGATCTCTGAGCAAATCGTCGGTGACGGTTTCGTTGGTAGGGTTTTCGGGAGGTGGATCGGGTACTGATTTTTTCATGAGTGTTACTCCTATTTCTGCATGGGAGCCATCACTTATCGCCTACTAAACGGTTGGGTGGCGGCTGTACGCAGGTTAGTAGGCCGGTCAATAGGAAAAACCGGTGCACCCGAAGGTGCCCCACGCACAGCCACCATATTCTGCATGCGGCAAAAATTACCGGACATGAGCATGGAATCGCTATGCGCCTATTGTTCCGGGCTACTAAACCCGATCACTGATGAGCAGTGACGGACCGAGCCTAGCCACGGAATTCGGCAGGCGCAAGCGAGCGAAATGATCTAGGAAATGTCCTGCAAAAGAAAGGGAGCGGGCCTGCAAAACCGCTGATTTTCCTGTAAGAAATATCATCAAGATCGCCACTCGTGTAGGAGCGAGCTTGCTCGCGAAAAACCTGAGGGCGCCACGGGGAATCTGGTTTCCCGCGTTATCGTTGACCTCCATCGCTAGCAGGCTCGCTCCTACAGGGCTAGCGCTTGTTCACCCCCGCGCCAACCGGTCCCCCCAACTGAATCACCGCGACCAACACCACCAGCAGCACAACCACCGTCAGCATTAGCTGGCTGACAAACCACTGATATCCATTCGACACGATTCATTGTGGAAGCGAGCCTGCTCCGGGCGGCGCTCCGATGATGGCGAATTCACAGGCGTCGATCTGTAACTTCTTACAGTTTCGGCCCGGCCAAAAAGGGCCCAGTCTGTCCTCCATCAACGCAAAGGACCGCCAATGCAATGACCCCCCACACCGCGACCCCGACGCTGTCCGTCATCGATCCGCGCGCCTTGGCGGTTCGCAACGTCGGCTATTGCCGCCATCCCGACAGCCCGGAGATTGATCCACGCATCACTCGGCAACGCTTCGACGCGGCGGGGCGGTTGTTCGAGTCGTGGGACCCACGGTTGTGGGGCACGGCGCCGATGCCGAACCTGACCACGCTCTACGGCTTGAACGGGCAACCGTTGTTGACGGACAGCGTCGATGCCGGGTGGCAGTTGAGTGTGCTGGATCAGGCGGGTTCGCCCTGTTCATTCTGGGATGCACGAGGCAGTCAGCGGCACACGGTGTTCGACGAACAACAGCGGCCCGTCACCGTCACGGAACAGGCCGTGGGCGAACGAACTCGCGTGGTGGAACGCTTGACCTATGGCGGCTCCGAACCCGCGTACGCAGCGCACAACCAGTGCGGACAGATGATCCGCCATGACCATCCGGCCGGCACGCAATGGGTGGCCGACTACGGGCTCGCCGGTTCAGCGCTGGTTGAAGAGCAACGCTTGCTCCTCGAACTTGAAACACCCGACTGGCCCGTCGAACCCGGTGCGCGGGATGAGCATCTGGAAGCTCAGTCCTTCATCACCCGCCATGGTTTGACTCCTGCTGGCGAGCTTCAGCAGCAAACCGATGCCATGGGCAACGTCAAAACCTTTGGCTACGACGTGGCCGGCAAGTTGAGTGAGGCCTGGCTGCACATGGCCGGCGAGGGCAGGCGACTACAACGCCTGGTCAGCGAGATCCGCTACAACGCCCAGGAGCAGATCGAACGGGAAACCGCCGGCAATGGTGTGTTGACCCACGCCGAGTACGCCGCCGATGACGGACGGCTGATCCGGCTGGTGGCGGCAGTCGGCAACCAGAAGCCCTTGCAGGACCTGCACTACGTCTACGACCCGGTGGGCAACATCGTCGAACTGCACGACCGGTCCCAGCCCGTGACCCATTTCAACAACCAGCGCATCGACCCGATCAACCGCTACCGCTACGACAGCCTCTATCAACTGGTCGAAGCCCAGGGCTGGGAGGTCAGCCAGCCGAGCCATGGCCCGGCTCTGCCGACACTGTTGCCCACGCCGCTGGACCCCAACCAACGGCGCAATTACACCCAGCACTTCGACTACGACCGGAGCGGCAACCTGACCACCCGCCACCACAGCGGCGCGCCGGGGTTTTCGATGTTCACCTCGGCGCGAAGCAACCGCAGCCTCGCGCAACGGGGCGACGGCTCGCTGCCAGGCGAGTCTGAAATCGCCTCGGGTTTCGATGCCTGCGGCAACCAGTTGGAACTGCAACGCGGGCAAGCCATGCTCTGGGACAGTCGCAATCAACTACACCAAGTCACCTTGGTGAAACGCGAAACCGAGCCCGACGACTACGAGTGCTACCGCTACGACCACCCCGGTCATCGCTTGCGCAAAACGGGACTCACCCACAGCAGCGGCCGCACCCTGCGCACCGAAGTCCGGTACCTCCCCGGTCTGGAAATCCACCGCCAGGCCGATGGCGAAGAGCATCACGTCATCAGCCTCGAGGCTGGGCGCAGCAAGGTGCGGGCGCTGCACTGGCCCGAAGGTGCGCACAGTGACCAACTGCGTTACAGCCTCGGCGACCACCTCGGCTCCAGCACCCTGGAGCTGGACGATGAGGCGGGCGTGCGGACCCAGGAACACTATTACCCCTTTGGCGGTACGGCGTGCTGGGCGGGTAGAAGTGCATTGGTGACGCAGTACAAAACCATTCGCTATTCGGGCAAGGAGCGGGATGCGACCGGGCTTTATTACTATGGCTACCGGTATTACGCGCCGTGGTTGCAGCGCTGGATTTGTCCGGATCCAGCGGGTGATATTTCCGGACCTAACAGGTACCTGATGGTAAAAAATAATCCGGTAGTATTTTTTGATCAGAAAGGCCTGGACAGGGAAAACGCCATAAAATTATGGAAGTTTGCTTTCAGAGTTATTGTGGCTACCGGAGAGGAAACTAAAAATTTTGATCCTGATTTATATATGCGTTATGACCCTGCGGATGAGCAGGAAAAAAGACGGCTCGATTTTGTTGCTAATAAGATGCAGCACTCATCTGATTATGGCGAGAGAGCAATTGAGTCGGTGTATGGTGAAGAAGATGAGTTTAGGAATTTATACGATAAGTATGAATGGATTATGAAGTACAACTTTAAGGAAAGTGCAACGCGTGAGTATTTTGCAAGTGATGTAGCGAAGTTTCAGTACGCTGCTGTTTCTCGGAAAAATGATTTTTTTGGATTTCTTCCTTTTGTTTTGAAAAGAGATTATGTCATCAATCAAGACACGCTCAGAGTGATGCATGAGACGGAAGGGACTTCCGAAGAGAGGATGGAGGTTTTTTTAAATGGAACCCCTAATGGGAAGTCAACCAAAAGGATCATGGATGATTTCAAGCTTGTCGCTACAGGCTTTAGGCAGGATCCTGAAGTGATACCGTATTTTATTGAAGATGGAGAAAAGTTTTTTCGCGCAGTTGATTTTTATGTTGATGTGAGGTTCTCAATTCGTGCTTCGATTGTAGATGCTCGCGGTGTTGGTCAGGTAATGAGCCGCAGAGTAAATTCAAAACTTGAAAACAAGCCACTTCAAGTTGCGCGCAACTTATCGGTAACGGGTATGAAACGCTAATCAGTCCCCCCCCTAGTAAACAAGCTCTCAATAGACAGAATTAATCTCATCCTTCCAGCTTGAACACCAACGCCTTCAACCCACATTCAACATCAGCATCCGGAAACTCCGGCGGATTCTCCAGCCGCTGCTCGAACCGCAGGCTTGGCGCCTCACGGGTCACGCCGTCGATCAGGAAGTCGGCACCAAACGCCGGGTCGTTCATGCAGGCCAATACGGTGCCTTGAGGGCTGAGCAATTCCGGTAACCGGCGCAGCACACGCTGGTAATCCTTGGTCAGCAGGAAGCTGCCTTTCTGGAACGACGGCGGGTCGATGATCACCAGGTCGTACGGCCCCTTGCCAATCACCTTCCCCCAGGATTTGAACAGGTCGTGACCGAGGAAACTCACCTTGCTCATGTCGTGGCCGTTGAGCCGATGATTGTCGCGGCCACGGTTCAAGGCGGGGCTCGACATGTCGAGGTTGACCACGTGGCTCGCGCCGCCTTCGATGGCGGCCACCGAGAAACCGCAGGTGTAAGCGAACAGGTTCAATACCCGCTTGTCCTCGGCATTGGCGCGGACCCACTCGCGGCCGTAGCGCATGTCGAGGAACAGACCGGTGTTCTGCTTGCGGCCCAGGTCGACCCGGTACTTCAACCCGCCTTCGATGATCGTCAGTTCGTCGATCTCTTCCCCGAGCAGCCACTCGGT
Organism: Pseudomonas sp. IT-196MI5; assembly: GCF_949767415.1. NCBI lineage: Bacteria > Pseudomonadati > Pseudomonadota > Gammaproteobacteria > Pseudomonadales > Pseudomonadaceae > Pseudomonas > Pseudomonas sp. IT-196MI5. Next base: position 207,244 of record NZ_CATKPZ010000055.1, read on the forward strand.
GGTGCTTTGCAGCAGGTAGCGATGTTGCAACAGCAGTGTGTGGGCACCGGATTTTGCCCACTGTTCAGACTGGGTGATCGCCATCAGCAACTGTTTCAAGTCTTCCAGTTGCGCTGCATCCGGCTCCTTGAACAGCGCCACCAGCACCACGCCCTGCAACCAGTCCACAGTCACTTGTTCCAGCCCCGGCCAGCAGCGGCCACGGCCGTGGAACAGGCGGCGGGTTTCGGCGGGGGCGGCCGCCAGGGCGGTCAGCAGGTGCTGGTTGAGGGTGGCGAGGGCTTCAGGGTTCATCGGGTCGGGTCGGTCATTTGTGGGGGGCGGCATTTAACCATAATTGCGCAACCGGCGGACCACCACAGAACCCTGTAGGAGTGAGCCTGCTCGCGATAGCGGTCTGTCATTCAACATTGATGTCGACTGATGAACCGTCATCGCGAGCAGGCTCACTCCTACAGGGTTTTGGTCGGTAGTGAATGAGCAGTTATCACGTTTAATTTAACTTTACGTGAGGATTTGGCGATCTCCGCGCTCCCATACTCGGCTCCAACGAACAACAAACCGGAGCCGGACATGTCGCAGACCACTGCTTCACCCACGTCCACTCATCCACGCTGGCTACGCCTGACCCATTGGCTCAACGCTCTGGCAGTGCTGGTGATGGTCACCAGCGGCTGGCGCATCTACAACGCTTCGCCGATCTATGAATTCAGTTTTCCCAAGTCGATCACCCTCGGCGGCTGGCTCGGTGGCGCGCTGCAATGGCATTTCGCGGCGATGTGGTTCCTGGCGATCAACGGCTTGGTCTACCTGGCCTTCAACCTGTTCAGCGGACGCCTGAAACGGCGTTTCTTCCCGGTTTCACCCAAAGGCGTGCTGCAGGACCTGTGGGCCGCCTTGCGCGGAAAACTCGGGCATGCCGACCCCAGTCATTACAACCAGGTGCAACGGCTGGCTTACCTGTTCGTGATGGTCGACATCACGCTGCTGGTGCTCTCCGGGCTGGTGTTGTGGAAGTCGGTGCAGTTCCCGCTGTTGCGTGAATGGCTGTTTGGTTATGAAGGCGCGCGCCGTGTGCACTTTTTCGCCATGGCGCTGTTGGTGGCCTTCGTCGCAGTGCATCTGCTGATGGTCGCGCTGGTTCCGAAAACGCTGTTGGCCATGATCGTCGGCCGCAAGGAGCAGGTATGAAAAAGCGCATTCAGGTCCCCGGGCTGGACGAGGCTTCGATCCTCGCCGACGCCCGCAAGATCCTCGCCCCGCAAATCGAAGACCGCTCGCGCCGCTCGTTTCTGCTGCGTGGCCTGACCCTCGGAGGCGTAGCCATGCTGTCCGGTTGCAACATCACCGACAACGAAAGCGTCGAGACTGCGTTGTCGTCCATGTCGCGATTCAACGATCGGGTGCAGGGCTGGCTGTTCAACCCCCATGCGATGGCGCCGACCTATCCGGCGTCGATGATCACCCGGCCGTTTCCCTTCAATGCCTTTTACGGCATCGACGAGGCGCCGACGGTGGAGGAGGAGGGCTATCGCCTGGAAATCACCGGTCTGGTCGCCGACAAACGCAGCTGGCGCCTCGAAGAGCTGCGCGCCATGGCCCAGACCGAGCAGATCACCCGACACATTTGCGTCGAAGGCTGGAGCGCCATCGGGCGTTGGGGTGGGGTGCGCTTCAGTGACTTCCTCAAGCGAGTCGGCGCTGACACCGATGCCAAATACGTCGGTTTCAAATGCGCCGACGACTACTACACCAGCATCGACATGGCCACCGCGTTGCACGCGCAAACCCTGCTGACGCTGACGTATGACGGCGCGGTGCTGCCGCGCGAATACGGCTTCCCGATGAAGCTGCGCATGCCCACCAAGCTTGGCTACAAGAACCCCAAACACATTCAGGCGATTTTCGTCAGCAACACCTACAGCGGCGGCTACTGGGAAGACCAGGGCTATAACTGGTTCGGTGGCAGCTGATGGATGCCTGGCCATTTCATACGTCCACAACCCACGCTTCGAGGAGTTTCATCATGAAAAAGTTGACCACTGTAGTTCTGTCCATGTGCCTGGCCGTTGGCGCTGCCTCTGTGTTCGCAGCCGACACGATGAGCAACGACAGCATGAGCAAGGATTCGATGTCCAAGGATGCGATGAAAAAAGACGCGATGAAGAAGACCGATTCCATGTCCAAGGACGCCATGTCCAAAGACAGCATGTCCAAAGACTCCATGAGCAAGGACGGCATGAAAAAAGACGCCATGTCCAAGGATGCGATGAAAAAAAGCGAAATGTCGCAGTAAGTCCAGCCACCGCGGTACATGTGGGAGCGAGCCTGCTCGCGATGAGGGCCTGACAGTCGACATCGATGTTGACTGATCCGCCGCCATCGCGAGCAGGCTCGCTCCCACAGGTTTTTTCCGCAGGGCTTCAGGGAAAGCGTGCCGCCTGATGGGCAAAATTGATCAGTACGCTTGATGCCGGTCACCTGGTTGCATCAAAAATGAATTTCCGCTGAGTCCGCTGCTCATACCTTTAAGGTAGCGGGTCAGAGCCCGCGAAATCATTGAGGCTATCAGGGGGCAGCACGGTCATGAGTCGAGTACCGACGGCGGGTGGAGATCTTCCTGGCGGGTTGATTCTGGTGGTTGAGGACGACCCGATGATCCTGGAGTTTCTCTGTGAGATTCTTCAGGAGGAGGGGTTTGTCGTCGAGCCGAAAATCAGTGCGGACGCAGCGGCGAACTATCTGGAACAGCATGCGCCGGAGGTGGGCATGCTGCTGACAGACATCACCATGCCCGGCACGCTCAATGGCGCGGACCTGGCGAACCAGTTCGGCGATCGCTGGCCGGACAAGCCGATCATGATCATGTCCGGTTTCGAAACCCCTGAAAGCGCAGGCGTGCGGCATGAGGTCTCCTTCATCAAGAAACCCTGGATGATTGGCGGGCTGCTCGATTGCGTGGGCCAGACGTTCAAGTCCAAACGACTCAACTGACTTGCGCGCAGGTGTTACATTGCCGGGCAAATCCGTCCGGCACCTGCGAGGTTCTTTTTCTTGTCCGATCACTCTGTATTCAACTCGACTTACCGTGCCTTTCTGTTCGACATGGATGGCACCGTGCTGACATCCATTGCCGCCGCCGAGCGGGTCTGGACAACCTGGGCGGTGCGCCATGGCGTCGATGTCGACACCTTCCTGCCCTCCATCCACGGCGCCCGCGCCGTCGACACCATCAGGCGCCTGGGCTTGCCCGGGGTGGATGCCGAGGCCGAAGCCGCATGGATTACCGAAGCGGAAATCGACGATGTCGACGGGGTATTCGAAGTGGCTGGCGCGGCGAAGTTCTTGCGGTCGTTGCCTGCCAGCCAATGGGCCATCGTCACTTCCGCCCCGCGGGAACTGGCGTTGCGGCGGTTGGCGGCGGCGGGGATTCCGGAGCCTGCCGTCATGATCACCGCCGAGGATGTGACTGCCGGCAAGCCGGACCCCGCCGGTTACCGCCTCGCGGCCCGGCGCCTGGGGGTCGAGCCTGCACAATGTCTGGTTTTTGAAGACGCCACGGTGGGGATTCTGGCGGCCGAGGCGGCGGGGGCGGATTTGATGATCGTGACGGCGACTCATGAACAGCCTGTTGAGACGCCGCATGCGACGTTGGCAAGTTATGAATCGGTCCGGGTTCAGGTGGATGCCGATGGTCTACGCCTGCACGCAGTCTAATGTGGGAGCGGGCTTGCTCGCGAAAGCGTCCTTTCAGTCGACATGTTTGTTGAATGATGAACCGCTTTCGCGAGCAAGCCCGCTCCCACAGGGGAACAGTGTTCCTGTCAGTAAAGCCCGGGAATCAGCCGCCAGGAGCGGGCGCAATAGGCCTCGTATTCGCTGCCGAACTGCGCCCGGAGCAAGGCTTCTTCCGAGTGAATGCGCGCGATCAGCGGGATCAGCGTCAGCGCCACCAGTATCAGCCCGACACCAGAACGAAAGGCCAATGCCCAACCCATGCCGATGACCATCATCCCCAGGTAACTGGGGTTGCGCAGGTTGCGGTAGATACCATCGGTGACCAGCCGATGCCCCGGCTGAATGGCCACCAGTCCGCTGAAGCGCTTGCCCAGCACAAACACCGGCCACAACCGCAGCGCGCCGCCGACAACGAACAAGAGTGCGCCGAGCCAGCGCACGCCTTCACCGCCAAACGTCCAGAAATCGATGCGGTCGGTATAAGCCGGTACATAGCCGCTCAGTAAGCCGATCACGCCGAAGGCCGGAATGACCCAGCGGTTGGCCCGGTCTTCGCGTTCCCCCGAACTCAGGTTGACCTCGGTGAACAGAGAAGCGACAGCCATGATCAGAGTGGCCAGGGCAACGACGACCAGTGAACCGTGGCTGAAATAGGCTGCGAAACCACCCAGTCCCCAGATCGCCAGGGCGAGGTAGGCGAGGGTGCTGACGACGGCGAAAAATGCCAGTTTGGCCGAAATTTTCATGATCCCTCCACGAACAGGCTTACAAGGAGCTGCCGTAGGCTGCGATCTTTTGATCGTTCTTTGGCCTTCGAGTTTCCATGGGTAAAAGATCGCAACCTGCGCCGGACCGCCGGGACGGTCGCCCGCAGGCCTGGTGAACTAAGCTTGACAGAGAGGACCGTTCACCGCCGACTCGCACGAGTTCGACGAGCCGGTGGCGTGAAACAGGAGCCTGTATGCTTCACATCCGCACGCCTTTGATCCTGCACCCTGGTCTGTCGACTCCGACCCGCCGTATCTGGCTGAAACTGGAAAATCTGCAACCTGGCGGCTCGTTCAAAATACGCGGCATCGGGTTGCTGTGCAGCCGGGCGGCGCAGCAGGGCAAGCGCAAGGTGGTCTGTCCCTCCGGCGGTAACGCGGGACTGGCCACGGCCATGGCCGCTGCATGCCTGGGGCTCAAGGCATGCATCGTGGTGCCGCACACCACCCCGCTAAGCACCCGGGCGCGGATCAGCAATACCGGCGCCGAGGTGATCGTGCACGGCAAGGTCTGGGACGAAGCCAATCTACAGGCACGGGAGCTCGCCCAGGACCCACGCAGTGAATTCGTGCCCGCCTTCGACCACCCGGTGTTGTGGGAAGGGCACAGCACCCTGGTCGATGAAATCCTTGAAGACTGCCCGCCAGTGGATGTGCTGGTGACCTCGGTGGGCGGCGGTGGCTTGCTGGCGGGGCTGCTCACCGGCCTGATTCGTCATCGGCACACCGATTGCCGCATCGTGGCCTGCGAAACCGAAGGCGCGGCGTCGTTCGCCGCAGCGGTGGCGGCCGGGCACCCGGTCAAACTGCCGAAAATCGACACCGTCGCCACGTCCCTGGGCGCCGCGCAAGTGGCGGCCTGGCCGGTCAGGCACATCGGCGATTTCTCCCATGAGTGCGTGGTGCTCAGTGATGATGAGGCGATCATGGGCGTGGTGCGTTACGCCAATGATTTGCGTCAGCTGGTCGAACCGGCATGCGGGGTTTCATTGGCGATTGCCTACCTGGATCACCCGGCGATTGCCGACGCCAATGACGTGGTGATCGTAGTGTGCGGCGGGGTGAGTATCAACGCGCAACTCGTGGCCGGGTGGGCACGCTTGTCCACTGGCACGCACGCGAGGTAGGGCCGCAAACGCTATCCCGGTGTCACAAGCCCCACCACTGGCGATGACGATCTTCAGTGATCGGCGGCAACGCCTTCCTGGACCAGGATGGCGCGGGCCAGGTCTTCGTCGCTTGCATTGTTGAGGGCGGGATTGTCCTGACGGACTTTTTTCAACAGTGCCTCCAGATAGGCACCACGAATCGCACCGCCACTGGCGACGAAGCTGGAAGCGTCATCCCGGGCGGGAATCATGAGTTTGTCGTCTTTGAACGTTGAGTACAGCGAAGCGGAAACCCCGGCGGAAGTGGCGACATCACCAGCATCCACTTTGGCCAGAGCGGAACCGACGGGCAAACAAAGTAGCAGGGAAGAAAGGATAAACATGCGGCGCATGATGGTGTCCTCCAACAGCATGGAGCATAAGGGAAATACCACATAATTTAGGATGCGTGGCAATCGCCGAGAGTTCCCTGGCACTGCCGACTGTGCATATGGACGGGGACTTCATGGCCTTGTCACTGGCGATTTTCTCCAGCCTGACCGACTATCGGCAGCGTGAACGGGTGTGAGGGGGCAGGGTCGTTGAACGTCGATATTCAAAGCGTGGTGATCGGGGCTGGCGTCGTCGGATTGGCAGTGGCCAGGGCTTTGGCCATGAGCGGGCGCGATGTGCTGGTGGTTGACGCGGGCGAGGGCATCGGCACGGGCATCAGCTCGCGTAACTCGCAAGTGATTCACGCCGGTATCTATTACCCGGGCGGCAGCCTCAAGGCGCGGTTGTGCGTGGAGGGCAAGCAGCGTCTTTATGCTTATTGCGATGAGCACGGTATTGATTGCCGGCGCGTCGGCAAGCTGATCGTGGCCACCGATGAGCCGCAGCGCTTGGCTTTGCAGCGTCTGTTGGCGCAGGGGCGTCTCAATGGTGTCGATGACCTGCAATGGCTGGATGGCGCACAGGCCGGGGCGCTTGAACCGGCGTTGTCCTGCGTCGCGGCGCTGTGGTCGCCGTCCACCGGCATCGTCGACTCCCACGCTCTGATGCTGGCGCTTCAGGGCGATGCCGAGCGGTTCGCCGCGACGCTGGCCTTGCGCACACCGCTGCTGTCGGCCCGTTGCATGGAGCAGGGCTTCGAGCTGCGCATGGGCGGTATTGAACCCATGACCCTGTGTTGCCGCGAATTGATCAACTGCGCGGGGCTGTCCGCGCCCGAGGTGGCGCGCGCTATCGTTGGTCTGCCTGGGCAATTCATTCCCCGGGCGCATTTGTGCAAGGGCAGCTATTTCAGTTTCAGCGGCCGGGCGCCGTTTCGGCACCTGGTGTATCCGGCCCCGGAGGGTGCGGGACTGGGTGTGCACATGACGCTCGACCTGGGCGGGCAGGCGCGCTTCGGGCCGGATGTCGAATGGGTCGAACACATCGACTACCGCGTCGAACCCCGCCGGGCCGAAGGGTTCTATCAGGCGATCCGCCGGTATTGGCCGGGGTTGCCGGACAACAGCCTGCAACCGGCCTACAGCGGTATTCGCCCGAAAATCAGCGGGCCGACTGAACCGGCTGCCGACTTTCTCATCAGCGGTCGGGCCGAGCATGGGGTGGCGGGGCTGGTGAATCTGTTCGGCATCGAATCACCGGGGCTGACCAGTTGCCTGGCGCTCGCCGAACACGCAGTAAAACGCCTGGACGACCGATGATCAGGGCTGGCACTGCTTTGCCGTCATCGGGTCTATGCTAGGGGATGCGCTTACTGCCATCGGAGAACTCTGATGATCACCGTACGCACTGCCTGTCTGCTGGCCGATTACAAACGCTGGGCCAATCAGCGCCTTTTTGACAGCCTCGCAGCGCTCCCTCCGGGGGAAGTCAAAAAAGAACGGGTGTCGGTGTTCAAAAACATGATCGGCACCCTCAATCATGTCTACGTGGTCGATTGCATCTGGCAGGCGCACCTCGAAGGCCGGGGGCATGGCTTCAAGACCTCACACGACCTGCTGCATGCCGATCTGTGCGAACTGCGCATGGCGCAAAAAGAGATCGATCGCTGGTACTGCGACTGGAGCGCCCGGCAAACCGATGCCTCCCTGGACAAGCTCCTGGAATTCACCTTTGTCTCGGGTGAAAGCGGCACCATGAGCGCCGGCGCGATGCTGATGCACGTGGTCAACCACGCCAGCTATCACCGTGGCTGGGTGGTGCAGATGTACTTCGAGATTCCGGCCATGCCACCGGTGACCGACATGCCGGTGTATTTGCGCGAGTCCGAGTCGTTAGTCCTGCAGTCGATCAATGCCCCGATAGTGGCGCCGCCATGTGCTGTGCAATTTTCGAGCGCAACCAGCGTTCTGCCGGATCGTTATCGTTGACCCCGTTCCAGACCATCGACAGCTCGGAGAGCTTGATATCAAACGGGGCGTCGTCTGCCCGCAGCTGACTGCTGCCTTCGATCAACGCACTGGCTGCGTAATCCGGCACGGTGGCGAGCATGTCAGTACCCGCCAGCAAGGCCCGCAACCCCGCGAACTGCGGCACCGCCAGCACCACTCGGCGCGAACGGCCGATCCGTGCCAGGTCGTTGTCGATGGCGCCGCTCAGATCCCCGGAAAACGACACCAGCGCGTGAGGGCGTTCGCAGAACTCGTCCAGGGTCAAGGGGCCTGGGCGGTCATCGCCACGCAGGATCTTCACACTCAAGTCGCGCAACTTCTTGCGCTTGGCATTGGCTGGCAATTCGGTGGTGTAGCTGATGCCGACGGAAATCTCGCCGCTGGCCAGCATCGATGGCATCAGCAGGAAATTCACTCGGCGCACCACCACCACAACGTTCTGCGCCTCTTCACGAATCTGCTTGAGCAGCGGCGGAAACAGCCCGAACTCGGCGTCGTCGGACAGTCCGATTCGAAACACGTCGCGACTGGTGGAGGGCTCGAAATCCTTGGCCCGGCTGACTGCCCCGGAAATGGTGTCCATCGCCGGCTGCAATTCCTTGAGAATCTGCAATGCCCGCAGGGTCGGCTCCAGGGTGCGTCCGTTGCGCACCAGCAACGGGTCGTCGAACAGATCGCGCAACTTTGCCAGCGCCGCGCTGACAGCGGGCTGGCCGAGGAACAGTTTTTCCCCGGCCCGGGTCAGGTTCTTCTCGAACATCAGGGTTTCGAAAATCACCAGCAGGTTCATGTCCACGCGGCGCAGGTCGTTGCGGTTCATGGTGGAGGGCTCGCTGGGGTTGGGGGTCTTTTCAGTAAAGCACCAAACCCTGCGGAACCTGGAATTCGCTGATGACCTGTGGGAGTGAGCCTGCTCGCGATAGCGGTGTATCAGGCACATCATCGTTTACTGACACTCCCTCATCGCGAGCAGGCTCGCTCCCACGCGTTCGGTGCTTTATTCAGGTGGATCGAGCCGATCCAGCGCCCGATTCACCGCCAACTCACCCAGCATGATGACCTGTGCAATGCCCAGCAGTGTGTTGCGGTGCGATCCGTCCAGAAAACCCGCCAGATCGTTGGTCATGACGTTGGCCGAGGCCGGTGATTCGCAGGCGTGGGCCAGCAGGGTTTCGGTATCGATGTCGGGGTTGATAGTGAACATCGTGGACGGTTTGTGGGGCGTGGCCATGATGTTGGCGGCGGGGTTTAAGTAGTGATTGAGGGCGCGTTCGGCGGCTTCGTGGAATTGCTTGGAATCGGGGCTTTCGTAGGGGGAGGCTGGATTTGTTTCCGGGGGATTGGGTGTGGGCTTGATCATTGATGGAACTCCTAATTGAAATCACGGAGCCTTCAGCCCTCGCTACCAAACGAGGGGTGGCGGCCATACGCGGGTTGGTAGACCGGTAATTAGGAACCCGGCGCTCCCGAGAGAGCCCTGCGCATGGCCACCATAAAACAGAGACCTGAAAGGTCTGCAAACGGTGCGCTATGCGCCTAATTAGTCCGGGCTACCAAACCCGATCGCTGTTTTTCAGCGACCGGCTAACGATAATGCCCGGGCTCAAGACGCGTAAGCCGGCGGATTCTGGCGTACCCGTAGGCAATGACGCAAGGCGTTGTAGCTTTCATCAAGTTACGCTGACAGCCGTTAAACATGCGCTTTAAACAGGCGCCGCCATCGTGAGCAAGCTTGCTCCCACACTGGATCTTCAGCGAGCACAAATGCTGCCGCTACACTCTTCTCGACCATGATCGCGCCTTGCAACGTTTGATGGACGCGGCCCTGGCGCAGAACGTCGAAATCGTGGTCGGTGGCCCGTACAGCTCGGGCATCCTCGCCGGTGGTGTGCACTTCGAATACCAGAAGGCCAGCCCGGCGATCATCAACAAGGTCGAGCAGATCAAACGTATTGCAGCGGCCCACGGTGTCGACATCAAAGCCGCTGCATTGCAGTTCTCGTTGGCCAACCCGGCAGTGGCCGCAGTGATTCCGGGTTCCAGCCGCCCGGATCGGATCGCTGAAGACGTGGCCGCGTTGTCGGCGGTAATTCCCGCTGCATTCTGGCAGGCGATGCGTGAGGCAAAGCTGGTTTCCGAGCGCGCACCCTTGCCCCTCATTGGAGCTTGAACATGAAGATTGATTTGAGCGGAAAACTCGCAATCGTCAGCGGTAGCACCGCCGGCATTGGCCTGGGCATCAGCCAGGCACTGGCCGAGGCGGGTGCCACGGTGGTGGTGATCGGCCGCGACACGGCTAAGGTCGAGCAGGCGCTGGCGAGCATTCGCCAACGCGTACCCGGCGCGCAATTGCGCGGCGTGACCGCCGACCTCGGCACCGCCGAAGGCGCCGAAATATTGTTCGCCGCCGAACCACGGGCGGACATCCTGGTGAACAACCTCGGGATCTTCAACACCGTGGATTTCTTCGACGCGCCGGACAGTGAGTGGACACGCTTCTACGAGGTCAACGTGATCTCCGGCGTGCGCCTGTCCCGGCATTACACGCCGGACATGGTCAAGCAGGGTTGGGGGCGGGTGATCTTCCTGTCTTCGGAATCCGGCGTGGCGACCCCGGCGGACATGATCAACTATGGCGTGACCAAAAGCGCCAATCTGGCCGTGTCCCATGGCCTGGCCAAGCGCCTGGCCGGCACCGGCGTGACGGTCAATGCGATCCTGCCCGGCCCGACCTTTACCGATGGCCTGGAAGACATGCTCAAGGACGCCACCGCCGAATCCGGACGCAGCGCCCGGGACGAAGCCGATGCGTTCGTGCGCAAGGCCCGGCCGACGTCGATCATCCAGCGCGTAGCGGATGTCGAGGAGGTCGCCAATCTGGTGGCCTACATCGCTTCGCCGTTATCCTCGGCCACCACCGGCGCTGCCTTGCGGGTCGACGGCGGTGTCGTCGACAGCCTGGCCATCTGAACCCCAAAAACTTTGAGAGAGCACCCGACATGGCAACTGCATCAGCAACTATCGAAGTCCCGGCCTCGGCCGATCAGGTCTGGCAATTGATTGGCGGTTTCAACTCGCTGCCGGATTGGCTGCCGTTCATTCCCAAGAGCGAGCTCAGTGAAGGCGGGCGGGTACGCCGGCTGGAAACCAGCGATGGCACGGTGGTGGTCGAGCGTTTGCAAGTGTTCGACAACGCCGGCAAAACCTACAGCTACTCGATTTTACAGGCACCGTTTCCGGCGACTGGTTATCTGGCGACAATCAAGGTTCAAGCGCAAGGCGAGGGCGCGCGGGTGACCTGGTCCGGGCGGTTCGAGCCGGTGGGTGTGAGCAACGAGGAAGTGGAGGCGTTGTTTAACGGCATCTATCAGGGGGGGCTTGAGGCGTTGCGGGCCAATTACCCGGTTTGATAAACACCAGCAATCCCTTGTAGGAGCGAGCCTGCTCGCGATGGACGCAAGGTCGACGCGTCGAATCAGACTGCACGCGTTATCGTTGACGTCCATCGCGAGCAGGCTCGCTCCTACAGGTGATCGGTATCAGGCTTGAGGAATCAAACTCTCCCGACAATCGAGCACCAGCCGCGCACCACCCAGTTCGCTGGTGCCCACCTCCAGGGTAAACCCGTGCAGGCTGACAATCGCCGCGACGATGGACAGCCCTAGCCCGAAGCCGCTCTTTTGATTGCCCGCCTCGGCGCGGTAGAAACGCTGGAACACCGCTTCACGTTCCGCCTCGGGAATGCCCGGGCCGGAGTCGAGCACTTCGATCCGCGTGTGCCCGCCAGCATTGATCCCGCGCAAGATCACCGCGCCACCGGGCGGAGTGAATTTGATCGAGTTGCTGAGCAGGTTCGCCACGGCTTCGAACAGCAGTGCGCGGTCGCCATGGAGGGGGGGCAATGACGCGGGCAGGTGCAGTTGGAACACCAGGCCGTCGTCTTCCGCCAGGGGCAGATAGAACTCATGCAGCTCTTGCAACAACGACACCGGGTCCAGTTGCACGAAACCGGAACGACGCTGGCGATCTTCCAGTTCGGAAATCCGCAACAAGCCACGGAAACGCGCCATCAACGTGTCGGCCTCGGCCAGCACCAGGTCCAGTTGCATGGCCTGTGGCGAGCTTTCGCCGGCTTGCTGCTGCATGCGGTAAAGCTGCGCACGCAGACGGGTCAGGGGCGTGCGCAGGTCATGGGCGATGTTGTCGCACACGCCCTTGACCTCGTTCATCAAACGCTCGATGCGTTCGAGCATGGCGTTGACGATGGCGGCGAGCATGTCCAGTTCGTCACGCCGGTTGGACAGCGGCAAACGTCGGCTCAGATCGCCTGCGACGATGGCTTCGGCACTGGCCTGAATCCCGCGAATGCGTCGCAACGGCCGGCGCCGCAGCAAAGACCAGCCGACAATGCCCGGCACGATGGTCAGGGTCACACCCCAGAACAGGGCGTGAAGGATGATCCGGGTGACGGCGAACAGCGAGCCGTTGTCGCGAACCAGAATCAGCCACCAACCGTCGCGGGTCTGGGTCGCCACGGCGTCGCAGCTGTCGTTGGGCAGGGTCGGGTCGTCGGACTCGGCGCAGTCGCTGAGCGTGTGGATCTTGCCATCGAGCGGCAAGCCGTCCGGAATGTAGCGCAGGGCGCCGCTGAGGTAACGGTGCCGGGCATCGAACAGGCCGTAGGCGTCGATGCCACGGATATCGAAGGTCATGCTGACGGCGAGGGCGTCCACCAGTTGTTCGCCCGAGAAGCGTGAAAACAGGTGCTGGCGTTGCATCAGCGAATGCTTGGCCAGGTTATCCAGGTAAGCGGAAACCTCGTAGTACATGACCCCCATGAGAATCCCGCTCCAGATCACGAACAGCGAACTGTAGAGCGCCAGCAAACGGCTGCTGGAAGAGCGCCAGCCTTTAGACGGGTTCGGCAATGACATAACCCGAGCCTCGCACGGTCCGAATCAGTGGGGCATTGCCAGGCGGGTCGATCTTCTTGCGCAGACGGCCGATGTGGACGTCGATCAGGTTGGTGCCGGGGTCGAAGTGGTAACCCCAGACTTCTTCGAAAATCATCATCCGCGAGAGGATTTGCCCGGTATTGCGCATCAGGAATTCCAGCAGTTTGTATTCGGTGGGCAATAGCGTCAGCAGTTGGCCGTCGCGGCTGGCTTCATGGCTGATCAGGTTCAGTTCCAGATCCGCCACCCGCAGCGTGGTGGCTCGGGCGGTCACGGTATTCTGCCGGCGCAGCAGGACTTCGACCCGGGCAGCCATTTCATCGGTGGCGAAGGGTTTAGTCAGGTAGTCGTCGCCGCCGGCACGCAAGCCGCGCACGCGCTCATCGACGTCGGACAGCGCGCTGATCATCAGGATCGGCGTGGTCACGCCCATGGTCCGCAACGTGGTGACGATCGCCAGGCCATCGAGCTCGGGCAGCATGCGGTCGAGGGTGATCAGGTCATAGTCGCCGCTGACCGCACGTTCCAACCCTTCACGGCCATTGTCGACCCAGTCGACGTCGAGGCCGTGGCTACTCAGTTCGGCGACAATTTCCCGGGCGGTCACGGCGTCGTCTTCGATGGTCAAGATGCGGGTCATAGGGCTGGCCTGATTAAATGTTCACAACGTTGTGCGGCATTTTGCCAAGAAATGATCGCAGGCTTTCTAAATAAAAGTTCATGGAAATTCCGGGGTTCGGTCAATGCGCCGATCCCGCTGAACATACCCGTTCGCCGCAAAAGCTCGCGAAGACGGCAGGTCAGGCGAAGCGAATCCAGCTATTCGATCGGTGTATCCACAAACACCTCAAGCCCCTCGGCATATGCAGTAAACGCTGCAACCCGCGGAAACTGCGCCGCACTCACCTGATCCGGCACTACCAGATTGGTGAAGCTCCAGGCTACGGCGAGGGTAATGCCATCCTGCCCAATCGAACCGTCAGTCTTCAGCGGCTGTTTTTCCAGCTCCCGCTCCAGCGCCGAATAGGCCGCCGTCAGCTGTCCTTCGACGCGCTGCACCCAGGGCTCGAATTGAATCTCCGCCGGCCGCAAGCTGCGCTCGTAGTAAAGCTGCACGGACTTTTCGCTGGCGGCCAGCGCCAGGCCGATCAGGCGTAACGCGCGCAGACGCTGACCCGGTTCGACGGGCATCAGGCTGTTATCGGTCAGGGTTTCCAGGTAGTCGATGATCAGCGTCGAATCCATCAACACCTCACCGTCATCCAGCACCAGCGTGGGCGCCTTGACCACCGGGTTGATCTGCTGGAATTGTTCGACGTGGCGGAACACCGAGACCGATCGGTGTTCCAGGGCGATTCCCAGGCATTTGGCAGAAATGGCGGCGCGCCTGACATAGGGCGAATCCAGCATACCGATCAGCTTCATGGTCCTTTCCTTTATATGGCCATTTCGGGAGGGACAACCTTAGCTGAGGTTCGCAGCCCTGCAAATGACCGTGAATATGCCCGGTGCAGGCCGTTTGTCATCTATATACAGCCGCTCGGTTGAATTTCTTGCTATAAACGCACTCCGATTACCACCTCAAAGCTTGCGGTAGAGCATTTTCAGGGCTTTGTCGGACAAATTCGCTGTCTTTTCAGTTGCTGAGGCCTCAAGTCGGCCGTAGACTGCCGCCCCTCGTAAATTGAGTGCCGGGTGGCGCTTGGAACAAACGGCGCCTTTCCGATGGCCTGCCCAGGTCTGCCGGAACGCTCCCTAATTCGCCTTAATGCACGTTTTTTTATAGAGATATCAATGACAAAGGACAAGTTGCTGGCCATGCCGGCGGATGACTACATGAATGCCGAGCAACATGCTTTTTTCTCCGAGCTGTTGCAGAACATGAAAGTCGAAACCCATGAGCGCATCGAACAGAACCGCATCGCCATCGAAAGCCTGGACACCCCGGCCGATCCGGCAGACGCGGCTTCGGTCGAAGAAGAGCGCACCTGGCTGGTGAACGCGATCGATCGCGACCAGCGCATGCTGCCTCAGTTGGAACAAGCCCTTGAGCGCATCAAGGAAGACAGCTTTGGCTGGTGCGACGACAGCGGCGAGGCGATTGGCCTCAAGCGCCTGCTGATCAGCCCGACCACCAAGTACTGCATCGAAGCTCAAGAGCGTCACGAGCAAATCGACAAGCACCAGCGTCAGGCCTGATTCTGCGAGGCAGTCCATCAAGATGGACTGCCTTTGAAAAGATCGCAGCCTGCGGCAGCTCCTACGCAATTGAAGTAGGGCGCTGTTGCAGGCTGCGATCTTCGTTTTCTGCCGTCTTCGATTTCCCGGTTGTTCTATTGATCTGCTGCAACGCTCACGACTAAAGGCTCATGGATAATGGCTTTATAGTGGCGTTTAATGCGAAGACAACAATTAGAAGCTTTCCGGGGTAACGATGATGACGAGAGACGGGTCTCTGGTTGCGGCAGTGCCCGCACCCGTGCTGTTGCCGAAAAACCGCTGGCTGACACCGACGCTGCAAAGCATCGCCCTGATGCTGTTGTTAAGTGGCATGACGCTGGGCGGATGGTCGCTCTACCTTGGGCTGCCCCTGGCCATATTGATTGTCTGGCTGCCTCGCCTGCGTTCGCGCGCGACCCCGCAGGCGGCTTGCCCCGCCAACCCCGATGCCATCGGCGAGTTGACTCGCGACCTTTCCTACACCACCAGCCATAACGCGCTGTCAGCTGCTGGCGTGGCGTTCTCGGTTCGGCAGCTGGCGGACAAACTGCAATCGCAGCTCGCGGCGGCGGCACAGATCGTCAGCAACGCCGAGGTCATGATCACCACCGAACAGGCCACCTCGACGCTCAGTCGCCAGGCGCTCAGTGCTGCCAGCGAGGCTCATCAAAGTGGCGCGGTGGGGCGTACGCAACTGATCGAGTCCATTGCGCGCATGCATCAACTCAGCCAGCGCGCCAACAACAGCCGTGAACTGATCGAAGCCTTGAGCCTGCGCAGCGATGATATCCAGCGCGTGACCCTGGTGATTCAGTCCATCGCCAGCCAGACCAACCTGTTGGCGTTGAACGCAGCGATAGAAGCGGCGCGGGCGGGGGAGCACGGTCGCGGGTTTGCAGTGGTGGCCGACGAGGTGCGTGGGCTTGCCGCACGCACGGCGACTGCCACGGGCGAAGTGGGCGAAATGGTAGCCGACATCCAGCAACGCACCGCGCAGGTGGTGGAGCAGATCCGCCAACTGTCCAGCGACCTCGATACCGGTGTCGAGCAGGTCGAACAGACGGGGCAGCACCTGGAGAACATTGCCCGTCTGGCGGCGAGTGTCGAGTCCCAGGTCGGGGAAATCGCCCAAGGGGCAGACACCAACCGTGAACAACTCGACAGCCTGTTCCACGCCATCGAACAGATGCGCAGCGACCTGGCGGTCAGCGACCAGCAGACTCAACGCCTGGCCCATGCGGCAGTGCAAATGGAAGGGCAGGCCGAAACCATCAGCGAGCGTCTTGCCGAGGTGGGGCTGGATGACTATCACCAGCGGATCTATGACCTGGCGCGCGATGGCGCTACGCAGATTGCCGCGCGATTCGAGGCGGATATCGATGCCGGTCGAATCAGTCTCGACGATCTGTTCGACCGCAATTACCAGACTATTCCCAATACCAGCCCGGCCAAGTACCAGACGCGTTTCGACCGCTACACCGATCAGGTTCTGCCAACGATCCAGGAACCGTTGTTACCGCGTCACGAAGGATTGGTGTTCGCCATCGCCTGCACCCAGCAGGGTTATGTGCCGACCCATAACAAGGCGTTCAGTCAGCCGTTGACGGGGGACGCGCAGGTCGATGCCTTGCAGAACCGGACCAAACGCAAGTTCGCTGACCGCACAGGGATCCGCTGTGGCAGCCATCAGAAGGCCGTGTTGCTGCAGACCTATACGCGCGACACCGGCGAGTTGATGCACGATCTCTCGGTACCGATCATGCTCAAGGGCCGGCACTGGGGCGGTTTACGCCTGGGCTACAAACCGGAAAAACCGCGCTAGAAAATCCGGGCTGTCGGGCGATTGTTACGAACTCTGCAATTAACCTGTGCAGGGTTTCGCTGTTTCCTCGCTGGAAAACTAATTAGCATACCTATTAATTAGGTTGCTAATTAAGTTGGGAGGGTCAGCATGCAAGGCAAAGTTGATATCGCGGTCATGATTGGCAGCGGAGTACCTGCCAATCTGCGTCGTTGCGCACCGCCAACCCGACAATCAGGCTTTCAGCGCGCCCGCATCGACCGCCGCCTTCAGCTCCCTGGCCGATTCCTGGGCCGCAATGGCGGCGACATCCGGGGTTTTGAACCAGCGATCTTTTTCGACCTGGTAATATGTCACGGTCTTTAGCGGTGGTTTGGCTCGCATGACAATCACGGCCTGGAATTCACCGTCGATTTCTCTGGCTTCCCCCCGGATAAAAAACTCGCCGATATCAAATTCCGTCACGTTGCAGACTTCCCCTGGAAATACAATGTTGTTGTCAACGCAACCCGATTTTTTGCGGATCCGTTTTATTGGGCTGGCAGTATGGCAGTAGTTGCCCGTCGACGGCTGAGATAAGTCGGCGGGCAGACGAAACGTCAATGGGGATGTGTGCGGCGGGTATGTCAACAATGTGATTCAAGAAGCCGGGCGAGGGCACAGGCTTCATTATGATCCGCTCGGAAACCTCTTACGCAGCCTGTCGAAATATCCTTGATATGAAAGAAGGCAATGCCTGCCATCACCACCTGAAATCGCGGACGGGCTGGGGCATCGAGACGCGGTTCATGGGGGCGCAAGCGTATCGGGTGCGAGATCGGTGGTGTTTGCGTGTCAGGCACCAAGGGATAGGCAAAGTGAGTCAGCGTGCACATATGAAGTCCTTTTCATGGTTTTATCGACGTATGTACGTCGTTTTGGCTAGTCTCCAAGAGCATCGCTGCTCTAGAATCACCCCCACTGGTGGGTGATTGATGTTTATCTAATGCAATTTTTTGCGGACGATATGTAGGAAAAGATTTTTTCTTGATGAGATTTTTCCCCGAAGTTGATAGTCCATGATTTTCTGGCCGCAGGAAGGGTGTTTTCCTTCAGCCTGTGACGAACACCAGGCAGCACGACGCGGGTGACGTTCCAGTAGTCTTCTCAAGCTTCGTGATGAGTGAGCGCACAGCTCATTCAGGACTTCAATCCGGGTTCTTTGGCGACACCTTCGGCATTGCCGCTTTTTTGGCTGTGCGTTTATTTTTCGCGTACGGCACCATTTTTCAGATGTGGGGATGTTTCCTTGGCAGTAAGTAATCTCGATATGCATGCTTTGTTCGTACTGGGTGATTTGCGCGCAAAGCTGGTCAAGCAGTTTCAGTCACGTTTCGTTTACATGACCGAACAGAACGCTGAAGGCATCTACATTGCCGAAATCGACACCGAATCAGCCCTGGTGGTGGACGACAAGCCCGGACTCAAACTCAAGGTCGGCGATCATTTCAGCGCGTCCGTGCTGCCCAGTCGTGAAGGCGGCAAGCTGGACATCAAGTTCCGCGACATCAAACTGACGGTTTACGGAATTGGCGATTACGCCTTCGTGACCACGGCCGACGGTCAGGGGATAGTGTTCAAGGAAGGTCACAGCGTGGTGATGGTGTTTGCGGCCCATCAACAGCTGCAAGAAGGCCTGACCAAGACCCTCAAAGCCGTGACCGCCAAAGCGGCCAAGTGGCGCAAGGGTGAGCTGGTGACCTTCAAGGCCAGCGAGTGATGACCCTGACCCGCGCCGATTTCCACGAACAGAACCTGGCCAGCGCTCAAGACGAAGCGCGGCGGCTGTTCGGGCAGAAGGTCATTCTGCAAGGAGCCTGGCTGAATTGGGTGGCGTCACAGCTTTACCAACTGCAACCGGCGCCATACGCCAGCATGGTCAGGCGCGAGCTGATGAGTTTGCAGCAAACCTGCGAAAACTGATCCACACACCTCGAAAGCAGGAACCTCTACTACAGTCATTGGACTGAGTATTCAGAGGCTTCGCGGTCTACTGCCAGGCCATCCTGCTATTGCTGTGAACAGCACGAGGTGCAAAAGCATGAACGGATTTCGACGGTTGCTGGCTGCGGTCCTGGCCACTTTCGGTTTACTGGCGACACCCGCTCCGGTGTTTGCCGCCCAGGCGCCGATCCACTTCGCCGACCTGAACTGGGAAAGCGGCAGCCTGATTACCGATGTCCTGCGCATCATTGTCGAGAAGGGCTATGGGCTGCCGACCGACACCTTGCCGGGCACCACCATCACCCTGGAAACCGCCCTGGCCAACAATGACATCCAGGTCATTGGCGAAGAGTGGGCCGGTCGCAGCCCTGTGTGGGTCAAGGCAGAAGCCGAAGGCAAAGTCGTCAGCCTCGGCGACACGGTCAAGGGCGCTACCGAAGGCTGGTGGGTGCCGGAATATGTGATCAAGGGCGACCCGGCCAAGGGCATCAAGCCGCTGGCGCCGGACCTGCGCAGCGTCAGCGACCTGCCGCGTTACAAAGACGTGTTCAAGGACCCGGAAGCCCCGACCAAGGGGCGTTTCCTCAACAGCCCCATCGGTTGGACCTCGGAAGTGGTCAACAAGCAGAAGCTCAAGGCGTATGGACTGGACGACAGCTACGTGAACTTCCGCAGCGGTTCGGGTGCGGCACTGGATGCCGAGATCAGTTCGTCCATTCATCGTGGCAAGCCGGTGCTGTTTTACTACTGGTCGCCCACGCCGTTGCTCGGCCGCTTCAAGCTGATTCAACTCGAAGAGCCACCGTTCGACGCGCAAGCCTGGAAGACCTTGACCGACGCCGACAACCCCAACCCACAGCCGACCCGTTCCCTGGCCTCCAAACTGTCCATCGGTGTGTCCACTCCCTTCCAGAAGCAGTATCCGCAGATTGCCGAGTTCTTCGCCAAGGTCGACTTTCCGATCGACCCGCTGAACAAGGCGCTGGCCGAGATGAGCGAGAAACATACGCCGCCGCGTCAGGCGGCGCAGGCGTTCATGAAGGCTCATCCGGACGTCTGGAGGGCCTGGCTGCCCAAGGACGTGGCGGATAAAGTCTCCGCCGCCCTGTAGGCGCTGCCGCCGGCTGCGATCTTTTGATCTTGTCTTAAAAAGCAAAATTAAAAGATCGCAGCCTGCGGCAGCTCCTACAATGTTCTGTTCATATCCCTTTCAAGGATTTCTGAACCATGACCCTGTTGTTGGCTCAGTCGCTGGTGACGATCTTCTCCGCGATCAGTCTGGTGCATGTGTATTGGGCGTTGGGTGGTGAGTGGGCGGCGGTGGCGGTGGTCCCGCAAGTGCCGCAGGTGGGCAGCGCGCAACTGCGGCCGGCGTTCAAGCCACGAGGCTGGATCACACTGGTGGTGGCCGGGCTGTTGCTGTTGATTGCCGCGCTGGTGTGCTTGCGGGTGGGTTGGTGGCTGCCACCGTTGCATCACTGGTCGTTGCAGTGGGTGATCAGCGCGATTGCGATTTTGCTGTTTGCCCGGGCGATTGGCGATTCGGAGCTGGTAGGTTTTTTCAAAGAGGTCAAAGGCTCGAAATTTGCCCGGCTGGATACCTGGGTCTACTCGCCGTTGTGTGTGGTGCTGGGGGCGGGGTTGTTGGCGGTGGCCTGGGTTTGAGACAGACCGGTCCTGATGTATTGACAGGTCTATCGCCTTCGTCGGATCGCCGCCCGGACCAAGCCCGCTCCTACGGGGGGCTGTGTCGCTCACAAATCTCCTGTAGGAGCGGGCTTACCCGCGAAGAGGCCGGTCCAGTCAATACAAATCCTTGGTCTAACTACCACTCTCCGTACGCCGGCTGCTCACTTCAGCCGGCACATCATCCCCGGCCATGCGTTTGCGAAACAGCGCTGCCCGGGCCAGCAGCAAGGTGGTCACCGGCACGGTAATCGCCAGCAGGATCGGAATCAGCCAGGCGTGCAATACCGGCGCGGACTTGAGCGCCGAAAAATAGATGATCGAAGCCAGCGCCACGCACCAGGCCCCGAGCGTCGAGGCCAGGGCCGGTGGGTGCATGCGCTGGAAGTAATCCTTCATGCGCAAAAGGCCTGTGGCGCCGATCAAGGCAAACAGACTGCCGAGCACCAGCAGGATCGCCACCGGGATCTCCACCCACAACGACAATGGTGTATTCATTCGATCACCTCACCACGCAGCAGGAATTTCGCCAGGGCGAACGAGCCGACGAAACCGAACAGGGCGATCAGCAGCGCCGCCTCGAAGTACGTGTCACTGGCATAGCGAATACCCAGCGCGAGCATCATCAGCATCGCGACGATATACAGATAGTCCAGCGCCAGGACCCGATCCTGGGCCGACGGCCCCTTGAACAGGCGGACCAGGGTCAGGATCATCGCCAGAGAAAAGAAGAACAGGCTCAGCAGGATCGCGCTCGACAGCAGCGGGTTCATTCGAAGATCTCCATCAATGGACGTTCGTAGGTCGCCTTGAAGTGCTGGATGAACAGCGCCTCATCGTCCAGGTCGAAGACGTGCAGCAGCAGAATGCTGCGGTCCAGCGCCAGCTCCGACCAGACCGTACCGGGCACTACCGTGGTGATCATCGACAGCGCGGCCAGGCCATTGGCATCGCGCAAATCCAGCGGCACTTTGATGAATCGCGAGCGCGGCGGGCGGCGACCGGCATTGAGTACGCGCCAGGCCACGGCGAGGTTGGACACCAGCACATCACGCCCGACCAGCAGGACCAGGCGCAGGATCACCCCGGGACGACGGATGCGTACCGGCAGCGGACGCAGCCTGCGCATCATCAGTGGTGCACAAAACCCCAGCGCCGCACCCAGCAGTAGATTGCCGGGGCTGGTCGACAGGTTCAGCAGCAACCACAGCAACCACAAGGCCAGCGACAGCAGCGGTGCCGGAAACAGGCGTTTCATGGCTGCACCTCCAGCGTGGTCGCATGGGCCGACGGGTTCGGTACGACGCGCGTGCCGAGCACCGCCATCACGTACTGCTGCGGGTTGTACAAGGCATCGGCGGCGGCCTGGGTGTAGCGCAGCAGCGGATCGGCCTTGAAGGTCAGCGCAATGCTCAAGCCCAGCAGGGCGAAGATCGGCACGCATTCCAGGCGTCGCAGCAGGGGTGATGGTCGTTCCGCAGGCGTCCAGAAGCGCTGGATACCCAAACGCGAGAACGCGATCAGCGACGCCAGCCCGGACACAATCAACAACACCAACAGGCCCCACGCGGCGTTGGAAACCGGTGTGTCGCCGCTGTTGCCCAGGCCCAGCGGATTGAGCAGGGCACCGATCAACCCGAGTTTGCCGATAAAGCCGGAGAGCGGCGGCATGCCGATGATCAGCAAGGCGCAAGCGATGAAACTCAGGCCAAGAAACGCCATGGTCCAGGGAATCACCTGGCCGACCACGGCTTTTTGTTCGTCGTCGAGGTTGATGCCTTTGGGCGGATGCAGGGATTCCAGTGGCCGGGGCAGCAGTTCGGTTTCATCTTCGAGCAGGATTTCATTGGCCGAGCGCGAGCGCTCGATCAGTTCGGCCAGCAGGAACAGCGCGCTCAACGCCAGGGTCGAGCTGAACAGGTAGAACAGCGCCGCGCCGACCAGGTTCGGCTGGGCGAAACCGATGGTCGACAACAGAATGCCCGCCGACACCAGAATGCTCAGGCTGGCCATGCGCTCCAGGCGTTGCGCGGCGAGGATCGCCATGGCGGCGCAGACGATGGTTGCCATGCCGCCGTAAATCAGCCACTCACCACCATAGAACGCCGATGCCCCGGCCTGGGCGGAGAACAGCAGCGTCCACAGGCGCAGCAAGGTGTAGACGCCGACCTTGGTCATGATCGCGAACATCGCCGCCACCGGCGCGCTGGCCGACGAATAGGCCGGCACCAGCCAGAAGTTCAGCGGCCACATGCCGGCCTTGGCCAGAAACGCGACGGCCAGGATCCCCGCGCCGGCGTGCAGCAAGCCGCGATCAGCTGCGGACACCAGCGGGATCTTTACCGCCAGGTCGGCCATGTTCAACGTGCCGGTGACGCCATAGATCAGCGCCGCGCCAATCAGGAACAGCGACGAGGCCAGCAGGTTGATCGAGATGTAATGCAGCCCCGACGACACCCGCGCCCGGCCCGAGCCGTGGAGCATCAACCCGTAGGACGCCGCCAACAACACTTCGAAGAACACGAACAGGTTGAACAGGTCAGCGGTGAGGAACGCGCCGTACAGGCCCATCATCTGGATCTGGAACAGCGCGTGAAAACTCGAACCGGCGCCGTCCCAGCGGGCCATGGCAAACAGCAGCGCACAGACGCCGATGATGCCGGTCAGCACCAGCATCAGCGCCGACAGGCGATCGACCACCAGCACCAGGCCGAACGGTACTTGCCAGTTGCTCGGCAGGTACACGCCGATGGAACCGGGTACGCCGGTGGTCTGTGTCCATTGCCACAACGCCACGGCAATGCCCAGCCCGAGCAGGCTGGAGAACAGATTGATCTTCGCCTTCAGCGGCCGGTGTTTCTCGCCGAGCATCAGCATGATCGCCGCAGTCAGCAGCGGCAGCAGAATGGGCGCGACGATCAGGTGAGTCATCGCCATCATTCCCTGGGCTCCCGGCCATCCACATGGTCAGTGCCGGTCAGGCCCCGGGAGGCCAGCAGCACCACCAGGAACAACGCGGTCATGGCGAAGCTGATGACGATCGCCGTCAGCACCAGGGCCTGCGGCAACGGGTCGGTGTAATGCAACAGGTCCTGAGGGATGCCGTCCTTGATGATCGGCTCCTTGCCGATGAACAGGCTGCCCATGCTGAAAATGAACAGATTGACGCCGTAGGACAGCAGGCACAGGCCCATGACCACCTGGAACGTCCGTGGGCGCAGGATCAGCCAGACGCCGGACGCGGCCAGTACGCCGATGGCGATTGCGATGACTTCTTCCATCAGACGACCTCCTTCATGGCAACGGATTTAGGCTGGGCAGCGGTTTTGTGACCCCGCACCGATTGGTGGGCGAGGGCGGTGAGGATCAACAAGGTCGAGCCGACCACCACGCCGTACACGCCGATGTCGAAGAACAGCGCGCTGGCCAGGTGAATGTCGCCCAGCAGCGGCAACGAGAAATGCCAGGTGTGGGTGGTCAGGAACGGATAGCCGACCAGCATCGCACCCAGCCCGGTTGCCGTGGCAATCATCAGTCCGGTGCCCATCCAGCGCAGCGGTCTCAGGCTCATTTGCGCCTCGACCCACTGCGTGCCGGCGACCATGTATTGCAGGATGAACGCCACCGACATCACCAGCCCCGCAACAAATCCGCCGCCCGGTTGATTGTGCCCACGCATGAACAGGTAGAACGACACCACCAGCGCCACCGGCAACAGCAGGCGCACCAGCACCGCCGGCACCATCATGAAGCCGAGTGCGGTGTCGCTGGCGTGACGCGGGTTGACCAGATCGGTGACCACGTCCGGTGCGAGCAAGCGTTGCTGGGCCGGCAGTTGCAGGCTTTCTTTGGGTGGGCGAAAGCGACGCAGCAGGGCGAACACAGTCAGGGCCACCGCCACCAGCACGGTGATTTCACCGAGGGTGTCGAAACCACGGAAGTCCACCAGCATCACGTTGACCACGTTGCTGCCGCCGCCTTCGGGCAAGGCGCGACTCAGGTAGAAGGAGGAAATATCGTTGGGCGTCTGGCGCGTCAGCATGGCGTAGGCCAGCAACGCCATGCCGATACCTACGGAGGTCGACAACAGCAAGTCGCGGATCCGCCGCACTCGCGCCCGACGCAGACTGCCGGGCAACGGCGAGACCTCCTCGATCCGTCGTGGCAGCCAGCGCAGGCCCAGCAGGATCAGCACCGTGGTCACCACTTCGACCGCCAGTTGGGTCAGGGCCAGGTCCGGCGCCGAAAACCAGACGAAGGTGATGCAGGTCATCAGGCCGCAGACGCTGACCATGGTCAGGGCCGCGAGCCGGTGATATTTGGCTTGGTAGGCCGCGCCAAGGGCGCAGGCGATGGCCAGCAACCACAAGGTGACGAACACGATCGACCCGGGGATTTTCGGCCGGTCGCCCCAGTGCAGGCTGCTGTGCAGCATGGGGATCAACCCGGCCAGCACGGCGGCGAACACCACCAGGAACAACTGCATTTGCAGGCGCCGGGTGCCAATCCGCGGCTCCAGGCGCCGGGCCAGGCGCATGATCGCGACCAGCGCGTATTCGAACAGATGCTTGCCGTCCAGGCGACCAATGACCGGCGGACGGTCGACGCGCCCGCGCTTGAATTGATTGCGCAGCAGCAGATAGAGCACGGTACCGCAGGACAAGGCGATCAGGCTCATGATCATTGGCGCGTTCAGGCCATGCCAGATCGCCAGGCTGTACTCGGGCAGCGTGCCGCCGACCACCGGTTGCGCCGCCGCCGCGAGCAGCGGGCCGACCACCTGGGCCGGGAAGATCCCCACCAGCAAACAAGTGAACACCAGCAACTCGACCGGTGCGCGCATCCAGCGCGGTGGCTCGTGGGGCGTGTGGGGCAAGTCGGTCGCGGGCGGACCGAAGAACACATCCACGGTGAAACGCAGGGAGTAAGCCACGCTGAAGGTACCGGCAATGGTTGCCACGATCGGCAAGCTCAGTTCGACCCAGCGGGTGGCATTGATGAACACGGTTTCGGCGAAGAACATTTCCTTGGACAGGAAGCCGTTGAGCAACGGTACGCCGGCCATCGAGGCGCTGGCGACCATGGCCAGGGTGGCGGTGAACGGCATCAGCTTGTACAGGCCGCTGAGTTTGCGGATGTCGCGGGTGCCGCTTTCGTGGTCGATGATGCCGGCGGCCATGAACAACGAGGCCTTGAACGTCGCGTGGTTGAGGATGTGGAACACTGCGGCGACGGCGGCCAGCGGACTGTTCAGGCCGAGCAGCAGGGTGATCAGGCCGAGGTGGCTGATGGTCGAGTAGGCCAGCAAGCCCTTGAGGTCGTTCTGGAACATTGCGCAGTACGCCCCGAGCAACAGGGTGCAGGCGCCGGCGCCGCTGACGATGTAGAACCATTGTTCACTGCCCGAGAGCGATGGCCATAGCCGCGCGAGCAGGAAGACCCCGGCCTTGACCATGGTCGCCGAGTGCAGGTACGCCGACACGGGAGTCGGCGCGGCCATGGCGTGGGGCAGCCAGAAATGGAAGGGAAATTGCGCACTTTTGCTCAGTGCGCCGATCAGGATCAGGGGCAACAGGATCGGGTAGAGGGCATGGGCGCGAATCAGGTCGCCGGCGGCCAGGACCTTGTCCAGGTCATAGCTGCCGACCACATGGCCGAGCAGCATGACCCCCGCCAGCAGGCACAGACCGCCCGCGCCGGTCACCATCAGCGCCATGTAGGCGCCGCGCCGGGCATCGGCGCGATGGTGCCAGTAGCCGATCAACAGGAACGAGAAGAGGCTGGTCAGCTCCCAGAAAAACACGATCTGGATCAGGTTGCCGGAGATCACCAGACCGAGCATGGCGCCCATGAAAGCCAGGAAAAACGCGAAAAATCGTGGCACCGGATCGTTCGGCGACATGTAGTAGCGGGCGTACAGCGAAACCAGGGTGCCGATGCCCAGCACCAGCATGGAGAACAGCCAGGCGAAACCGTCCATGCGCAGGACGAAGTTCAGGCCCAGGCTGGGCAACCAGAGAAACTCTTCGCGAATGACGCCGCCATGGGCGATCTGCGGGTACAGGAAGGCGACCTGAACGGTGCCGATCAGGGCGATCAGGCCAGCCAGCAGGGATTCGGCGTTACGGGCATTGTGCGGCAACACGGCCGCCAAACAGCTGCCTATGAAAGGCAGAAGCAGTAGAACTATCAGGGACATAGGCTTCTAATCTGCGGAAGTTTGTGAAGCATCATACGTGCCAGCTCCCCGATCACCAAACGCCAAGCTGTCGCAGAATCCTACACGGTAGACGGAAAAGCCCTGATTCACATTGTTTCAGATAGAGGTTGGGGAGCCAGATAGGCCGCCATCGCGAGCAAGCTCGCTCCCACAGGGTATGAAGGTGTACACACAATCTTGTGTTCAACCCAAAACACTGTGGGAGCGAGCTTGCTCGCGATGGCGGCCTATCTGGCAATGCAGAGTTTGCGGTTTATCGCTGTGTTTCCTGCTCCAGCTCCTGCTCAGCCGCAGCCTTGCCCTTGGTCTTCAACTCACTGACGATCACCGCCGCCACAATCAACCCGGCCCCGAGCAGGGCAATCGCCGGCAGGCGTTCCCCGGCGATGCGCCCGACAATCCCGGCCCATACCGGCTCGCCGGCATAGATCAGCGTGGCGCGGGTCGGGGACACGCTTTTCTGCGCCCAGTTCATCGCCACCTGAATCGCCGCACTCGCCGCCCCAAGGCCCAGCGCGCTGCACAGCAACAGCCATGAGAAATCCGGAATCGCCTCGTTGGTCGGCACCACCATCAGGAACGACAGCACGGAAGTGACCGCCAGTTGCACCACTGTCACCCGGCGCACGTCGACCTGGCCGGCATAGGTGCTGATCAGGATGATCTCGGCCGCAATGGCCACGGCGCTGATCAAGGTGGCGATTTCACCGGGGCTGAAGTTGAACGCCGCACCGGACGGTCCGGACAACAGCATCAACCCGGTAAAGGCCAACATGATGCCGATGCTGGGCATCAATCCCGGTCGCCGCCCCATTACCAGCCATTGCAGCAACGGCACGAAAGGGACGTACAGCGCGGTAATGAATGCCGACTGGCTGCTGGGAATGCTTTGCAGCCCGACCGTCTGCAAGCCGTAGCCGAGCATGATCGCCACGCCAATGAACGACCCGGCCTTGAGTTCGAACAACGTCAGGTCGCGCAGGTGACGCCAGGAAAACAGGGCGACGATGCCCGCGGCGGCGGCAAAGCGCAGGCCGACGAAAAACATCGGGCCGCTGACGGTCATCGCGTGCTGTACCAACAGGAAGGTACCGCCCCAGACCATCGTGATCAGCACCAGCACGCATTCGGCCTTGCTGAACCTTGTGAAACGGGAGGAAGCCTTTGGGGAGTTCACCGACGTCATGACCTTGCACGCTACTGGAGGGGGACGCACAATGCGCCGAATGTTGCGCAGTATACTGCCCAACCCCACCCAGTGAGCAATATAGTGCACAAAGATTCTACCCAACGGGCTTCGGTCCTCCAGCACGTCAGTCAAAACGTCCGTCGTTTGCGGCATGCCGCCGGCCTGAGCCAGAGCGCGCTGGCGGAAAAGTCCGGGGTCAGCCGTCGAATGCTGGTGGCGATCGAGGCGGGGGAAAAGAACGTCAGCCTGACCACCCTCGACCGGGTGGCCGAAGCCCTCGACGTTGCCTTCAGTGATTTGATCCAGGCCCCCGACGCCCGGGATCCCAGCCGTATCAATGAACTGGCCTGGACCGGCACGATCCCCGGCAGCAAAGCGGTGTTGCTCTCCAAGGCCCAGGCCAGCCGTGAAGTCGAGCAGTGGGAGTGGTGCCTGCAACCGGGCGAGGTGTATCCGTCGGAGCCGGACGCCGACGGCTGGAGCGAGCAGATTTATGTCTTCGAAGGTTGCCTGACCGTTATGCTCGGCGACCAGCCACAGCCTATCGCCGCGGGTGAATTCTTCATGTTCGCCAGCAACCAGCCGCACTGTTATCGCAACGACGGGGCGGTGGCGGCGCGGTTTGTGCGTAATGTGGTGATCTGAACAGGGAGAGCACGATGGAGCAGACCTTGACCCATGACGCCGACATCCTGATTGTCGGCGGCGGCCTCAGTGGCGCGATGCTGGCGGCGCAATTGATGCGTTTGCCGGGCCGGCGACGGGTGCTGGTGATCGAGCCCCGGGCCGAGTTGGGGCGGGGTGAAGCCTACAGCGCGGTGGAGTTGGGCCATACGCTCAACGGCAATGCGGCGCGGATGAGTGTCGACCCGGACAACGCCGACGACCTGACCCAATGGCTGACCGGGTACATCGAGGCGGGCGGCTGGCCGGAATCGGATCAGCAGCCTGTGCCGATCAGCGAACTGTTTCCACCACGGGGCGTATTTGGCCTGTACGCCCGACAGCGCCTGGCACAAGCACAGGCGGTGGGTGCACTGAACGGTTCGACGGTCGAGCATGTGCAGGCCGAGGCGGTCGATTTGCAAACCGATGCCGACGCCGTGCGCTTGACCTTGAGCGATGGCCGATGCGTGCAGGGCGCGTTTGCGGTGCTGGCCACCGGGATGTTTCCCGCCGCGCGCACGCCACAAACCGAATCCAGCGGCTTGAATGCGGCCGCCCTTGATCCGTGGGACGTGGCGGCCATGCAGCGGCTCGATCCGCAATCGACGGTCATGATCATCGGCTCGGGCCTGACCATGGTCGATGCCGTGGTGTCCCTGGAACAGGCCGGGCATCGCGGGCCGATCGAAGTGTTTTCCCGCCACGGGCTGCTGCCCCATGTGCGTCGCCAGCCACCGGCCTGGGTGGACTTTCTCGCTGAGGACCTGAGCATCCGCACACCTCGCCAGCTGATGCGCGAACTGCGTCGGCACTGCCGGGACGCCATCGCCCAGGGTATCGACTGGCAGGCGCCGCTGGACACGGTGCGGGCACATATCGGCCGCTTGTGGCATCAGGCGACGGACGTGCAGCGTCGGCAGTTCGTGCGGCATGTGCGGCCGTGGTGGGAAAGCCATCACCACCGCTCGCCGCCCTTGAGCGCCGAACGGGTGGAGCGCTTATATAAAGAAGGGCGGTTACGTATTCACGCGGCCTCGTTCCAGGGGCTTGAGCCCTCGCTGAATGGCGAGGTGAGTATTCGCCTTCGACGGCGCGGCGAGGCGCAGGCCTGTGTGGTCAGCGGTGCCGCCCTGATCAACTCCAGCGGTATCGAATATGACTGGCGGCGGGTCGCGCGACCGTTGCCCCGGCAATTGCTCGCCCGCGGCCTGGTACGGCCGGGGCCGCTGGCCTTGGGCATCGCGGCAGAGGTCGATGGCGCGGTCCTGAACGCCGCGGGTCAGCCCGCCCGCCGCCTGTTTGCCATGGGCCCGCCGTTGCGCGGAATGTGGTGGGAAAGTACTGCCGTCACCGATGTGGCGAGCCAGGCCAAGGCGTTGGCCGAGCGGCTGGTGCGCTAGTCCCACCGGCTGTACTGGCCGGTGGGGCGAGCGTTTACCGCACGGTGACGGCCACGTTACGCACGGAGCCTTGGGACGAGGTGATCGTGGCGGTCGGGTTCGCCGACGGAACGACCGTGGTGGTGTTGTTCACCGTCAACCGCCAGCGACCGTTCCCCGGTACGGTGGTGGTGCCCAGGGTGACCAGTCCGGTCGGCGTGGTGACCTTGATGGTGATGGTATTGCCGGTGGTCACCGATGATGTGCCGGCAAAGTTCCAGGTGAAGCGGTTATTGGTGCGGGCGCTCACCGTTGCGGTGGTCACTGCGAAGGTTTCCGCCACAGGCCGTGGCGAAACCTGCACCGTGACCGTGGCTGGCGATGTCGACAGGGCGCCGAAGCTGTCCCGGGCGATGTAGGTGAAGGTCGTGGTGAAGGCCGTGGTCACGGTGGCCGGCGGGGTGTAGGTGAGCACTGTGCCGTTACTGCTGACGGTACCGCGACCTGCCGCGGGTTGAGTGAAGCTGTCGACCGCTAGCGGCACGTTGCCTTCCGGATCGGTGTCGTTGGCCAGCACGTTGATTGGAATCGCCACACCCAGTGTCGTGACGGCATCGGCGACGGCCACCGGAGGCTGGTTAGGCGCCACGGTAATGGTCACGGTTGCCGCTGTCGTCGAGGCCAGGCCTTTCGCGTCCTGGGCCTTGTAGGTGAAGGTCGTGGTCAGCGACGCGTTGACGACAGCGGGAGGGGTGTAGACCGCCGCCGTAGGGCCGCTCAAGGCCACGGTGCCCTGGCCGGCGGCCGGTTGGGTCAGCGCGGTAATGCTCAGCGGCGTATTGCCGTCCGGGTCCCTGTCGTTAACCAGCAGATTGAGGGTGATCGGCACACCGAAGCGGGTGCTGGCAGTATCGGCGACAGAGATCGGAGCCTGGTTCGCGCCGGTGTCCGGTGCCGTGCCGACGACTACGACCGGCTCGGTGTCATTGCCGCCGGCGGCGGACTTGACCGTCACGGTTGCAGGGGGTTGGCTCAGGTCAGCCACCGTCAGGCGTTGCAGGGTGCCGGTTTTCGACAGCCGTCCGTAACCCTGGGCGACCATGTCCGGTACCACCACTTCGTCGGTGGAGGTGGCCTCGATCAGCAGGCTGTGGTTGCTCCAGTCGTAACGAGCGGTCTGGATTTTCACCACGTCCGAGAGCTTGCCCGATACCGCAGTCGGGCGGGTGGTCCCGGTGGGGTCGGTGGCGGTGACCACCACGACCGCAGGCACGGTTCCATTAGTCAGCAGATGCTGGCCAAAGAACACGCCGTTGTTATCGCCCGGCATGTTGGTCTGGCAAGGCGACACAGGCGGGCCGGGGACCAGGGCGATGCTTTCGCGAAAGCACAGGGTCGAACCATTGGCGGCTTGGGCAAACACTTCGACCCGGGTGTTGTTACCGCCCGTGCCGGCTGTACGGCGGTAGGTGGCACGGGTCATGTCCACTGCGGTTTGCGCACGGTTGTCGAGCACCTTGCCGGACAGGGTGAAAAGGTTGGTCTGGAGGGTCCCGGCCGGACCCTGGATGCGCACGAAGTTGGTGTTGTTGGGGCTGCCGGTCACGGCTTCGGTGAGGTTCGGGTCGCCGACGAAGGTTTCGATGGCGCCGCTGTCCGGGTTCACCTCGGTGTAGGGGCCGTTGACGCTACGCAGGAACGGTCCGATCGCACCGTTGACTGCACCGCTGAACACCCCCGGTGCGCCGATGCCGATGTCCCGGGTGATGTTGATCGCACGACGGCCGGGGGTGGTGACATTGACCGTTTCCACGCCATAGGGATGGGTAATGGTGTAGGTCCCGGCAGTGGGAATATTCACCCGCATGCGGATCCGCGCGAAGCTGATCTGGTCGCCGTCGACCGGGTTGCCGCCGGCAAATGCAGCCTCGATCCCGGCGACATAGGCGTCCATGCCAAAGCCTGCGGCGTTGTCGGGGATGCTGGTTTCGGCGAGGAACCAGAAGGCTTCGTCCGGCCAGTTGTCCGGGAACACCATCGGCAGGCTGTCGTCGAAAATGCCTGGAGTCGGCAGCAGGGTGCACAGGTAGGCCGGCGGCACACTGGCCGGCACCCGCGAGCTGGCGGCGCGGGACTGGCACAGCTCCATCGACAGCAGATTGTTGTCCTGATACCAGATCGGGAATTTCCCGGTGGCAAAGGTGTAAGGGCCGGGATCGACGGCGGCAAGTTGCGCGAAAACACTGCCGCTCAGCGATAGAGTCAGTCCCAGGGCGTTGAGCGCCAGGCGTGGCCATTTGTTCATGATGCCTCCTGATGAGGATCCGGGCATGTGGGCGCTCATTGCACGATGACCACTTCTTCGGTATCGCTGCCGCCATTGGATGACGTCACGCGAACCTGGGCTGGCGGTATCGGCGAGATGCCGGTGGCCAGGCTTTTGACGGCTCCGTCGCCACTCAGGGCGCCGATGGCGAGACCGGTGCCGGAGGTGGCGGTGAGCACCGGTGGCGACGTTTCATCGCTGGTCGAAGCCACGATGGTGATTTGCCCGGTGCTCAGGCTGTATTCGGCGCGTGAGATCGTCACCAGGTCGGTCAGCGGCATGGGCAAGGTGGTCGGCGTGCTGCTGGCGATGGCCAGGTGGTTGTCGGCGGTCACCTGCAAGGTGCCTGGCAGTGTCGGATTGTTCGGCGACTGCGCATACCAGTGGCCGGTGGTGTTCGCTTCGGTGAAGTTCAGGGCCGGGTTGTTACTGGCCAGGGTCACGGTGGCCGGTGGCGGCGGGGCCATCACGAACACATCTTGCTGGGCCACCGGGGCGCTGGCGCCGGCCTGTCGCGAGTAGGTGCTGCGCTCGGCGATCACCGGGGTTGGCCGGACCACCGTCGACAACTTGCCGGATACGGCGAAGAGGGGGGTGCGCAAGTCCAGGCCATTGGGGCCTTCGATGCGCACGTAGTTGGTGTTGAAGGGGCTGCCGGTGACGGCTTCTGTCAGGTTCGGATCGCCGACGAATTGTTCGGCCTGGCCAGTGGTCGGGTTGGTCTCGGTGTAGGGGCCGTTGACGCTGCGCAGGAACGGCCCGACGTCGCCCTTGAGCGCACCGTCGTAGGTTTTCGGCGCACCGATGCCGATGTCCCGGGTCATGTTGATCGCCCGTCTGCCTGGGGTGTCGACGTTGAACACTTCGACGCCGTAAGGGTGGGTGATGACATAGGTGCCGGCGACGGGCACGTCGATGCGAATACGGATACGGGCGAAGCTGATCTGGTCGCCGTCCAGCGGATCACCGCCACTGAAGGCGGCTTCAAGCGCCGAGACATAGGTCAGGTCAATGCCTCGGGCGGCATCGACGATGGTGGTTTCGCCGGTGGCCCAGAACGCTTCGTCGGGGAAATTGGTCGGGAAGACCAACGGTTGGGTGTCGTCGAAAATGCCGGGATTAGGGATCAACGAGCACATGTATGTCGGGGCACCCGGCGCGCTGGCAACCCTGGAACTGACAGCCTTGGATAAACACAGGTCAAGGGTTCGGCCGTGGGTGTCCTGATACCAGGCGGCGAAATTGCCATTGGCTGGCAGATAGGGGCCGGGGTCTACGGCAAACAGCGCTGCCTGGGCAATACCTTGGGTTAGAGCGGTCACGACCAGGGCGGTCGCGGTCTTGCACAGTAAAGGGTGCATGAGTATTCCCTCTATCGAAGTACCTGCCCCTTGGGGCCGGCTCAGTTGGCAAGGTGTTTGGCAACTTCCATACCAATCAGCGAAAACGCCCGTGAGAGGCCCGCAGCAAGGTGTTGGCGCAGTCGCGGGCGACAGACCGGGAAATTGGGGGGGCGGGCAGTTGTCCCCAACATTGGGGTGATGGGGCCGCGAGGGGGGAGGGATCGCAGTCCCCAGGTTCGGGCAAACGGCTATGAGTGGGCTATAAACCTATAGGGGGTTTCCGGGAACCGTGTCCATGAACTCAATGACCAAAGTGCTTGTGACCGAAGGCGAAGCCCGCTTGAACACGCGCAAGCGGCCGTTCGATCTGCTGCGCTGGTTTTCGCTGGTCAGTATGGTGGTAATCGGCATGGTGGCGGTGGCGCTGGGGGCGGTGACCTCGCGGTTCGTGATTACCGAAAGCGTGCAGCGCGATGCGCTATTGACCTCGCAATTCATTCAGTCGATTGCCTTGACCGAGTTGCGCCATGTGTCGATTCCCGACACCCCGAGCATAGGTGAGTTGCTCGACCCACGAAATGACCAGGACTTTCCTGACGTCGACCCGCTGTCACGTGCCGATTTCCGTGATGATTTCATCGACCATATCAAACATTTGCCGGACGTGACCCTGGCCAACATCTATGCCCCCGACCGCAGGGTGATCTGGTCGACCAACCCGGCCTTGACGGGCACCGCGATTTATGACGATGAAGACCTCGAGCGGGCGTTCAGCTCCAGGCTTCCCGTGTCGAGCAGTTACCACGATGTGGACAAGTCCCGCATGGAACAGAAGTTTCTGAAACCACCCAAATTCATCTTCATCGAAAACTACATTCCACTGTTCGACGCCGATGGCAGCACCGTCACGGCGATGGTCGAGATTTACAAGGAACCGCAGGACCTGATCAACCGCATGGAGCGCGGCCTGGTGCTGATCTGGCTGGCGACCGCCCTGGGCGGCGGTCTGATTTACCTGGGCCTGTACTGGATTGTGCGGCGGGCGGCGATCCTGCTGGCGACGCAACAGAAGCAATTGATCACCAACGAAACCTTTGTGGCGCTGGGGGAGGTGTCCTCGGCGGTCGCCCACAGTCTGCGCAATCCGTTGGCGAATATCCGCTCAAGCGCCGAGCTGGCGATAGAGTTCGACAGCGGTCCGGCACACGGGACCATCAACGACATCATTTGTCAGGTCGATCGCATGTCGAAATGGGTACGGGAGTTGCTCCAGTCCCTGCGACCGCTCAATGACGAGGCTGAACCGGTGAACCTGGTGGCGGCCCTGCATGACAGCCTGATGGCTTTCGAGCAGCAGATCAACAAGGCCAGGATCAACGTGGTGTTCAAGCCGGACCAGACGCCCATGGTCCTGAGTCAGCAGGTGCAACTGACCCAGATCCTCAACAGCCTGCTGTCCAACGCGCTGGAAGCCATGGACGACGGCGGCACCCTGACCATCCGGATCGAACCTCGCGATGCCCGGCGCGTCAGCGTGAGGGTGAGCGATACCGGCAAAGGCATGAGCAAAGAGCAGCGCGCCATGGCTTTCCGGCCATTCTTTACCACCAAGCAGGGCGGGCTGGGCGTCGGGCTGGTGCTGGTCAAGCGGATCATGGAGCGTTTTGGCGGTGCGGTGACCCTGGAAAGCCGTGAAGGCGAGGGCACCACTGTCCGCCTGCTGTTTAATCTGGCCCCCTGAAAAAATGGGGATTAAGTATCCCCATTAGCGGGTTTCAATCCCCGGTCATTTCCATGGTCGTGGCACATGGATGTTGATAATTCATTGTTTTGTCGAGTGTTAATGCTTTGGTGTAAAGAAATTACTTAATTGGCGAGGTCCTTGCAGAACCACCATCACCCCCCTTTCACGCCATCGAGGCGGCTGGTGATGGAAAAAAAGCGCAGTGCAACGAAGATGCTTTCGATTTGCCTGATGGGATCAAAGGCTCACGCCACACCACGTGGATGGAAAACACCCTGCCGTCTGCCGTACAGGCCGGTTTCAATCCCCCCACCAACCTTCCTCACTGGCGACGGCTTCGGCCCTGAAGCAACCGTCAAGCAATGAAACAGGGAGGGTGTCGACATGAACATGAAAATGCGTGCACCACGCTCACGAGCCTTGGGCATGCACCTGGTGCTGATGGTGGTGACCGGTTTGCTGGTCAGCCAACTGCTGGTCGCCAGCCAGCCAACGTCGACGCCCGCACCTGCTCCTGCATCCACTGCCGAACCCGCTGTCGTTGAAGCCAACACCCCCTGGGGTGGCGACTATTTCCCCAACACCCTGCTGACCGATCAGGACGGTCAACAGCTGCGTTTTTTCGATGACATGATCAAAGGCAAGGTGGTGGTGATCAACTTCATCTTCACCTCGTGCAGCGACTCCTGCCCCCTGGAAACCGCGCGCCTGCGCCAGGTGCAGAAACTGCTGGGGGATCGGGTCGGCAAGGACATCTTCTTCTATTCCATCAGCATCGACCCCTTGAGTGATACCCCCGAGGTGCTCAAAGCCTATGCGCAACGCTTCCAGGTCGGGCCAGGCTGGAAATTCCTCACCGGGGAATTCGCCGACATCACCGACCTGCGCAAGAAACTGGGGCTGTTCATCGAAGGCGTCGATAACGGGCGCAACAAGGACCACAACCTGAGCCTGATCATCGGCAACCAGGCAACGGGCCGCTGGATGAAATCCTCGCCGTTCGAAAATCCGTGGATTCTGGCCGATCAACTGGCCAATACCCTGCATAACTGGAAACAGCCCAGTGTGGAAGAAAGCTACGTCAACGCACCGGAAATCCGTCCGCCGAGCAATGGCGAAGAGCTGTTCCGCACCCGTTGCGCGTCTTGCCACAGCCTCGGTCCACTGGACGGGCAAGGCATCGGCATGCGCAGCATCGGCCCGGATCTGATCGGCGTGACCCGTCAGCGCGATCCGGCCTGGCTCAATCGCTGGATCCGCGAACCGGATCGCATGCTCGCGGAAAAGGACCCGATTGCGATGGAACTGTTCGATCGCTACAACAAGATCCCGATGCCTAACTTGCGGCTGGATGAGCGCTCCGTCCGCTCCATCATCGATTTCCTGCAAGAAGAAACTGACCGTCAGCATCCGCCAGAGGTCAGTGGTAATGAGGAGCCTGAGCATCATCATTCGGTGGCGCAACCCGACATGACCCAGGTGCAATAGCGTTGAAATAGTTACGCGGGCCAGCCAATTGCTATCAATGTTACCTACACTGACTTGATACCCGGCTGGAAAGGCTCGATTTCAAAGACTCAGGACACAGCCATGCAGATACTGGAACAACAAAAAGTAGCTGCGCCGCCGGCTCCGGCAGTACCGCGCAAGGGCTGGCGGCTGCAGTTCAACTTGCTGCGCTGGTTCTCCCTGGCAAGCTTTTTCATCATCGCCGTGGTGGCGCTGGGGCTGGGTTACATCTCCACGCGCTTTGTGGTCGATGAAAGCATCGAGCGCGATTCGATGCTGACTGCGCAGTTCATTCAAGCCATTGGCGAGGCCGAAATCCGTCATGTCAGTATTTCGCCGGACAGAACCATAGGCGAAATGCTCGACCCGCGTCTGGACCATGCCGATTCCGACATCAACCCCGAAGCCCGGGCCGCCGCGCGCTTTGAGTTTCTCGACCATGTGGTGCATTTGCCGGACATCCTGCTGGCGACGGTGTACGCCCAGGACCGCACCGTGGTCTGGTCGACAAACTCCGAGTTGATTGGCGTACGCGTCGAAGACAACGAGGAGCTGGATAAATCCTTCCAAATGAAATCGCCGGTGTTCACCCGCTACCACGAGATCGATGAGGAGCGCCCCGAGCAGCGTCTGCTGCGCGAACCGCAATACCTGTTCGTCGAGAACTACATTCCGATGTTCAATGCCGACAGAAGCAAAGTGATTGCCATGGTGGAGATCTACAAGGAACCGGTGGACCTGGTGGCGCGTATCCAGCGTGGCTTCAAGGCGATCTGGCTGGCCACCCTGATCGGCGGGGCGGTCATTTACCTGGGGCTGTTCTGG
Source organism: Pseudomonas sp. IT-196MI5 (assembly GCF_949767415.1). NCBI lineage: Bacteria > Pseudomonadati > Pseudomonadota > Gammaproteobacteria > Pseudomonadales > Pseudomonadaceae > Pseudomonas > Pseudomonas sp. IT-196MI5. The sequence continues at coordinate 245,085 of NZ_CATKPZ010000055.1, forward strand.
ATCGTCCGGCGTGCGGCGATACAGCTGCAGAACCAGCAGAAACAGCTGATCGCCAACGAAACCTTTGTTGCCTTGGGGGAAATGTCCTCGGCGGTTGCCCACAGCCTGCGCAATCCACTGGCGAACATTCGTTCCAGCGCCGAACTGGCCCAGGACATCGCCAGCCAGACTGCACAGAAAAACATTGGCGACATCATCAATCAGGTCGACCGCATGTCGCGCTGGGTCCGTGAATTGCTGGTGTCGTTGCGGCCAATGAATGACGACTGTGAAACGGTTGACCTGGTGCTGGCCCTCGATGACACCTTGAGTGCCTTCGAGTCCCTGATCAGGCGCTCGAACGTCGAAGTGCGTTTCTCTCCTGTCAGCGTGCCACAGGTTGTCAGCCAACAGGTGTTGCTCACGCAGATACTCAATAGCCTGTTTGCCAACGCACTGGAAGCCATGCCCAAGGGGGGCGTGTTGACGATCGAAATCGATTCTTCTGCGCCCGGCGACTTGAGCATGACCCTGACCGACACCGGCAAGGGCATCTCCAAACAACAGCAACAAATGGTCTTCAAGCCGTTTTTCACCACCAAGCAAGGCGGTTTGGGGGTGGGCCTGGCCCTGGTCAAAAGAATAATGGAGCGGTTTGACGGCTCGGTCGAACTGACCAGCCGGGAGCAGGAAGGAACCCGTGTTTGTCTCAATTTCAAAGTGGCAACGGGAGGGGCATATGGAGCACAGCATTCTGCTGGTCGAGGATGACGAAATTCTCGCCGAGAATATTCAGACTTACCTGGAGCGCAAGGGCTTCGAGGTGACCGTTTGCCACTCGGCCGAAGATGCACTGGAGCAATTGGGTTCTTGCGCGCCCGACGTGGCACTGACCGATAACTCGTTGCCCGGCATGAGTGGTCACGAGCTGATCCAGAAGCTGCGTGTCATCGCGCCGGATCTGAAAGTGATCATGATGACCGGCTACGGCAACGTCGAAGACGCCGTGGCGGCGATGAAAGAAGGCGCCTTTCACTATGTCACCAAGCCGGTGGCCCTGCCGGAGCTCAAGCAGCTGCTGGACAAGGCCCTGGCCACCGACCGCATGGAGCGCACGCTGTCGTTTTATCAGGAACGCGAGGCCCAGAAGTCGGGGGTGCAGGCACTGATTGGCGAATCGGCGCCGATGGCGTACCTCAAGGACACCATCAGCCAGTTGCTCGACGCCGAACGGCGGATGGCCAACAGCGATCTGCCGCCGGTGCTGGTGGAAGGCGAGACCGGCACCGGCAAGGAACTGGTGGCCCGGGCCTTGCATTTCGACGGCCCGCGCGCCAAGGGCCCGTTCATTGAATTCAACTGCGCTTCGATCCCGTCCAATCTGGTGGAATCGGAGCTGTTCGGCCACGAGAAGGGCGCCTTCACCGACGCCAAGGACCGTCGCATGGGGCTGGTGGAAGCGGCCGATGGCGGCACGCTGTTCCTCGATGAAATCGGTGAAATGGACCTGCTGTTGCAAGCCAAACTGCTGAAACTGCTGGAAGACCGGACCATTCGCCGGGTCGGTTCGGTGAAGGAGCGCAAGGTCGATCTGCGGGTGATCAGTGCCACCAACTGCAATCTCGAGCAAATGGTCCAGCAGGGCAAATTCCGCCGCGACCTGTTTTTCCGCCTGCGCATCATTTCGATCAAGGTGCCGCGCCTGTATGCCCGTGGCAACGATATCCTGCTGCTGGCCCGGCACTTCCTGGGGCTGCATGGCAAACGCTACGGCAAGCCGAACCTGCATTTCAGTAATCAGGCTGAAGAATTGCTGCTCAACTACAGCTGGCCGGGCAACGTGCGGGAATTGCGCAACATGCTGGAGCAAACCGTGTTGCTGGCGCAAAGCGACACCATCGCCGCCCATCAGTTGAACGTCTGCCTGAGCCTGGTGGATGATCCACCGATGTTTCATGCCGAGCCGCAACATTTCAGCGAACCACGTCCGACCAACGGTAACGGTCACGGTAGCGAATCCATGAACCTGCCGGAAGTGGAGCGTGACATGGTGCGCAAGATGCTCGACAAGACCGACTGGAACGTCACCAAGTCGGCACGGCTGCTGGGTCTTAGCCGGGACATGTTGCGCTACCGGATCGAAAAGCTTGGCCTCGCCCGCCCGGACAAACGCCAGTGCTAGGGGGCGTTCTCAATGGGTTTCCCTACCGGTGGGGAAACTAATTGAGAACACCCCCTGGTGCTCACTGCAGCACCGGACCCTGCCTCATGCAGGACAGCACGCAACCGGAGTCCTGGACTTCCTGGTTCACGTAGACGCCATGCTCCGGATCGTAGGTGCGGACAAATACGCGAACCGTGGCGTCGGCCACGGTCGGCAGGCGTGAGTCGGAAAACACGTGCTCGCTTGAAACCGGAATGAATTCCCCGGGCGCACTCGGGATGTACGAACCCGGCGGCACGGTGCTCATGGACGGTGGTACGGGGTGGGCGAAGGGTTGGTCGGCGCCGTAGTAGTTGAATTCACTGCTGTAGTTGGTGGTGGGCATGTCGTCGGCGTTGGCGACGGCGGTCGCGCTCAGGCAGACGGCGAGCAACAGCGTCAGATTGGTTTTGTTCATGGCAACACCTGCGCAATCGGTTTAATCACATGTCCCCAAGGTCATTAACTATAGCTGCCGCCGTGGGCAGCCGTTGGCACTGTGCGGATTACAAGTTCGCAACACTTGCCAGGATGAGGTTGATCTAGACTCCGGCCGGTCAAATCGACGACCCGAACCCTGGAGCGTGCAATGGAACTGCCGACAAAAGAACAAGCCATCGCCAGTAACCGCGAGGCGTGGAATGACTCCGCCCGTCACCACAAAGACTCAAGCGAATGGCAAGCCTTGTTGAAGGACGTGGCCCACGCGGATTTCTCCTGCCTGGATGACACCTTGACTGCCTTGCTGACCCAGACAGGTGTCGACGGCAAGGAGGTGGTGCAACTGGGCTGCAACAACGGCCGGGAAAGTCTGTCGCTGTTTGCCCTGGGCGCGCGCAGCGTGGTGGGCGTCGACCAGTCTGAAGCATTTCTCGAACAGGCACGGGAACTGGCGTCCCGCTCACCCCATGCGCCGCAATTCATCGAAGCGGACATTCACCACTTGCCTGCGCAACTGCAGGAGCGCTTTGACCTGGCGCTGATCACCATCGGCGTGCTGAACTGGATGCCGGACATCGGCGAATTTTTCCGCCATGTGGCGTGCACGCTGAAGCCGGGTGGGGCGCTGGTGGTGTACGAAACCCACCCGTTCCTGGAAATGTTCGACCCCGAGGCAACCGATCCTTTTCGTCTGGCCAGCTCATACTTCCGTCGCGAACCGTTCGTGCAGCACGAACCGATCGTCTACGAAGGCAAGGTCGAACAGCCGTCGGCGGCGTCCTACTGGTTCGTCCATACCCTGGGCGACCTCTTCAGCGCCGCCATTGCGGCAGGGCTGCAGATCCGTCACTTCAAGGAGTACCCGCACTCCAATCGCGAAGAACTCTATGACCGCTATCAGCAGCAGGTGGCGCAGTTGCCGTTGTGTTTTACGTGGGTGGTGGTGAAGGGCTGAGTAGCGGCTGCTGACGCCATCGCGAGTAGGTCCGCGAAGGTGGCCTGATGGCCGGCCTTTGCTTCGTTGACTGAGTACATATCCGTTATTTAGGTAACGGCGACTTATGGTTTCGCCCTTACGGCGAGTCCCTTTTGTCAAACGCCACAAAAGGAACCAAAAAGTCTCGCCCCTTACGTACGGCCCCTCGCTGAGGCTCGGGGTTCCTTCGCTCCGGTATTCATCCGGGGGCATTGCCCTCCGGTCGGCTTCGCTTCGACCTACATGCAATGAGTTCGACTGCGTCGAACGGCGCTGCGCGCCCATCCCCGGATGAACACCTCCGCTCAGCCTGCCGAGGGGGCGGGTGGATCAAGATCAAGAGCTGCAGGCGAGCTAACGCTCGGCCTGATGAGTGGTGAAGAGCGTCTGTGTACGCCGATCTGCCTTTGCTCTTTTGTAGGAGCTGCGGTGCGGCGATCCGACTTGCCAGCGAAGGCGGCCTGCCAGCCGACCAATTTCTTTCGAATGTACCCAGCCCAACTGTAGGAGCTGCCGAAGGCTGCGATCTTTTGCTCTTGTTTGTCAGGAGTAACGCCAAAGGATCGCAGCCTCGTTGCACTCGACAGCTCCTACCAGCGCCTACGGGGCAATGCGCACGCATGAAGAACCAGGCCGGCCAGCCGACCTGATTTTGCGGATGTATCAATGCGTAGGAGCTGCCGAAGGCTGCGATCTTTTGATCTTGTTTGTCAGTAATAAAGCCAAAAGATCGCAGCCTCGTTGCACTCGACAGCTCCTACCAGCTCCTACGGGGAAATGCGCACGCATGAAGCACCAGGCCGGCCGGTAGGCCGCCTCGGACGCTGTTGCGGTGTACGCCCCCTCGTGAGGCCGAATGTCAGGGGCAAGAGCCCTTGGTTACTTGGGGCTTTTCCAAGTGACCCGCTGTAAAAGCGGAACCGCCAGAGGCCGTTACCGCAGCAATGGATATGTACACCTGCAAAAATCCACGCCGCCTGCCACACCGCCATCGCGGGCAAGCCACACTCCCACAGGTATTGCGAATTACTCCATAACGGCCCGCGCACGGTGAGGCGCAGCATCGCCCGCAGCGGTATACGCCACCCTCGGCACACCCGGCAAGCGCTGTTCCAGCAGTGCACTCAAGGACTCTCCCGGCTCCAGGTAGGCATCACCGAAGTCGGCGCCAAGCTGGTTCGGGTGGGCGACGATTTCCAGCAGTCCGTCGGCTGGCGGCTCGGCGTTGCGCAGATCCACCGGGGTGCACACGTAGTCGGCGGTGGCGCCGGCCAGGTTGCTCAGGCGACGGTTGAGCAGGTCCTTGAACACGCGCTTGGGCAAGCTGAGGTTTTGTCCCAGGTTGCGCGCCAGACGCACCGGCACCCCCTGGCGGGCGGCGAAGCGCGCGACGATCTCGCCGATCGGCCAGATGTTGTGCACGTGCTGATGGGAGTCCAGGTGGCTGGGGCGCAGGCCGTTGTCCAGGCAGCGCTGCCACTGGGCTTCGAGTTCTTCCAGTACGGCGTGGCGATCCCGGCGCCCGAGCCAGAGGCGGGTGCGGGACAGGTTGAGATCGAACACACCGGCACCGTCGCAAAACGTCGGGCGTTGCACAATGCTCTGGCTCAATGGACGGCCGTAGGTCAGGTTGAAGTGCAGGCCGATGCGGCCTTCGAGCAAGGGATGCCGGGCCATGGCACAGGCTGCTTCGAACGCCGGCATGTTGGCCATGGCGGTGGCGGAGCTGATGAGCCCGGCCTGGAACGCGCCCAGGATCACCGCGTTTTCACAGGCACTGAGGCCGAAATCGTCAGCGTTGACTATCACTTGCCGAGGCATGTTTACCCTCCTTGAGGTTTTCCGTAGGCGCAGGCGTCTTGACGACAGGTGTCGCGCCGGGGGTAGGGGTGGCGACTGCGGCCGCCGCGCGCCGGGCGCGCCATTGCTGCAATCGGGGTTTGAAGCGTTGCCAGACCCGCAAGGCCAGCCCCAGCACCAGACCGCCTGGACGCCAGGAGTAAAAACTCCAGCGCCAGTGTTCCAGTTGCCCGGTCATGCGTTCGTGCAGTTGATGGCTGGAGTTTTCCAGGCTGACCCGTGACGCATCGATCCACTGCCAGTGGTCTTCCAGGCCCCAGCGAATCCACTCTTCGAGCAGCACCCGGCCGCTGCCCAGGTCGGCATATTGCGGCAGGAACGCCAGGTTGTAGTCGTACAGTCGGCCCTGTTCCAGCAAGCCGAGGCGATAGCTGATGCAGCGCCCCTCCAGCTCCAGCACCACCACGCGCACCAGGCCCCGGGCCGCGAGGGCGGTAAAGGCGCGGTCCATCCACTGGCGATGGCGCGCATCGGAAAAGATCCCGACCCCTTCATCGCCTTTCCAGCTCACCGCTTCGACTTCACTGATGTCCTGCAACAGCGGCCCCATGGTCAGGGCGTCGGGGGTAATCCGCCGCACCTGGGCCCCGCACGCGGCGATGCGTTTGCGCGCGCGGCGCAGTTTGTAGCGCGGGTCGCCGGAGACTTCCTGATGGTCGGCCTCGCTGATCAGGTGCACCGGCACCCGACAACTGAGGCGTTGTTCGGCGGTCGAACTCAGTGCCTGCCACGGTGCCAGGGCCTGCGCCGTGGGGCCGGCCAGTTCGTTGAGTTGCAGCACGGCATGGGGCAGGTGTTGACGGATCTGCGTCAACGCATCGCGCATAGCGTCGTCGTCCAGCCTCGTCAGCAGTGCGAGGCGGTCGGCGAGGGGATAGCCCAAATGATGCAGGACCCGAAACGGCAAACGCGCAAAACGCTCCACGGACGCCACCAGCGGCAGGCACAGCGCCAGTTCGTCACCCTGCCAGCCGAGCAGCACATGCAACTGCTCGCCGGGTTTGAGTGCCAGTTCCGACGCGTATAGCCAGGCCAGTTTGTTGAACGGCGTGTGATCCGTTACGCGCTGGCGCAACGCTTCGTAAGCCGCTATCGGAAAGTCGTCGGTGCACAGCGAAGTGCGCCATTCGAATCGTGCAGGCATAAGGTCAGCTCGCCTCGGCGGGAACAGGAGAGGGTGCCGGTTTGCGCAAGGCATCCAGGCGTGATCCGCTGTAGCGGGTTTCGCGGAAGAAGCGCCAGCCGAACAGGTGGTAGATGTTCATGATCCGTCCTTGCTCGCGATACCCCATGCGGATGTGCAGCTTGAGCGCGGGAATGTTGTGGGACTCGCAGATATCTACCACTTTGTTGCAGCCCTGATCAGCCATGGCTTTCCACAGGTTCAGCTGGAAATCGACCGACAGCGTGGTGCCCCGGTAGGCAGGAATCTGCTCGAGAGCGAACTCGAAGAACTCACCAGGCTTCACCGGGAACATGCAGCCGTAGTAATGACGGTCGAAATAATCGCGAGTGCTGCCCCAGATAAAGGCCACGGCATCGCCGTTTTCATCCAGGTACATATGCCCGGTGTACCCTTCGCACGCCAACTCGGTCATGGTGCCCACGCGATCGCCGAAGTGCCTGGCGAACGCGACGGCGTTTTGTGGGGTGATGGTTTCCAGTCGCAGCGGTGTATAGGGCCGAAGCTTGTGTGGCGGTACCGGGCTCACCAGATCACGCTCCATCCACAACAGTTCTTCGTGGAAAAATACGTAGTGTTTCCACAACTTGCCGACGGTGGCGCGCAGGCCTTTTTGCTTGATGTGATCGCTGAGTTTTTTCAGAACATTCATGTTTTTGACTCCTGACGGTGTTGGCCGTGAGTGGAGTGACTCAATGCGCGGCGAATCGTCCACGGGGCAAAAAAAATGACGTTCATGAGGCGCTCCAGCTGAGGGCAAACAGGGTTTCTCCCGGTAAATCGAAGCTGATGCGACCCTCCAGGCATTTGAAAGATGCGTCGCGACTGCGGTTGTCGGCGCCGAAATAGCGCAATGAGCCCAGGGACAATGGACATTGCGCGCCGGCCAGGCTCACACGCTGCAGGCGTGAGCCTTTGTTGACGCCCAGCAGGCTGCGTTCGTGCCCGGCAGACATGGCCAGCACGTCAACCTCGAAGGCGTCGTTCTCCAGGCGCATGACATCGCGTAGCCAATGCTGGCGGATGAATTGCTGCGCCAGGCCTACGGGCTTGAGCTCGTATTCATCCTTGCCGAGCACGCGCAACATGCCCTTGGGATACTCAGGTTCGTCGGCGGCCTGGAACCAGCCGAGCATGTCGAGCAAGCCGTCCTGGGAAGCATTGATGATGACCGAGGCCCACCATAACGAGGCGTAGTGGGTTTCCTGATCGTAAGGGCTGAGGCTGGCCCCGCTGGACATGTTGGTCTGGTCCAGCAACAAGGCTTTGCGCGGTCGTCCCTGGGCGTCGAGCCCCACCAGCTCTGCCGCTTTGCGTACGCTATCGCGGTAGACGCGGGTCGCCAGCAGGTCGCGGACCATCCATTCGTGCCACGCCAGCGCATCGATCTTGTCGCCGGACTCGGCCAGCAAGCGCCGGGCCCAGTCGATGCCGCGCTTGTCGGCGGCATTGTCGATGAGCGGGCCATTGACGAACCGGGAGCTGGCCGGCATGGCGATGCGCACGCCGGCTTTGGCGTTGTCCGGGTTGCTGCGCACTTGCCAGGCCATGCTGTTGAAAAGGCGCTTGTAGGTTGCGTAATCCGGGTAGTTGAGGTTCGGTTCGTCGGCAAAGCCGATGTAGTGCGTGCCCTTGCCGCCAAGTGCGCGTGTGGCGGCGAGCCAGGCGTCGAGGCCGGCGTTGCTGGTGGTGTCGGCGCGCAGGTCGGCCTTGCGCTGACGGCCGGCCAGCAGGGTGATGTCCTGAGTGATGCCCAAGCGATCCTGATACAGCCGGCGGAACACGTCTTCGTAATGCGGCCGCGTCGCCATGATGTCGACCAGGCTGTAATAGGTTCCGGCCTGTGGTTGCAGGGCATCGAGCACGGTGAAACTGGAATCCGGCAGTCGCGCATAGGGCAGGGCGATACCCAGGTTCGGGGTCTTGCCGAGCACGTCGTTGTGCAGCGTCAGCCGGGTCTGGCCTTCGTCTTCGCGCAAGGGTTTGAGCTGTTGCGGGTTTTGGGCGAACAGGTTGGCCGTGCCGTCGAGCCAGAATGCGACCTTGCCGCTACCGCGCAATTGCAGGCGCCAGACTTGATCGGTGGTTGCAACGGGCAACTCGACTTTGTCGAACTGCCAATAGGCGGGGTAAGGCTTGAGAGACAGTGAAAGCTGTTGGCCGTCACTCATGCGCTGCGCTTGCAACGCGCCGACGCCACCGTGGAATTTACCGGCGAGCACCGCGTGCTCACCGGCCGCGACCTTGAAATACAACTCGTCACCGTCCCGGGGCTCGGCGCTCAAATGCACCTTGGCCGGGGCGAACAGTGCGACGGTGTGTTCGTCGTGCTCAACCGTATAACGGCGGAAGCTGTAGCCAGGAATTTCCAGTCGATAACTGGCGTCGCCCGGCGCCAGGTCCCAGTGTTGACTACCGCTGGGCTCATCGGCGGCTATCAGTCGTTCGCTCTGGAGTTTGCCCTGGCCGTCGAGCAAGTAGAGGTGCTCTTCGTTGGCTTGCGCCTGCCACACCGGGGCCCAGTGCACGGTCAGGGTGTCGGGGCGGTCCGTTTGCAGGTACAGGCTGGCGTCGCGGATATCGGCCCAACGCATGGGCGCAGCTTCGGCGCTCAGCCCGAGGCCAAGACTCACCAGCAATAACAGGTGTTTCATGCCGACTTCCGTTGCAACATCAGCAGCATCGGCGCGATATCGCCGGGCAGGACGATGAGCGTTTGCCAGACCGGCACGTGGCTTAACCGGCAATACACCACCAACAGCGCCAGGGTCACGGCCAGGTACGCGATAGAAGACGCGGCTGCTGCGCCGACGATGCCGTAGGTCGGGATCAGCAGCACATTGAGCGCCAGGTTGAGCAGGGCGCTGAGGCCCATCAACAATGAAATCGTGCCGGGCCGGTTTTTGCCCAGCAGGTCCAGGCGCAGAATGCTCATGTAGCACAGACCAAACAGGCCTGGCAGCAGCGCCAGCAACGCAGGGTAGGCAGGCTGATAGGCCTCGCCAAACAGCGTCACGATCAACCATTCACCGACCACTGCCATGCTCAGGCAAGCGCCGAGCATCACCGTAGCGGTCAGGCGCAAGGCCAGTGGCGTGATTTTTTCGATGCCTTCTTCCTGTTGCAGCAGGCGCTTCATCAGCGGCGTGGTCACCGCTTCCGGAACGATCAGCAGCAACTCGGCGGCTGCGCTGGCCATGGCGTAGTGACCCAGTGCCGTGGTGCCGAGCAGGGCGCCGATGAACAGGTAGTCGGAGCGCAGAATCACTTGCTGGAACAGCAGGTCCGGATGGCTGCGGGCGCTGTAGCGCAGCAGTTCGTTTTGACTGGCGCGGTCCCATTGCAGGCTCAGCGGGTGCTCGCGCTTGAGCCAGACCCAACCGGCCAGCACCACCAGGCTGATCCCCGCCAGCCAACTGATCAGCGCCGCTTCCAGGGCTGCGCTTTTCCACATCCAGAACAGGGCAAGGAACACCAGCAGCGGCGCCAGCGACTCGACCAGGCGCAAGGCATTGAAGGCGACCACCCCACCCGAGGCATTGTGCAGGGTCAGCAAGCCGCTTTTGAGCACGGTCAGCGGCACCGCCAGCAGCAACAGCCAGGCGAGCAGGCCCAATTGCAGGGTGATGTCCAGTTCTTTGCCGAACTCGCGGGTCAGCGCCACCACCAGCAAGGTCAGCAACGCCGCCAGCAGACAACCGAACAGCAGCACCTGGCTGAGCAGCAAGCCCATCGGTCGTTGCTTGGCCGCCTGATAGCCCACGGCTGAATTCAAGCCGCCGCTGGTGGCGGCGCTGATCAGGTCGGGCAGGGTGTTGAGCAAGGCAAACAAGCCCCGTTCGCTGGGGCCGAGAATCCGCGCCAGCAATATGTTACGCAGCAAGCGCAGGGCGATCATCGCCAGCTTGGTGCCCATGCTCAGGGCCAGGTGCCTGAGGTAGTTGCTGCGGCTCATGGACGTGCCCCACGGTAGATGCGCCAGGACAGCAACCCTGGATCGCGCGCGGTACGCTGGCTCACGCCGAAGCGTGGCAGGGCCAGAGGATCTTCGGCCCCTCGATAAATGCCGGTGCCGGTGCCCAGGGCAAACGGGAAGTCATGCCTGGCCACCTGTTGGCGCACCCGCGCATCGTTGTCGCCATTGGGGTAGCAGTAAACCGGCAGCGGTCGTTTGCAACCGTGGAGCAGCGCGTCGCGACTGCGGCTCAGCTCTTCATCCAGGCGTTGATCATCGAGGCCGGTGAGGATGGCGTGGCTGGCGCCATGGGGGCCGAAGCGCACCAGGCCGGACGCTTCCAGATAGCGCACTTGCTGCCAGTCCAGCGCCTGGGGCAGCGACTCCTGCGGGCAGGCGTCGGTCAAGCAATTGAGGTCTAGCGGCGACAGGGTTTTCAGACTCTGCAAAAAATTCAGCAGTGCGAGGCTGCGGCGTTGTTCATCCGGGTTTTCGCACAGTACCGGCAACGGACGCCCAAGTTGCTGCAGGCATTCGATCAGGTGCCGGCGTGCCGGTTCGCCATGGCTGTTCCACAGGGTTTCGCCGATGCTTTCCCACCAGAACCGCTGGCGGCTGCCAATGAAATCGGTGGACAGAAAGATGCTCGCCGGCACCTGGTGTTTGTGCAGCAACGGGAAGGCGTTCAGCGCGTTGTCGCGCCAGCCGTCGTCGAAGGTCAGCGCTACTTTCGGCCGCTCCGAGCGCGGCGTGCCGGGCTGCAGAATGTCCATCAGCGGCACGCAGTCGAAGTGTTTTTTCAACCACACCAGCAAGTGTTCGAAGGCCTTTGGCCCGACGCACAGCTCATTGCGATGGGGCAGTTCGGCGGCCTGGTCACTGGCCAGCACCCGGTGCAGCATCAGGATCACACCGGCGCCGTGCAGTTGATTGCGCCCGACCGGGGAGTTCAGGTACAGCCAGCCACTGGTGCGTTTTAACAGTTGTTTGATTGCCACGGCACGCACCTCTCATCGATTTTGCTCGGGGTTCCATTGGGCGTAACGCTGCCCGCGCAGGAACTGCCACAGACCGATGCTCATCCCGGCAAGGGTCACCAGGAGGAACGCGGCCAGGCGAAAGGGTTTGGGCAAGCGGTGTTGCGAATCCAGCAGGCCGGCAATGGCCATGGTGTAACCGAGCAATTGTGCGATCAGGCTCAGGCGATAAAAGCCGTGGTCTTCCCACAGCCAGAAATTGCTCAGCAGCAACGGCAGCAACAGGATCGGCGCCAGCCGCCGGATCAGCTTGTGGCTGATCAAGGCAATCGCATACAGGCCGTGGGTCAGCGGATTCATCAGCTCCCGGCGCTCGGCCAGGCTTTGCAAGCCACCCACGGTGACGCGCTGACGGCGGCGAAATTGCTTGTCGGCTTCGTCCACGCCCTGGTCGATCACCCGAGCCTGGGGCACGTAGACAATCCGCTTGAACGCCACGGGGGCGCAGGTGCTGATAAAGAAATCGTCGTTGACCTGCGCCGGCACGTTCTGGAACAACTCGCGGCGCAGGGCGAGCAATGCGCCGTCGGCGGAGACCATGCAGCCGGTGCGATTTTCCACATAGCGCAGCCAGCCTTCGTAATGCCGATACAGGCTGTCGCCCACGCTCAAGCCCTTGCCGGTCACCGGGATCATCATGTGCCCGGCGCAGCCACCGACCTGCGGGTCGTTGAGCGGTGCGAGCAAATGGCCGAGGGTGTCGGTGGACCATTGGTTGTCGGCGTCGGTGAACACCAGGATTGCACCGCTGCTGATCGCGACCCCGGCATTGAGCGTCGCCGCCTTGCCCTGGCGGGGCAGGTCGAGCACGGTGATGCGCGGGTCCTCGACCCGGCGCGCGCAGGCCACGGTGTCGTCGGTCGAACCGTCACTGGCCAGGATGATGTGCAGCGAGCGGGCCTGATAATCCTGGGCCAGCACGGTGCGCAGTTTTTCTTCGATATGCCGCGCTTCGTTGTGCGCGGCAATCACGATGCTCACGTCCATCGGTTGGGCCGGCCCATGGCGCGCTGCCGGGTAAAACGGTGCCAGCAAGGTCAGCAACAAGGGGTAGCCGAGGTAGGCGTAAACCGGCAGCAACAGGCACAACCAGTAAATGAATTCAGCCACGGGCGGGCCTCCTGGCATTCCAATGACAAAGGCTGAGGATGAACCCGGCGCCCGCCAGGTGCAGGCGCACCCAGTGCAGGCCCCAGAGTTGCAGGGTCAGGAGCGGGTCGCGGTGTCTGGCACTCTGACGCAGGCTCAGGGCCAGGGCGGGCAGGACGGTCAGCAGCAGCATCAGCAGCGAATGATGGGGGAAACCGTCGAGCAGGGCGGAAATGGCCATGAAATCGATGACCCAGGCGGCAATCGACAGCAGCGGAAAGCGCAGCAAGCGCAGGCTCGGGCCATGGGTGCGCAGCAGTTGCAGATGACTGCCCTGGCGCCACAATTCCTTGCCCATCCATTCCCGCCAACTGCATTCGTAACCCCAATGCAGCGCCACGCTTTGGTTGACCGAGCGCAGCTTGGCACCGGCGTCGACCAGGCGCATGGTCAGTTCCTTGTCCTCGCCGGTGCGCAGTTGTTCATTGAAACCACCGACCTTGTCGAACCAGCGACGGCGCATCAGCAGGTTGCAAGTGGGCAGCCATTGCGCGACATGCAGCGGCTGCGTGTCGGGGCGCAAGGTGCGGCGCTGCCAGGCGTCGGCGTACCACGGCGCTTCGGCCGGGGTGTGCAGGTCCAGGCCGATGACATCGCCCTGGCCGCCGGACTCGAGGTCGAACAACAGCTTGAGCCAGTTCTCGGGCATCTCGACGTCGGCATCGATAAAGGCCAGCCATTCACCACTGGCAATCGCCGCTCCGCGATTGCGCAACGCGCCGATGAGCAGGCCGGGCAGGACCAGAACCTGGGCGCCGAGCTGCCGGGCAATGTCCGGGCCCTGGTCGTCGGAGCCGTTGTCGAGCACGATCAACTCGCATTCGACGTTGGCCGCCTCGGCGGCGTGTCGTGCCGCGAGCAGGGTCCGGGCGATGTGCTGCTCCTCGTTGTACATCGGGATGATGATACTGATGCGGTTCATGCCTTGACCTCTTTCAGCGGGGCTTCTTCGGCTTTCGTGCGCAGCACGCCGGTCAACGCGAGCATGATCCACAGGTACTTGTGGTTCGGCGCGCTGAGGAACATCAGGAACAACGTCAACGACAGAAAACTCATACCCAGGTGGGTCATCAGATCGGCCTGATGCCCGTCTCCTCGCATCAGCCAGGCCCGTCGGGCGCGAATCAGGTTGTACAACCCCAGGGCCAGCATGCCGACGAACATCAGGCCGGCGGGAATCCCCAGTTCACTGAAGATTTCCAGGTAGGTGTTGTGGGCGCGGCGGTACAGGTCGTCGGTCTTGCCGCTGACGGAAAAGGTCTTGGCATAACCGGTGGTGGCGTAGTGCAGCGGGAACGTGCCGGGGCCGGTACCCAGCAAGGGATTCTCGGCGATCATGGCGCTGCCGACCACAATGTAGGAGGCGCGACGGCCCAGGGACGCGTCCTGACTCTTGGCCCCGGAGCTGAGGATGCTCAGCGACTGGATGCGCGCCACGTAACTGGCCGGCATCGCATACAGCCCCAGCGCAATCACAATCGTCAGGCCGAGCATGGCAAAGCCCAGGTGGCGTGGACGAATATGTGGCAACTGCGCGCGGTAGTGCCACGTGCCGATCAACAGGCTGAGGAGCAACACCACCAGCCCCGAACGGGATTCAGTCTTGGTCATGCCGGCCAGCAGCACGAGGGCACAGCCCCCCCAGAACAGCCGGTGCAACCGGTTCGGGCTGCGGACCACCAGCAACAGCGCCATGGGCACGGCGAAGGCGATCATCAGGGCAAATTCGTTCGGGTCATTGAGCATACCGGACGCACGGCCTTCGTCCTGGTATTTGGCTGAGAACATCGCCATGGCGCAGGTCACCGTGACACTGATGGCAACCAGTTTGGCGAACATGTCGAGGTTAAACTCACGCCCGACCAGCAGGGTGATGACAAACAGGATCAGGCCGACGCTCAATTCGCGCAGGTGGCCCAGGGACATGTCCATGTTGTCGGTGTTCAACAGGCTGAGCAGGTACAGCACCATGAACCCGATCAGGAAACGCCAGATATTGCTGCGCAAGCGCTCGGACGACCGTTGGTGAATCGCCAGTTGCAGCATCAGGATCAGCGCCAGCGAAGCTCCGAGGAACTTGGAGCCCGATAACGCGCTGTCCTTGAACAGGCCCTCGAAAGGCAGGATGGCGACAATGCCCAGCAGGCCCCAGGTCGGCTTGCGGTACAGCACCGCGACACCCACCAGGCCCAGAACCGCTCCCGGCGCCAGGTACGGATAAGGGCTGGCGAGCAATCCGAGGCAGACCAGGCCGAGCAAGCTGACGATCGAGAGCGGAACAATCACGCGCGTGCCTCCCGTGCAGTCCGGAGGTAAAGCTGCGACCAGCGTTCAGCCAGGACCTTGAGGTCGTAGTGATCCCGTTGCGTACGTTTTGCGTTGTCGATCAACTCGCCGGCCAGGGCCGGGTCATCCAGCAGCGCGCCGATCTGGCGGGCGAGGGCGGTGCTGTCGGTGGGCGCGGCCAGCAGGCCGTTGTGGCGGTCCTGCAAGACATCGGGAATCCCGCCGACGCCGAAGGCCACCACCGGCACCCCGGCCTGCATCGCTTCGAGCAGAATCATCGGCGTGCCTTCGGTGCGCGAGCTGATCACCAACGCATCGAGTTGCCGCCACCAGGCGCGCATGTCGGTCTGGTAGCCCGGCAGCGTGATGCGCGCCTGCAAGCCTGCCTCGTCGATCCGTGCCTGCAGGCTTTCGCGCTCCGGCCCGTCGCCGAGCATCACCGCGTCCAGTTGCGGGTACTGCTGACACAACGGGATCAGCGCATCGAGAAACAGGTCAGGGCCCTTTTCGCTACTCAGGCGCCCGACGTAACCGGCCAGCCAGCGTTGACGTGCGCCACTGTGCGGCGGCAAGTCGTTCGCCGCCGGCAGGCCGTTGGGGATCACCTGCAACTTGTCGGTGCGCACATTGGCCTGACGGTGCAGCGCCGCAATGCTTTCGGCGACACACACCACCCGGTTCACCGAGGCCGTGCGGCACAGTTGCAGGCTCAGCCAGGTGTAGAACTTCTGCTTGCGACTGCGCGGGGTGAAGCCGTGCTGGGTGATCACCAGTGGCAGGCGCAACAGCGTGGCGCCGAGCCAGCCGAACAACAGACCCTTGAAGTTGTGCGTATTGATCAGTGGCCGCTGGTCCCGTCGCTGGCGCAAATGCCCCAGCAATGCGCCCAGGCCTGCACAGCCGAGGCAATCGACTCCGGCCTGGCGAAATCGCGTGATCAGCTCTGGCGGCGCGTCGAGAAACAGCACCTGGTGTTGCCCCGGCGTCGCCAGGCAATGATCCAGCAGCATCCGCTCGGCGCCATAGAAGCCGCCGCTGCTGAGCAAATGAATGATCGGCAGGTCGTGGGTGGTACCGAGCGGCGCGTTCAATTGCGCACCCAATGCACGAGGGCCGGTACGCTCCAGTTCTTGTGCGGGTTGTTCGGCTGGGTGCTGTAATCATTGATCACCAGCAGCACCGGCAAGCCCAGTTCATGGGTGATTTGCGCAGGGTGCTTGAAGCGGTGGTCGAAGAACTCACGCACATAGACCAGGGCAATCGCCAGCAGCAAACCGGTGAACAGCCCGAACGGAATGATCAACATCGGCTTGGGGAACGCCGCTTCGGTCGGTTCGAACGGTGGGCTGAGTACCCGTGCGTTGGACAGGTCGTCGTCCAGCGCGCGTGCCGTGCTGCTTTCGGCGAAGCGCTGGGCATAGGTGCCGAACGCCTTGTGCAGCGCGTTGATCTCGGTGTCCATCTGCCGCAGCTTGCTGCGGGTTTCCTGCAACTGATGGATGCGATTCTTGAACTCGGCAATGCGCGCGGTTTTCTGGTCGATGACCGAGCTGATCGTCACCAGGTCGCTGGTGCGCTCCTGAATCCGGTTGCTGACAATCTTCAGGAATTGCTCACGGGCCCGGATGATTTGCTCGCGGGACATTTGCATCGGCTCACTGCCGGGCTGAAAGACCGCCAGGTCGTCCATGTAGCGGCTGACCAGGGTCGTCAGTCGCTCACCCAGTTGCTTGATCTCGCGGTCTTCGAACGCGACGCTGTCGACCGTGGTGGTGAAGGTGTAGGGGAAGGTGTAGTCGTTGAATCTGGCATTGTTGGCGGTCGCCAGGCTGGCTTTCAGGTAATCGAGCCAGCGCTGGCTTTGCAGCAGTCGGTCCTGATACAGGTTGAGCGCCTGCTCTTCGGTGTTGATCGCGTTGAGGCGGAACGTGATTTCTTCCTTGGGGTCGGACGAACCGATGCTTTCGAGCAAGGCCAGGCGATTGGCTTCCAGGCCATCGAGACGCACCTGGTACTGCAATTTCTTGGTTTCGTAGAAGCTCTGCGGCAGGTCGATCGATTGCATTTCCTGGCGGGTGACCAGGTAGTTTTGCAGCAGGGCAGTGACGAATCGGGTGCCTTGGGCCGGGTCAGGGAAGTGGTAGACGATCGAGATCACGTTGGAGCCCGGCAAGGTTTCAACCTTGAGGGCACTGGACGCTTGCTGCGTGAGGGCATCGAGCAGTGTGTCGCGTACCGGATCGGTCTGCAGCCCGAGCAGGCTGCGAACCGGGTTGATCACGTGTTCGCGAACGGGATTGATCACAAACCGTTTGAGCGGCTGCACCAGCAGTTTGTTGAAGGCGCTCACGGGCAGCGTGTACTCACCCTTTTCGCGCAACTGGCCGATGGTCTGGCGGATCAGGGCCGGCGAACGCAGGATATTGCTCTCGGTCTCCATGTCGGCCAGCGACGGTGGGATGAAGGAAGCGTTCTCCTGAGTGAGGGTGCTGGTGGCATCCCCCTGGGAGATTTTCTTGGACTGCACGATCACCTGGGCGGTGATATCGAAACTCTGCTTGAGCAACAGCGGCAAGACCACCGCGATCACGGCAAAGACCAGGAAGACTCGCTTCACCAACTGCTTGTTGGCGAAGAAGATCCTGAAGAACTCATGCAGGTAGTTTTCCTTTGGATTCATGTGGGTACCTGAGAGTTAGTTGCTGCCGTCGTCTTTGTTGTCGACGCGGTAGCTGAAGCTGAGGCCCATGCCCTGGAACAACACGACGTCCGCCAGTTGCCGCGCGAGCTCACCGGCGCTGGCCAGTTTGGTCTTGGGCACGTACAGCATGTCGTCCGCTTGCAGGTAGGCGATCTGGGTGGCGTCGCCGGACAAGGCTTTTTCCACGTCGTAGCGACGCGCGACCACCTGGTTGCCGTTGCGCCGCATGATCATCACCGAATCCAGGCGTGCCTTGGCGTTGGAGCCGCGGGCCATGGTCAGGGCTTCGAGCACCGACACCGGGCGGCGGATCGGATAGGAGCCTGGCTGGCCGACTTCACCCAGTACATAGATTTCGTTGCCGGCGGTGGACTTGAGCAGCACGTCCACGGTCATGCGCCCTGGCAGGGTGGCATAGCGATTATTCAGGTAGGTCTGCAGTTGGTTGATGGTCATGCCTTGCAGCGGCACGGCACCGATTTGCGGGAAGCTGGCGTAGCCGTCGCTGCCCACGGTGATTTCCCGGGTCATGCCGGTGGCGGGGTGGTTGAGCACAGACTTGAGGTTCCATTCATTGGCCAGCGGGCTCACCACCATCACTGACAGCTGATTGCGGTTGGGCTGGAACAGCTGTTTGCTATCGTAGGCGCGCTGAATTGCGTCCCGTGCTTCATCGCGGGTCAGGCCCTCGATTTTCACCGTGGTGTGGGCTCCCGGCAGTTCGATGGTGCCATCGGGCAGCACCAACTGGTTGCCGTTGAACTGGCTGGCAGCGGTGAAGTTCAGCGCGATCGTGTCCCCGGACTGCACGCGATAGGCGGCCGAACCACTGATGCTGATGCGGTAGATCACCTCCAGCACATCCTGTGGGCGCAGGGTCTGCTCGACCTTGGGCACGTCAGTGGCCTGGGCGTTGGCCGGTGGGGCCGTGAGGATTTGCACCGGCATGCTTTGCGATTCGTCGGAGGAAGTGCTGGAGCAACCTGCAAGGGGCAGCAACAGCAAGACAAGTATCTTGGCGTTCATGGCGTCATCCTTGGCTGATTGCTCACAGGTTTTTGTACAGCCATTCGGGCATGTAGTACTTGCGTCGGTTGAACACGCTGCCGACCAGCTTCGCTCCCGCCTGGCTCAAGCGCTTGGCCGCGGCCTGGGCCACTTCCCAGCGGGTGTCTTCCGCGGGCACGACCAGGACCACACCGTCCACCTGGGTGCTGATGACCAGGGTGTCAGAGGCCGAATACACCGCGTCGCCGTCGATCACCACAAAGCGGTAGCGGATGCCGAGCTGATCGAGCAGCGGGCTCAGGCACTCGGGTGTCAGGTGCTCGTTGCCACGGAAGTAGCGGCCATATGGCAGAACGTGAAAGGGCAGGCTGGAGACGTCCACCACGCAGTCCTGCAACAAGGGCGGGCTCTGGGTGTTGAACATCAAGTCGCGAAACCCCCGTTCCTTGCTCAGCCCCAACTGTTGCGTGAGGTTGGTCGCCGACTGGCTGGCATCCACCAGCAGCACCAGGCCGCTGCTCATCTTCGCCAGTTGACTGGCCAGCGCCAGGGCGCTGGTGGTGGTGCCCGCGCCGGGGTTGGCGGCGGTCAGGTACAGGGTCCGCAGATTCTGGTCGAGTACGGTCGATGTCAGGTTGGACTCGCTCGGGCTGGCAATGCTGAGGCTTTTAGCCGATGAACCGTCCATTTAACTCGCTCCGTGACCGCTGAACACTTTGAAAGGGGTCTTCAGCAGAATCTTCAAATCAAGCAGCAGGCTCTGCTGGGCGATGTAGGCGAGGTCCAACTCAACGCGTTGGTCGAAGTCGATATTGCTGCGCCCGGAGATTTGCCACAGGCCGGTCATGCCGGGGTAGATGCTCAGGCGCGCGAGGTGCCTGTCCTCGTAGCGGTAGGCGTTGAACGAAGTCGGCCTGGGGCCTACCAGGCGCATGTCGCCGGTTACCACGTTGAACAGGTTCGGCAGCTCGTCGAGACTGGTGCGTCGCAGGAAACTGCCGATACCGGTGATGCGCGGGTCTTTGTCGATCTTGAAGTCGATGGCGTCGGCGCCATGCTTGTTCAGGTGCCGCAGGGACTCCTTGAGCTCCTCGGCGTTGACGACCATGGTGCGGAATTTGTACATGCCGAACAGGCGGCCGCGGTAGCCGGTGCGTTTCTGCACGAACATCACCGGCCCCGGGCTAGTCAGTTTGATGGCCAGCGCCAGCCCCAGCAGCACCGGGGAAATCAGCACCAGGACCAGTGCTGCGCCGAAACCGGCCAGGACGCGGTTGGTGCGCGACAGGGTCCACGACCGGCCACCTTCGCGACCGGTTATCCAGCCACAACCCTGCATGTGGATGGCGGCATCCATGCGCTTGCGTTGCTCGGGGTCCAGGCGCTTGTCCCTATGCATTTTGTTGAGGGGCATACTTTTTTCGTGTTCAGACATAGATTCTCCGCAGAGTTAAGCCGTGTGCGGCATGGACGACGCAGTCAGTCGCAAGTGCGGGACCAGGCAACGAAGCGCCCCGGTCCCTCATCGGGCACCCATAAAACCGGCTGCGGCAGTGACGAGAGTCTTCATGGATGGACGGCCTCGGGCACGATGTGGCGCAAGCCAATGCCGCTGTAGTGCAGGCCGGCGGCCGCCACCTGTTCCGGGCTGTACAGGTTGCGCCCGTCCACGATCACCCGGTTACGCAGTTTGCTCGCCAGCTTGTCGAAGTCGACCACGCGGAAGTTCTTCCACTCAGTGCAGATCACCAGGGCATCGGCGTCTTCGAGTGTGTCATCGCGGGTGGCGCACAGATGCAGGTCGTCGCGGTAGCCGTAAAGGCGCCGGCATTCGGACATGGCTTCCGGGTCGTAGGCCTGCACACTCGCGCCTTCGGCCCAGAGTGCCTCCATCAGGTAGCGGCTGGGTGCTTCGCGCATGTCATCGGTGTTGGGCTTGAACGCCAGGCCCCATACGGCGATGGACTTGCCGGCCAGTCCGCCGGGAAATTGCGCCTTGAGTTTGCTGAACAGGATATGCCGCTGGTGGTCGTTGACGTCGGTCACGCTACGCAGCAATTTCAGGGGCATTCCGGCCTGTTCGGCGGTGTGCAGCAGGGCGCGCAGGTCCTTGGGGAAGCACGAACCGCCGAAGCCGCAACCGGGGTAGATGAAGTGGTAACCGATGCGCGGGTCTGAGCCGATGCCTTTGCGCACGGCTTCGATATCAGCCCCCAGCAACTCGGTGAGGTTGGCCAGTTCGTTCATGAAGCTGATGCGCGTGGCCAGCATCGCGTTCGCCGCGTACTTGGTCAGCTCGGCGCTGCGGTTGTCCATGAACATCAATTTGTCGTGGTTGCGGCAGAACGGCGCGTAGAGCTCGCTCATCTGGCTACGGGCTTGATCGTCAGCGGTGCCGACGATGATCCGGTCCGGGCGCATGCAATCGGCCAGGGCACTGCCTTCCTTGAGAAACTCCGGATTGGACACCACCCGTACCTTCAGCGAACCTTTGCCGCCGCGCTGCAACTCTTCAACGGCAGTCGCGCTGACCTGGTCCGCCGTGCCGACCGGCACCGTGGACTTGATGATCAGGGTGCGGTCGGCCTCCATGAAACTGGCGATCTGCCGGGCCACGTTCAGCACATGGCTGAGGTCGGCCGAGCCGTCTTCGTCGGCGGGCGTACCGACGGCGATGAAAATCAGTTCGGCGTGCTCCACCGCATCGCTGGCCTGGGTGGTGAAGAGCAGGCGGCCGGCCTTGATGTTTTCCTCAAGGGTGCTGGAAAGCCCCGGCTCACTGATCGGTGGCACGGCCTGTTGCAGTTGCCGGATCTTGTTCGGATCGATGTCGACACACAGGACGCGATGTCCGACATCGGCCAGTGCCGCTGCTTGAATCAGGCCAACATAGCCCGTACCAAATACGCTTACGTCCATATTAGCGTGCCTCGCAAGACGTGGAGAGTTGCAAAACAAGACTGTCAAAAGGGGTATAGACCAGCCTCGGTAAACCGTGTCAGCAAACCGGCCTGTAAAGGGGGCAAGACACCCCCAAATGTGGGGGCGACCGCCATCAAGGTCGCAGCACTGTTGGCTTTCCCCCCGATTTTGGCTGTCTGGAGAAAATCTCAAGAAAGCGACAAGCGGTCGAAAGCCTTGAAATACAAGGGTTGTAGCTGCTTAAGTGTGTCAGGTTTGAGCCGCCGGATTGATGACGATTTTTAACATGGCTCGACAGCTCTTACGCTCTGGAGGCGCAATCTGGCGTTAAAAAATGTCCAACAACCTACTGCTCAAGTGCCTGATACACCGCAGGCATTTCGGCGGTGTAGCCGAGGATCGGTGAACAGGAGTCCATGAGCATGATGTTGTTGGGCCTGGATCAGCAGGGTGGCGCACAAGCGTGCTTTTTCATTGACCTTGCCGGGTTCGCCAGGCGCCCGGCGCGCACCCCAGCCACCGCAGGCAGGCACGGTTGAAGCTTTGCACATCGCTGTAGCCCAGGCGGTCGGAAATCTCCACCAGCTCCAGGTCCGTCCCCTGCAAAAAGTCTTCGGTCCGGTAGCGGCGGTATTCGTCGAGCAACTCGGAAAAACTCCAGCCCAATGCCTTCAAGCGTCGGGCGGCGGTGCGCTCGAGCAAATGCCGGGTGGTACAGAATCGCTGCCAGTTGGCTTCGGCGAGGTCGGTGATCAAATAGTCGCAGACTTGCTCCAGCAAGGTCGGCTCGCTGTTGCGTCGGGTCTGCTCCAGCAGTTCGACCAGCATGAGTTCCAGTTCATGATTGCCCGGCGTCAACGGGAACACGAACAGCTGTGGATCGAGGCGGATCGAGTGCTGCGCCTGCCCCCATTGCACTGGTGCGCCAAAGGCTTGTTCATGTACCTGCGGATTGGCCGTGCAGGAACCGGCCAGCCCGACGCCCAGAACCGGGTCACGTTCCATGCCGCTGGCGAGGAATTTGCGCCGCAACATGCTGCACAGGCTGATGAGGATGTAATCGGCGGTTGCCGCGCTGGTTTTCACGCTGCCGCGGTCGAGCAGGTGCAATTCGACGCGGTCGTCGCCGCGCACGATCCGGGCCTGGAAGTGCCCGTTGAAAAACGGAAAGAAGCGCACGAAATACTGGCAGGCGCTGTCCAGTGAATCGGCCACGTCGAACAGGTACGTCAGGCCGTTGGTGGCGGTGGAAGCGAATCGCCGACCGGCCGCCAGGCCGATCAGCGGGTCGCCGGTCTGTTCCATGGCAAATGCCCAGAAGCGCCGCGACATGAACAGCGGAATGCGCATGAATGGCGTGCGCAACTCGAACAGGCTGCGTCGCAACATCCCTTCGATACGTTCCCGGTCCACACCGCGGGCCAACAACTCTTCGATGGCCGGCAACAGGGTCGGCGCGTAGAACGCGTTGGGTATGGTTTGGTCGTGCAACGGCTGATCGCTTTTTGTCATGCAGGACTCACAGCTTGTTGCGGAACACGGGTCAGGCTGGCCGACGTTAAGCGATTTGCCGGAGCAAGACCATGCTTGATTTACGCCCGCTCGATGCCTTGCTCGAATCGCCTCACGCCGATTGGCAGGTGCGTTATTTATAGGTGACACCAAACCCTGTGGGAGCGAGCTTGCTCGCGATAGCGGTGTGTCATTCAATAAAGATGTCGACTGACCCGGCCCTATCGCGAGCAAGCTCGCTCCCACAAGGGTTGTGGCGTTGCAGACAGGCCTTAATTCGACGCCAGCAAGCGCCGGTCGACCGTCAACACCGCATCGACCATGGCCAGCGCGGCCGGTGTCAGGGAGTGGCCGGCGCGGCTGACGATACCGTAGTGCAATTGCAGACCCGGATCCTCCTCGGGTACATCGGCAAATTCCAGCAGGCGGACCAGGCCCTGGTCGACCAGCTCGGTCAAGGCCTCCACGGTGGCGATGCCCACCGCGTCGGAGCGCATCACCACGCGGCGGATGGCGTCGAACTGCGCGCATTCCACGCTGGGATTGAAGTCCGCCTCGCCCTGCGCGTCGGCGAGGATCTTGCGGATCATCGGCGGTATTCGCGTGCCGACCACCGCGTAGTCGAGCAGGGCGCGCAGGGACAGATTCTGCTGCTGCGCCAGGGGATGACCGACACGGCAAAAGAACCACCCGCGTCGGGGGCGCAGCAGCTGTACCTGATACTGCGGGTCCCCGGTGAAGTACCGCGCGTCAGCCACGAGGAATTCGATCTGCTGTTCACGAAGCCAAACTGCCAGTTGTTCCCAGTCGCCCTGGTGAAGACTGATGCGGATCGCCGGATGGGCCTGAATGAACTCCGCCAGCGCCTCGGGCACCAGCACCTGGGCCGGATACGGACCGCAGCCGAAGTGCAACTCGCCACCGGTCAGGCCGTTGTATTGCGTCAGTTCGTTGTGCAGGGCCTGGCTGCCGGCGAGCAGGCGCCGGGCATGTTGCAGCACCAGTTCGCCTTGACCGGTCAGGCGCAACTCGCGGCTGCTGCGCTCCACCAGCACGCAGTCGAGGTCGCGCTCCAGGGTCTGGATGCTGCGACTGAAGGCCGGTTGGCTGAGATTGATCGCCTCGGCGGCACGCCCGAAGTTGCGGTAATCGGCCAGGGCGACAAGGTGGCGGAGCTGTCGTAGGTCCATCATGCGTCTCCTGCATTTGGCGGATACTTTTAATGCATTGGATCGATAGCATAGAGGCTGGCATAAGTACACGCCTGTCCTCTCGCCGTAACCTGCCATGACCAGCCAACCGTTCATTTCCAGCGCCTTCATCCGCACCCTTCTCAGCCATGCCCGGCAGTCCGGCCTGTGCCAGGATCAACTGCTGCAACGGGCCGGCATCTGCCTGTCGTTGCTCGAAGGTCAGGACCTGCAGGTGCCCGCGCACCTGGTCGAACGCCTGTGGAATGAATGCGAGCGTGCGGGCGCGGGCGCATCGTTTGGCTGCGAATTGGCCAACGGCATGGCGACCACCACGCTGCGAGGTCTGAACATTCTGCTGGACTCTGCAGCGACCCTGCGTGCGAGCCTGGCGTGCTTCACCGATTTCCTGCCACGGGTGACTAACTACATCGTGGCGGAACTGGAGGAGGGTGATGGGCAGGCCCGCCTGCACTTGCGCGGGGCCGGTCAACCGGCGCATTTTTTCGGCCTCGATACGGCGACCGTGACGTTGGTGCGCAACATCGCTCGACGCCTGGGACGAGCGCCGGCGCAGGTGTTTGCGGCCGTTCGCGTGACGCCGCAACAGGCTGCCGGGCAGTGGTTGCGTAGCGTTGGTATCGAGGTGCTGGAGGGGGCGCACCCGTGTTTGAGCCTGCCAGCGGCCAGTCTCGATGAGCCGTTGCCAGGGGCCAATGGGTTTTTGCATCAGAGCATGTTGCGGCACTGGCAGACTGCTGCTGCGCAACATACCCGCAGTGACAGTCTGAAGTTGGCGCGGCACTGGTTGACGGCGGGTGATCAGCCGATTGAGCGGATTGCCGAGCGGTTGGGGTATCGGCAACCGAGTAATTTCATTCGGGCGTTTCGCAAGCAGTTCGGGATTACGCCCAAGCAGTTTCGCCTCTGTGATGTATCTGGTCGGCCGGCAGGTCGCCTTCGTCGGAACACCGCCCGGACCAGGCTCGCGCCTTGATCAACGATTTTGCAACCAGCTCAAAAAGCCACCTTTCTTGACCGCCACCGGTTTGGCCATCAAGGCCATCCGGCTGTTCTGCTGGCGCACCGCTTGCAGCTTGTTCAACGCCCGGTCGACTTCGCGGCGTTGCTCCATGCAACTGCGGGTCAGGGATTTGTCGAGGCGGTAAATGATGCTTGAGGTCAGAGCGGTGAACCGTGCCTGGGACGGTGTGTCGGCAAGAATGCTCTGTTCACCCATGACTTCGCTCGGTCCCATGCGTCCGGCTTCGATCTGCGTGCTGCCGTCGGGGACAGTGGCGCTGACCACGCCGGTGGCGATGACGAACAAACTGTCCGGCACTTCCTCCAGATCCAGCACCACCTCACCGGCCGCGTATTGCTGTGCCACCATGTTCCGGGCCAGACGATCACGTTCCTCGGCGCTCAGGGAACGGAAGATTTTCACTTCATCGAGCAAGGCCCGTGCGCGGGTCGACGGCTCGATCACGCCATCGGGCTGCCGGGAAATGCCGGCTGCTTCGAGGTGCCGATGGGCCAGGTCGAACAGTTGATTGCGCACTTCGCCCTTTTTTCCCAGTTCGGCGATGAAGCCGCTGGCCACGTATTCGGACATGGTTTCGCCGGCCTCCTTGAGCACGGCCTTGGGCGGTGGGTTGAGCAGCAGACTGCTGCTGCCCTGAAGGGTGCGGTCCAGGGCATCGAGTACCCGACGCGGACGGATGTGGTTGGGCACCTGAATGCTGATCGACACGCCGTGCATATTGGTCGGGCGGCTGAGGTTGACGATCTTCGCCTTGGCTGCCACCGAGTTTGGCACTACTGCCGTGCTGCCGGCGCTGGTCAGCAGGTGGGTGGCGCGCCAGTCGATGTCCAGCACTTTGCCTTCGACACCGTCGATGGAGACCCAGTCATCGACCTGATAGGGCTTGGTGGTGTTGAGCACGATACCGGAGAACACGTCGCTCAAAGTGCTCTGCAATGCCAGACCCACCACGATGGCGACGACGCCAGAAGTCGCCAGCAAACCTTTCACTGGCAGCTCCAGCACGTAGCCGGCGGCGGCGACGACGGCAACCAGGAACACCAGTGCGCCGATGACATCCTGCAACAGCCGACCACTGTGGCCGATGCGTCGCATCAGGACCAGACCGATCACTTCGGTCAGCACCCGCGCGGCGTACAGCCACCACAGGATTCCCAGCGCCGTAGCCCCGAGCTGCGCCACGCGATCATCGGCAAACAATGGCGCCTGCAACGGGCTGACGCCGGCGTTGATGATCACCGCGCTGAACAGCACAAACAGCGCCAGACGCACACCGACCCGGCTGACGCGATGCTTGAATGGCGCCAGGTGCCAGAGCAGGGCGTCGATGGCCAGCAGCAGGGTGCTCAGGGAGAGCAGGTGGGCGTAGACAAAGGACATGGGGATGCTCCGCTGGAAATGAGGTAGCGCAGATGAAGAGTACTGTTGTGGGAGCGAGCCTGCTCGCGATAGCGGTTCAACATTCAATGAAGATGTCGACTGATATTGCGCATCGTCGGAACGCCGCCCGGACCAGGCTCGCTCCTACAGAAAAGCCCCTCACCACACCGCCTGTGTGTGGTGAAGGGCAGGATCGCACGCGGTTAGGGAGCTGCCTGCAAGGGTGAATTCAACACCGTGAACACAGATTAATAGGGTGCCTGGAAGGGAAAAAGCGGCTATAAAGTGTTTGACTGTCAACCGGAAAGTGACAATGAACCCCTTCGAAGATATGCGTATTTTTTGCCAGGTGATGGACTCCGGCAGTTTTACGGCTGCCGCCGATCAATTGGGCCTGTCCAAGCAGTTTGTCAGCCGCCGCTTGATGCAACTCGAAGAGCGCCTGGGCGTGCGCTTGCTCAATCGCTCGACCCGGCGACTGGATGTCACGCCGCTGGGGCAAAGCTATTACGAGTCAGCCTTGCGCCTGCTCAGCGAAGTCGAACAAGTGGAGCAGGGCATCGCCGGCCAGACCACCGAGCCACGGGGGACCATTCGTGTGAGTGCGCCGCTGTCGTTCGCACTGGCGCATCTGGGGTGTCTGTTGCCGGTGTTTTTGCAGCGCTATCGCGACGTGACCGTGGAGATGGATTTGAGTGATCGCCCTGTGGATTTGCTCGGTGAAGGTTACGACCTGGCATTGCGCATTGGCATACTGGAAGACTCGACACTGATCGCTCGACGCATTGCCTCCATTGAACGGGTGTACTGCGCAAGCCCCGCGTACCTGGTCGAACGCGGCACGCCGCTCAAGCCTGAAGATTTGCACGGGCACGACTGCCTGCCGTACGGCCATGGTCGTCAGGTGCAATGGCGTTTTGCGGGGCAGGGCAAGCCATTGAGCGTCAATGTCAGCGGACGGATGCGGGTCAACAACGGTGAACTGCTCAAGGACGCAGCGATCGCCGGGCTGGGGATCACCTATTTGCCGACGTTCATTGTCGGTACGGCGCTGAAGGATGGAAGGCTGGTGCAAGTGCTGGAGGATTTCAGGCCGGAGCCGCTGACATTGTCTGCGGTCTATCCGCAACACCGGCAGAGTTCGCGGCCGGTGCAGGCGCTGGTTGAATTTTTGCGTGGGGAGCTGGATCAGTCTGAGGGCGGGCTGTAGAGCGGCTGATTGTCTGATTCACATTGACCACTGTAGGAGCCGGCTTGCCGGCGAAGGCGTTTTTGATGGCGCTGCACGTCCCAAGGCCGCCTTCGCTGCGATGCGGCGACCCGACAAGCCAGCTCACAAAAACGGGTACACACCGTCATTTTTTGTGTCCACACATTCCCTGTGGGAGCGAGCTTGCTCGCTCCCACAGGATATTTGTGTTGTATGGATTTCAGCGGGGATCAGGTCCTTTTGTCGTCGCCGGGCTCGGCATGGGCACCACGGTCATCGCCGGGTTCGCCATTGGCATGGACGCCACGATCATCGCCGGGCTCGCCATTGGCATGGACGCCACGGTCATCGCCGGGCTCGCCATTGGCATGGACGCCACGATCATCTCCGGGTTCGCCATTGGCATGGACGCCACGGTCATCGCCGGGCTCGCCGTTGGCATGGACGCCACGATCATCCCCAGGCTCATCATGGGTGCCGCTGCGTCCTGAGGACGAGGCCGTTCCGGAGTGGCTCGAACCGCTGTTGGCACTGCCATGACCACTGTTGCTGCCATGGTCGCCACTATGGCCGCTGCCGCTGTTGCTGCCATGGTCGCCGCCATGGTCGCCGCCATGGTCGCTTCCACCGTGACTGCCGCCACCGCCGCCACTACCGCCGCCGCCACCACTACCGCCACCGCCGCCACTACCGCCGCCGCCGCCACCACTACCACCGCCACCACTACCACCGCCGCCACCGCCGCCACCACTTCCGCCACCGCCACCGCCACTACTCCCGTCCTTGGCCTGAGCACTGGATACCCCGGACAGGCTGTCCGGAATCAATACGGTAGACGCCGACAGAACCGCGCCAATAGCTACTGCCAGTAAAAGCTTATTGATGAGCATGTCGTTCTCCGTCTTCTTATTCAGATTGGAACGTGGATGAACAATTGCAATGTGCTGCTTTTTTCCCCATGGGAACTTGTTAAACACCTCGACGGACTGGTTTATTCAGTTGGAGATTGAAAAGATGCAACGGGTAGCGCAGCCCTGCTCCATCAGGTCAGTGAATGCTCGAGGCCAGTTCGAAAATCGGGATGTACATCAGGATCACGATCACCCCGATCAACAGGCCGATGAAGGTCATGAGCAGGGGTTCGAACAGCCGCACGAACCATTCGATCCAGCGGCCGATTTCTTCGTCGTAGAAGTCGGCGCTGCGCTCCATCATCTGCCCGAGGTTGCCGGACTGTTCGCCGGCGCGCAGCAGGCGCAGGGATACCGGAGTCACCAGGTGATTGAGTTCCAGCGCGGTAGAAAGCGAGTGCCCCTCGCGCACCCGGTCGCAGGCCTGGTCCAGGCGCGCGCGGGAGGCGACGCTGAGCAAGCCACGGACCATGCCCATGGCGGTGACCAGGGGAATGCCGCCTTGCAGCAGTATGCCCAGCGAACGGTAGAAACGCGCCAGCTCATACATGAAGATGCGCTGGTGCACCGCGGGGAGTTTTTCGATCAGACGGTCCAGCCCCCGGCGAAAGGCCGGTTGGCGCTGGAGCAGGGCGAGGGCGACGATGATGGTCAGCAAGCCACCGAAGAATTCGCCCTGGTGGGTGTGCAGGAACATGCCGCTGCTCATCAGGATCTGCGACATCCATGGCAGGTTCGACCCCAGCCCTTCGAATACCAGGCTGAAGCGCGGTACGACGTAGCCCATCAAAAACAACACCACGCCACCTCCCACCACCAGCAACAGCATGGGGTAGATCGATGCGCTGACGATCTTCTGGCGAACCTCGTCCATGCGCTGGCGATAGCTGACATACCGGCCCAGGGCATCGCCCACGGCGCCGGTCTTCTCACTGGACTGCACCAGCGCCACGTACAAAGGCGGGAAAACCGCCGAAAGCTGCCCCAAGGCCTGGGAAAACGATTTTCCCTCGTACAGCAAGCGCACCAACTCGCTCAGGGTCTTGCGGGCTTGTGGCGCGTTTTCCTTTTCCGCCAGGCTTTCCAGCGCATCGATCAACGGCAGGCCGGCGTTGATCAATGTGGTCAGTTCCTGGCTGAACAATACCAGGTTGAAGGTCTCGCGCTTGTGCAGGCGCAAGGCCCGCCAATGTCGCTCGGCGTGCAGGCTGACGACTCGCAGGCCCTGGTCTTCGGCGATGCGCCTGGCTTCGCTGTGCCCCGGCGCCTCGACGGTCATCGAGACGACACCGGCTTTGCCGACGGCTTTGAGATGAAAGCGCATGGTCGCTTTTCCCGTCAGTTCCAGTTGGTGACTTCGGCGTTCTCGCCTTCGCCGCCGGGCTGTCCGTCCTTACCCAGGGACAACAGGTCGTACTCGCTGTTTTCACCGGGATAGCGATAGCTGTAGTTGTGGCCCCAGGGGTCTTGCGGGATTTTTTTCTGCAGGTACGGGCCGGTCCAGCGCGGTTCGTCGGCAGGGGCAGTGACCAGCGCCTGCAAGCCCTGTTCGGTCGACGGGTAGTGGCCGACCTCCAGGCGGTAAAGGTCCAGGGCTTTGCTCAAGCCTTCTATTTGCGCCTTGGCCACTTTCACTTCGGAACGGCCCAGTTGGGCGAAGTACTTCGGTGCCACGATGCCGGCCAACAGTCCCAGCACCACCAGTACCACCAACAGTTCGAGCAGGGTGAACCCGCTTTGGGGGCGCCGGGCATAGTCCAGATGCTGATACATGATGACCTCCCTCAGTCGACAGCAGAGTCGCTATACAAGCGCATGCAATTGCCATGCTCACGATTGGACATCCTTTTGTACTCCCTGTGCTACGGGCCTTTTCACTTACGGCACAGTGCTTGCGTATAGCTATTTTACTACCGGCCATTGGGGCAATACCCCCATTTTTCGGGGCCGGGTAGGGGAGGCATGACAATGAAAGCCATCATTGCAGGATTGCTCGGATTACTCGCGCTCGCTGGTGCCGCACAGGCCGATGTATTCGTTTCCGTGGATGCCAAGGGCAACTATGTCCTGTCCAATGTCCACCGCCCCGGACGCCACTATGAACGGGTGATCCATGAGCCTGCAGCGGCGGTCGTCAGCCTCGACCAGCAACCGCAGATGATCGCCGCGCAACCCTATGCTGAGCTGGTGTCGGCGGCGGCCACGGCCAACGAACTACCGGCGGCGCTGCTGCACGCAGTGATCAAGACCGAATCCGGCTACAACGCCCGCGCGACCTCACCCAAGGGCGCTCGCGGACTGATGCAGTTGATGCCCAGAATCGCCCGCGAAATGGGTGTGACCAACGCCTACGACCCCAAGGCGAACATTCAGGGTGGCGCCCGCTATCTCAAGCGCCTGATGACGATGTTCGACAACGATATCCGCCTCGCCGTGGCCGCCTACAACGCCGGTCCGCAAGCGGTGCTCAGCCGGGGCAACAGGATCCCGCCGTTCGCCGAAACCCTGCGTTATGTGCCCAATGTGCTGAACCACTATCGGCGTTTACAGGGGTTGTCCGCGGATGCGCCGCTGTGATCGAAACCCGTGGATGGTTTTCCCCGATAGTGGGAAATGGTGGCCCTGGCGAGAAAATGGGGGATTGGGTGGGGAATATCCCCCCGGCTTATCAAATCGTGATCATAACCAACTGATTAATAATGTGATTTTTTGTGGCACGCGGATTGCTCCAGACGATTTATCGAGAAGAGTTCCCCGATAACCCGCAGCGAGGCCCGAGTCCGGGATCGGCATATCCCACGCTTCGCCCTCGATCAATTTGCTGCGGGCGGCTGCCGGCGATTGCCTGACCATCAATCTGCAGAACCCGCAGACCTCCCACAAGGGTTGGGCAAGGCAGGAACAGATCGATAAAGAGGATTGTTGTTATGGACAGGACCACCACTATCGCTGGCGCCGCGGTGATTCTCGGGATGGCCTTGATCGGGTTCGGGGTATGGCGGACCGCGCCCCCGACTGCGCTCACCGACATCACCTTGCCCGACACCTGGAGCGACCGGACGCTGGAGCGTGACGGGATGTCGGTGGCCCTCGATGTAAAGCCCCTGGCCAGGGACGGCGTACTGCGTGAGGCCGGCATTGCCGACGTGCAATTTCCAGTGATGGACAAAGCCTCCGGTCAACCCTTGTCTGGCGTCGCGCCGGGTGTTCGGGCCATTCCCGGCGATACCCACTGAGAGGAAGCTGACATGAACCGATTCGCGCATCGCGGCCTGCTGACGTTCGGCCTGTTAGTCTTCGGTATCGGCCAGGCGCTGGCTCACTCGGCGGACGAGGACACCGGACACGACATGGCGGACCAAAAGGCCAGCCCGCAGACCGCTCGGATCAAGTTTGCCGACGTGACCCTGCTGGACCAGAACGGCAAGGTCGTCAGCCTGGAAAAAGACCTGGTGAGCAACAAGATCGTGGTCATGGGCTTCATCTACACCAGCTGCACTACGGTCTGCCCGGTGGTGTCCTCGATCATGGGCAAGGTGCAGAAGCACTTGGGCGCGCGGGTCGGCACCGAGGTACAACTGGTGTCGATCAGCATCGACCCGCAGCGTGATGATCCCCAACGCCTGAACGACTACGCCCGCACTTTCCAGCAGGGGCCGGGCTGGAGCTGGCTGACCGGCCCGCCGCAGTCGGTCACTGCCACCCTCATGGGCCTGGGCGCCTACAGCGGTGACGTCGAGAACCACTCGCCGCTGATTCTGGTGGGGGACGGCAACAACCGTTTCTGGACCCGCTACTACGGTTTCACCGACCCGACGGAGCTGGCCCGGGCCGTCGAGAAGCTCCGTGGTGAACGCAACATCCACGCCAAGCACACCGCTATCGCCATGGAGCATCAACCATGAGAGTCATCGACTGGTTCGCTCCGGGTGTCTGTTACGACACTTTCAGTTCAATGGCATTTGCCCGCGAAGGGCATGAGCAGGCCGCGCCCACGGTGGCCGACGGCAGCACCTGTATCTCCCTTACCAGTGATCCGCTGCGGGACACCCCGGCGGTACTCAAGGCTTATACCTTGAAACAGGGCGTCGATGAGCCCCACTGGTTTTTTCTTACCGGCGACAAGGCGCAAATGGACCTTGTCTTGGCTCGCATCGGCCAGATCGTGCCGCCCCCCGAGCAACACTCCACCCGGTCGATCGTCGGTGACGCGGCGAACGAGTGCTGGAGCAAAATCCATCCCGATGTTCTGGCAGCCGCCTTTGCCCAGCGCTTGCAGTGGCTGACAATTCCTGTGGCCGGTCGCTGAGCCACGGCCATGAATACTGCCCTCGTCCTTGGCCTTCTGCTTTTGGGCTGCATTGCGCTCAGTGCCCAGGCGCTGCCGCTGAGTCTCAGCGAAAGTGCCGGCAAGCGGTTGTACCGCGAAGGCGTGTCCGCCAGCGGTGAGCCGAACATGGCCCGGGTCGGCGCATCGAACAGGGTGCTGCCGGCCAAGCGCCTGGCCGAAGACCGCGATCCGGGCCTGACCCCCGACAGTCTGTACCTGGGCACGTTGTTGCCGACCACCGGGCCATTGAGCGAGGAGGGCGCCACAGTGGCGGCGGTGCTCAACGGCTGCGTGGCGCGTATCAACGCGGCGGGCGGCATTCATGGCCGGCAGTTGCGCCTGACCATCCTCGACCCCGGCGCCGACCGCGTCAGCGCCGAAAAGGCGCTGGACCGGTTGATCGATGAGGAACGGGTATTTGCCCTGATTGCACCGCTGGCGCCGGCATTGGACGTGGACCTCGCCGTGCGTCTGGAGCGGGCCGGCATCCCCCTGATCGGGCCGCTGTCCTTGCAGGGTACGCCCCACACCAGCCGGCAGATATTCGAACCGCTGCCGGGGCTTCGTGAGCAATTGATCGCCCTGGCCGAGTACGCCGGTGCCAGCCTGCGGGTGCTGCAGGGACCGACGCTGATCGCCTATCCGGACGACTCCGGCCAACGGCTGGCAGCGCAGGAACTCAGTCAGTACTTGCAGGGGCACGCCTGGCAAAAGGTGCGTCTGCAAGCCTACGACCCGACCAGAATTGATTTGCCCTTGGGGTCGCGCTCGGTATTTTATCTGGGCAGTGGCAGCGACTTCAGTCGTCTGGCCGAGCGTTTGCAAACGGCGGGGCAGGTGCCTTACCTGTTCGCCGCCTCGAACCAGGTGGCGGGCAATCTGATGCAGGTGCCTGACGGATTTTCCCGGCGGGTGTTCCTGGCCTATCCGTTCGTGCCCAGCGACTGGACCCTGGCCGGGCGCCAGGCCCTGACCCGGTTACGCGAACACCAGGGCCTGGGCGACCAGCACGCGGTGCTGCAAGTGGGCGCGTTCAGCTCGATGATGCTGCTCAGCGAAGGCATGAAGCAGGCCGGGCGGGATGCCAGCCGCGAGAAACTGGTCAGTGCCCTGGAAGGCCTGCGTGACTTCGATACCGGGCTGACGCCATTGATCAGCTTTGGTCCCGGCCGGCGCCAGGGCTTGAGCGGTGCCCATATCGTCACGGTCGATCTGCCGGGGCAGCGTTTCTATCTGGTCGCCCCCTATAAACCCATTGCTGCAACGCCCTGACCGGAGGCCGATCATGAAACCCGACACTTTGCAGGTCCCGCTGCCGCAGCGGGTGCCCGGTGCAGACGCTTTCACTGGCGACGCCGCGCGACTACGCTTAACCGGGACAAATTCACTGGCGCCATTGCGCTCGCGCAATCGAATCGAGCGAATGGACGATGAATAGGGGGTTTCCCCAATATTGGGGAAAAAACGACAATACCAATCCGGTCGCTTTCCCCATTTTTGGGGGATGAAATGGCTGTACAAGAGGGCATTGTTTTTAAATTCAAGGACATGAAGACCTGAATATACCGGTGCCCAGCCTGGCGTGAAGTGTGCATAAGCCCTGTCAAGGCGTGCACTCAGTCAGGTTCAAACCCGGACCTGAAGTTTCAAGGAGTCCACCTTGTTAAATAAAGTACTGGTTGTTGATGACGAACAGTTGTTGGCGGAAAACCTCCAGGGTTACCTGCAGGCGCAAGCGCTGGATGTCCGGATTGCCCACGACGGTGCGCAAGGAATCGCTGAAGCCGACGATTTTGCACCGGATGTGATGGTGTTCGATTACCGCTTACCCGATATGGAAGGCTTTCAGGTGCTCGATGCCATACGCCAGAACAGGGTTTGTCATTTTGTGCTGATCACAGGGCATCCCACCGCAGAAGTCTGCGAGCGGGCCAGGCTAATGGGAGTCAGCCATATCCTGTTCAAACCCTTTCCATTGGCGGAATTGGCCCGTGCGGTGCTTGATCTTCTGGGCAGGCGACGCGACCCCAAAGCGGGTGTAAGCACTTGCGAAGGATTCGTCGAGCGACGCCAGAGCAGGACCGAAAGTTTCCCGCTGCAGTTGTACGACGGTAGTTGGGTGCTTGCAGATCGCCGAAAAAGTGCATCGGCCTCCATGGCACCAGACGACGAACAATTGCTCACCGGGGAGTAGTGGCGCGACAGGACGTTCCGGCCCCCGCCGAAATGGCTCGCCGCGCCGACAGGGCTCAAAGCCCCGGGCGTTGGAGAGCAAGCCATGGACCGTCTATCCCTTGCAGTAGAACCGGCGCAACCGGAATGTGTACCGACTCGCTTCACCCGTGAACAACTGGCCCAGGCCCGGGCCCTGGCGACCAGTTCCGGCGAGCGGATGCTCGATGCCCTCGCAACGTTGAGTGAACTGGCTCCCATGCCCTTCATCCAGTGCCTGGGCGTCACCTTGCATTACCCGGTGCTCGACACCGACAGCCTGTTCAAATCCACGCCGGTGTTCGACCGGGTGACCCTGGCCCGATGCCTCAAGCGCGAATTCATCCTGCTGCGTCATAACGATGCGGTCATCGGTGTGTTCGCCGACCCCTTCGACAGTGCGCGCCTGGCCTGGATCGATGAGTGTCTGCAAGGCGCGCCGCTGTACCTGGTGCATGCCGATGACCTGAAGGCCTATCTGGCGCGTCACGAAGAAAGCTTCCATGCGGTGGAGTCGCTCAACGCCCAGAGCGACGCCGGTGCCGAGATCGACAACCTGCAAAGCCTGTCCCTGACCAGCATCAGCGAAGATTCCAGCGTGGTGGTCAAACTGGTCAACTCGACCCTGTACGACGCGCTGAAAATGCACGCCAGCGACATCCACCTTGGCACCACCGGCAGCGGCCTGGTCATCAAGTACCGGATCGACGGCGTGCTCAACAACATCAGCAAGATCCAGGGCAGCGAGTTCTCCGAGCAGGTGATTTCCCGGGTCAAGGTCATGGCCGAACTGGACATCGGCGAAAAACGCGTGCCCCAGGATGGTCGCTTCAAGATCGGCATCAGTGGCCGGCAGATCGACTTCCGGGTGTCGATCATGCCGAGCATTTTCGGGGAAGACGCAGTGCTGCGGGTGCTCGACAAACAGGACCTCGCCGACAAGGTCTGCGGCGTGCAATTGCAGGCCCTGGGCTTTGAAGAAGAAACCCTGCGCCAGCTGCGCCGGCTGGCCGCCGAACCCTATGGCATGGTGCTGGTGACCGGGCCTACCGGTAGCGGCAAGACCACCACCCTGTACGCGATGATCACCGAGATCAACCACGGTGTGGACAAGATCATCACCATCGAAGACCCGGTGGAGTATCAACTGCCGGGCGTGCTGCAAATCCCCGTCAACGAGAAGAAAGGCCTGACGTTCGCCCGGGGCCTGCGCTCGATCCTGCGCCATGACCCGGACAAGATCATGGTCGGTGAAATCCGCGACCCGGACACCGCACAGATCGCCGTGCAATCGGCGCTCACCGGTCACCTGGTGTTCACCACCATCCACGCCAACAACGTGTTCGACGTGATCGGCCGTTTCACCCAGATGGAAATCGATCCCTACAGCCTGGTCTCGGCACTCAATGCCGTGCTGGCCCAGCGGTTGATCCGCCTGGTCTGCACCAGTTGCAGCAGTCCTTACAGCCCGACAGAAGAAGAGCTGGAGGTCTCGGGGCTTGATCGACAAAAGGTCGCTCATTACCGGTTCGTCCACGGCAAGGGCTGCGGGCATTGCCGGGGCACCGGTTATCGCGGGCGTAGCGCGATTGCCGAACTGCTGCACCTGGACGATGAACTGCGGCAAATGATCGTCGAGCGCCAACCCATATCGAAAATCAAGGCCCATGCCTGCAAACGAGGCTTGCGCCTGTTGCGCGAGTCGGCGCTGGAGATGGTGGAACAAGGCCGGACCACGCTCGAGGAGATCAATCGTGTCACTTTTGTCTCGTGAGCGATTCGTCGCCGTGCTCGGCGCCAGCGGTGTTGGCCTGGGGCAACGGCAAGGCAGTGCAATCCGTTGGCTGGGCAGCGTCGGCTACATCGACGAAGGCTTCCAGGCCTGGACGGTGGCGCTCGACACCCTCGACCATTTGCTGGCCGATCACACCGTTGCCGGGGCGGAACTGACCGTGGTGATCTCCGGGCACTTCAGTCGCTATTGCCTGGTGCCCTGGAGTGAGCAGATCAGCAGCCCGGCCGAATTGCTCGGCTTCGCCCAACTGTGTTTCGAAGACCTCTACGGTGTCCCGACGCAACCCTGGAGCCTGGTGTTCTCGCCTGAGCCCGCCGGTTACGACCGCATCGCCACCGCGCTGCCCCAGGACTTGCTCGAACGCCTGCGCACCCTGGTCAGCGCGCGCGGATTGCGCCTGCGTTCGGTGCAGCCGTACCTGATGGCGGCGTTCAACCATTTCGATAAAAGCTTTGAGGCCGGGGACTTCCTGTTCGTGGTCGCCGAACCGGTACGCAGCGTGCTGCTGTTGGCCCGGGAAGGGCGCTGGACCTCGGTGCGTTCGGTGGGCAGCAGCGACAGCGATGCCGCGCTGACTGCGCTGATCGGCCGTGAAAACCAGTTGCAGGCTTGCTCGAGCGAACGACCGTTGAATGTCTACCTGCATGCACCGGCGCGTATCGATTCGCCTCCCGACGTGCCCGGTGTGCATCTGCGCAACCTCGAAGAAGACCGGACAGCCGTACGCGATTGCCTGTACGTCATGTCTCGGGCGGTGGCCTGACATGCGCCCCCTGATGCTCGATTTTCAGCCGCGGCGCCGTTCAGGCCCCTTGGGCTGGAGCCTGCTGGCCAGTGGCGTGGTACTGACCCTGACCTGCGCCCTGGTGCAACAGCATCTGAGCAACGAGGCCGAACAACAGCAGGGCCACCTGCAAACCACTCAGCGGGTGCTCACCGGCGATACCGGCAGCAAGCTCAGCCTGACTCCGGCGCAAATTCGCGAGCAGGCGCAGAACCTGGCGGAAATGCGCAAGGTCTCCCAGCAGTTGCGCCGTCCCTGGGAGCGTTTGTTCGCCACCCTCGAAGCCATGCCGCGGGACAACATTGCCCTGCTGACCCTGACCCCGGACGCCCGCAAAGGCCAGCTGCGGATCAGCGCCGAGGCACTGGACCTGGACGCCATGCTCGATTTCCACCGCCGACTCGAAGCCAGCGACGAGTTGTCCGACGTGTCGCTGCTGAGCCACGAAATTGTCGCCAACGTGCCGGAGCACCCGGTGCAGTTCAACCTGTCGGCTACCTGGGAGATCGGCGATGCAAATCCATAAACTGATCGTCCACGAATACCTGCAAGGCCTGGGCGTTCCGGGGCTGGCAGGGTTGGCCATGCTGGCGTTGGCGCTGAGCTATGGCCTGGTCGGGTTGCTGCCGGACTGGGAGTCGCTGCAAAGCCTCAGCCAGCAGACTCGCGAGGCTACCGAATATCTGGCCAAGGTCGAAGACGGCACCGTGGCTGCGCCAGTGGTGCCGCAGCGTCAGCTCGACGATTTCCGCAGCAAGTTGCCGTCCCAGCCTCAGGCCACCGTGGCCATCGACAAAATCTATGCCCTGGCTGCCCAGGAACGCATCACCTTGTCTCGGGGTGAATACTCCCTGGGCGTGGACCCCAAGACACACCTGGCCCGTTATCAGATTCTGCTGCCGGTACGTGGCAGCTATCCGCAACTGCGGCGCTTCCTGCACGCCTTGCTCGGCCAGTTGCCGGCGGTGGTACTGGAGGATGTGGAGTTTCAGCGCAAGAAAATCGCCGATACCGAACTGACCGGGCGGATCCGCATGACCCTTTACCTGTCGAGGTCATGATGAATACCAAACGAGTGGCGGGTTGGGTGGTGTTCTTCGCTGTAGCGGCAGCGCTGGCCTGGTTCCCCGAGTACTTCAAACAGGCTGACGACAGTGACCCTGTGGTGGCCACCGTGGCCACGCCAGCCAAGGGCAAGGCCCCTGGCGCATCGGCGGCTGCATCGAGCGCCGCGCCGCAAGTGCCGATCCAGGACCTGAGCCCGGCAGGCGATTTGTTCGCCGCCCGCAGCTGGAAAGCGGAGCCGGCCCCCGGCACCGTCACTGAACAACCGGTCGTCGCGGCGCCGGTAGTGCAAGTCCCCACTGCACCGCCGTTGCCCTTCCAGTTTGTCGGCAGGCTGGATGACCGTTCCGATCTGCAGGTGTTTTTGCAGAGCGGCGAAAAGATATACGTCGTGCGCAAAGGGGATGTGATCGACAAAACCTGGCGGATCGAGCGAATTTCCGATTTGGAGCTGAGCCTGGTTTACCTGCCGCTGCATGTATCGCAG
Source organism: Pseudomonas sp. IT-196MI5 (assembly GCF_949767415.1). Taxonomy (NCBI): domain Bacteria; kingdom Pseudomonadati; phylum Pseudomonadota; class Gammaproteobacteria; order Pseudomonadales; family Pseudomonadaceae; genus Pseudomonas; species Pseudomonas sp. IT-196MI5. Next base: position 284,705 of record NZ_CATKPZ010000055.1, read on the forward strand.
ACCTTGTCTGTGGGGAGTACGGAATGAACAAATCCCGTTTGCTGATGAGCCTGTGTCTCTGCGCTGGGCTGGCCGCATGCAGTACCGCGCAGGTCGCCAGGGATGAAGCTTCGGCCCTGATCGAATCGGGCCAGTACGAAGCCGGTCTGGCGCGCATCGAAGAGGGATTGCGGGAGAACCCTCGCGATACCGAACTGCACATGGCTCTCAACAGCGGACGGGCTCTCGCCGTGAAGGCGCTGCTGGCCCAGGCCGACATGGACCGCACCCAGCGTAATTTCGCCGGAGCCCGCATGACTTACAGCCGGGTCTTGAACATTGAACCGAACAACCGCCGAGCCCAGGATGCACTGCGCCAGCTGGACTACCTGCGCAGCATGGACGAGAAACTTGAACTGGCCCGTGGAGACCTGCGTCGCGGTGACATCTACGGTGCCGACCGCCAGGTCAAACAGATTCTCGAACTGGACCCGAAGAACGACGGCGCCCTGGAACTGCAAGACAGCATCCGCCTGGTGCAGAGCCGCAACGTGGTGCAGTACCCGCAGCTGCGTACACGCCTGGACCGGCCGGTGACCCTGGAATTTCGCGACGCCAACCTCAAAACCATTTTCGAAGTGCTGTCACAGGTCGCCGGCCTGAACTTCATCTTCGACAAGGACCTGCGCCCGGACATGAAAGCCACCATCTTCGTCCGTGAGGTTCGTATCGAAGACGCCGTGGAGCTGTTGCTGCAACAGAACCAGCTGCATCAGAAAGTGGTGAATGAAAACACCTTGCTGATCTACCCGGACTCGCCACAGAAGATCAAGGATTATCAGGAGCTGGTGATGCGCACCTTCTACCTGACCAGCATCGATGCCAATACGGCGCTGAACATGATCAAGACCATGCTCAAGACCCGCGACGTGTTCGTTGACGAGCGCCTCAATACCCTGACCATGCGCGATACCGGTGACGCGGTGCGCATGGCGGAAAAGCTCCTGCAATCGCAGGATCAGTCCAACCCGGAAGTGGTGCTGGAAGTGGAAGTGATGGAAGTCGCCCGCCAACGCATTCTCGACCTTGGCCTGCAATGGCCCAACACCTTCGGTGTGGTCAACACCGACGGCTCGCCAGTGACCATTCTCGATCAACTCAAAGGCATCAACTCCGGCCGGATTACCATCTCGCCATCACCGCAGGCCCAGATCAACGCCCAGGACAAAGACGTCAACACCCTCGCCAGCCCGGTGATCCGGGTGAGTAACCGCGAACAGGCGCGTATCCACATCGGTCAGCGCGTGCCAATCATCAGCGCCACCTCGGTGCCTTCGACCCAGGGTCCGGTGATCACTGAAAGCGTGACCTACCTCGACGTCGGTCTCAAGCTCGAAGTGCAACCCATCGTGCACCTGAACAACGAAGTGGCGATCAAGATCGCGCTGGAGGTCAGTAACGCCACGCCGCTGACGCCAACCGCTCAGGGCACCATTCCGGTCCAGGTCGATACCCGCAACGCCCAGACCACCTTGCGTCTGCATGACGGCGAAACCCAGATCCTCGCCGGGCTGGTGCGCAACGACCACGGCGCCACCGGCAACAAGATCCCGGGCCTTGGCGACATTCCCGGCCTGGGTCGCCTGTTCGGCAGCAACAAGGACGACGTCAGCAAGTCCGAACTGGTGCTGTCGATCACCCCGCGGATCGTGCGCAACCTGCCGTACCAGAGCCCGTCGGACATGGAGTTCCCGACCGGTACCGAAACCAGCATGCACATCCAGGCACCGGACCGCTCGATGAGCGCGACGGTTCAGACCGGCCCCATGAGCGCACCGATCGCCACCACCGTTACTGTTGGGAAGCCTTGATCATGAACACCTCACATCGCGGTTTCAGCCTGATCGAAGTCGTGGTGACACTCGCCCTGGTCAGCCTGCTGGCCGGCATGGCCGCACCGCTGACCGAGACGGTGGTGCGCCGGGGCAAAGAGCAGGAACTGCGGACGGCGCTGTACCAGATCCGCGATGGCATCGATGCCTACAAACGTGCCTTCGACGCCGGTTACATCGAGAAGTCGCTCGACAGCAACGGCTACCCGCCGAACCTGAAAGTGCTGGTCGATGGAGTGCGTGACGTGCGCAGCGCCAAGGGTGCCAAGTTCTACTTCCTGCGGCGCATCCCCCGTGACCCGCTGGCAACCGTCAAGCGTGACGACGAGGGCGGCTGGGGCCTGCGTTCCTATGACAGTTCCGCTGAGAACCCGCGGGAGGGCCAGGACGTCTTTGACGTTTACTCCAAGGCCCGGGGAAAGGGGCTCAACGGTATCGCCTACCGAGAGTGGTGAGCCTATGCGTCGGCAAAAGGGTTTTACCCTCATTGAACTGATGGTGGTCATGGCAATCATCGCGACCCTGATGACGATCGCCTTGCCACGCTACTTCAACAGCCTGGAGGCCTCCAAAGAGACCACCTTGCACCAGAGCCTGTCGTCCATGCGCGAGGCGCTGGATCACTACTATGGAGACACCGGGCGTTATCCGGATTCCATCGAACAGCTGGTCGAACTGCGCTACCTGCGAAGCCAGCCGCTGGACCCGATTTCCGAGCGCAAGGACACCTGGGTCATCGTCGCGCCACCGGATGGCGTGGCGGGCGGGGTAGCCGATATCAAGAGTGGGGCCAGCGGGAGGGCGCGAGATGGCAGCCTTTATTCCGAGTGGTAAGCCATCGGGTCAGGATGGTTTTACCTACCTGGGTGTGCTGTTTCTGATCGTCGTGATGGGCCTGGGCCTGGCCAGTGCCGGCGAGCTGTGGGCTACCGCTGCGCGCCGCGACCGCGAAAACCAGTTGCTCTGGGTCGGTACGCAATATGCCCAGGCGCTACGCAGCTATTACCGCAGTTCGCCCGGTGTGGCCCAGTACCCGAAAGAACTGGCGGACCTGTTGCAGGACGAGCGTTTTCCGGAGGCCAGGCACCATATCCGGCGGTTGTACCCGGAGCCGATGACAGGTGGCGAATGGGAGCTGATACGCGGTATCGACGGACGGATCAGCGGTGTGTACTGCCCGTCCACGGAGAAGCCGCTCAAGCAGGTGAATTTTCCCAGCGAGTGGTCGGACTTCAACGGCATGGCCAGCTACAAGGACTGGCAGTTCGTGGCCGAGAAAGTCTCCCTCGAAGATACCGGCGGGCCGCCGAAAGACCCGTCCACCACGCCTCAGGCATTGCAGCCTTGAACCGTGGGAGCGAGCGTGCCCGCGAAGGCGGCCTGCCAGCCAACCAATCTCTCACAGACAAACGCTGATCCACTGTGGGAGCGGGCCTGCCCGCGAAGGCGACCTGCCAGCCAACCAATCTCCCACAGACATACGCTGATCCACTGTAGGAGCGGGCTTGCCCGCGAAGGCGGCCAGCCAGCCAACCAATCTCTCACAGACATACGCTGATCCACTGTGGGAGCGGGCTTGCCCGCGAAGGCGGCCTGCCAGCCAACCAATCTCTCACAGACATACGCTGATCCACTGTGGGAGCGAGCTTGCTCGCGATAGCGGTGGGACAGTCAACTTCCATGCTGAATGTGATGCCGCCATCGCGAGCAAGCTCGCTCCCACAGGGGATATGCAGTGTTCTGACAGCCCTGTTTAAAAGCCGTCAGCCTCTATTCCTGAAAGCCACACCACCTTGCGTCGTTGCCTACAACTACGCCAGAATCCGCCGGCTTGTGCGTCTTGTACCCGGTCTTTATCGTTTCCCTGTCGCTGCAAATTCAGCGGCCGGGTTTAGCGATCCGACCAGGTATAAGCGCAACAAAGCTCCAGTCTCTATTGCATGTATTCATGAGTTTGCAATTTTCGACATGGTGGCTGTGCGCGGGAGACCTTCGGGTCTGCCGGGTCTTATACCTCCCGGTTCGCTAACCTGCGTACAGCTGCCACCCTTACTTGTTTAGCGACGGGTTCTGGTGGTTTCACCAGGTATAAAGGAGTTCCGCCATGTTCAAACCCACCCCCAATCCCCCAAAAGATCCGGTTCCACCACACAAACCCAGCACGATGTTTGCGATCGCCCCCGACATCAACACCGAAACGCTATTGGCCCACGCCTGCGAATCCCTGGCCTCGGCCAGCATCATGGCCAGTGACCTCGCTGGGTTTCTGCAAAGCCCTCATCGCAACTCACTGCTGGGCATCGCGCAGATCATCATGTTGGGTGAGCTGGCGGTGAATCGGGCGCTGGATAATCTCGATCCGCAGGAATAACCCGGTAGAGGCAACAACAAATAAACCTGTGGGAGCGAGCTTGCTCGCGATGGCAGCATCACATTCAGCATGGATGTCGACTGACCCACCGCAATCGCGAGCAAGCTCGCTCCCACAGGGATCTGTGTCGATGGGCCGTTCTCGGTCCACACAGGAAACAGAGCACGTACATTCAATTTTTCCTCCTCCTTCCCCGGCACTATCGAATCCAGTCCCGGCGCATCGACGCCGGTGGTTTTTCATTAGTGCGGGTAGGCCATGGACGCTTCGCGACGCGATGATCGGGCGCAAGACTGGGGGCTGCTGTTCCTGCGGGTCAGTGGCGGGTTGTTCCTGTTGTGGGTGCACGGCTTGCCCAAGCTGCTGCACTACAGTGCCGAGTTGCAAAACATCGAAGACCCTTTCCACCTGGGCGCGAACCTGACGCTGGTGCTGGCGATTTTCGCCGAGGTCGTGTGCCCGCTGCTGATCGTCGGCGGGTTGCTGGCGCGTCTGGCGTGTTTGCCTATTCTGTTTGTGCTGTGGGTGTCGATGTTGATCGTGCATCCGCAGTGGACCCTCTTCGAAGGCCAGTTCGGCTGGCTGTTGCTGATTGTCTTCACCAGCATTTTCATCGCCGGGCCGGGACGGCTGGCGCTCAATGTCCGTTTCGCCGGAGCCTTGCGTTATGTCTGAATCCAATCGCCGTGAGCCGGCAAGTCCCGGGCCTGATGAGGTGGTGACCCTGATCGTCAAACACCGGGTCAAGGCCGGTTTCGAAGTGCCGTATGAAGCCTGGCTGCGCAACATCGTCAAGGTGGCCGCACAGAACGTCGGGCACCTGGGTGTGGATGTGGTACGCGGCAAGCACGCCGGTCTCGACACCTACACCTGCGTGTTGCGCTTTTGCTCGACCGAAGCGATGCAGAACTGGCTCGATTCACCGCAACGCCAGGAATTGGTCGACGAAGCCGCGCCGATGCTCGCCGATGGCGACCAGACCGAAGTCAATCCGGTCAACGAGTTCTGGTTCTCGCCCCAGGCCGAAGCCGGTACGCCACCGCCGCGCTGGAAGCAGGCCGTGGTGACGCTGCTGGTGATCCTGCCGCACACCTTGCTGGTGCCGCTGCTCTGGGGGCCGCTGTTGCAGCTCAACGCCTTGCTCTCCAATTACGTGGTGGCCACGTTCCTGATCACCCTGACCATCGTACTGTCGGTGGTTTACATCTTCATGCCCATGGCGACGCGTCTGTTTGCGCCCTGGCTGTCTCCCGCTACTTTGCACGAGGAACCGTGATGAACGCCGATCTGATTCTGTTCAATGGTCAATTCCACACCGTTGACCGCGAAAAACCGCTCGCCAGCGCCGTGGCGATCAGCGAGGGTCGTTTTGTCGTGGTCGGCAGCGATGCCCAGGCCATGGCCCTGCGTGGTTCGAACACCCAGGTGATCGACCTCAAGGGCCGTTGTGTGATTCCCGGGCTCAACGACTCGCACTTGCACCTGATCCGTGGTGGCTTGAACTACAACCTGGAACTGCGCTGGGAAGGTGTGCCGTCCCTGGCCGATGCCTTGCGCATGCTCAAGGATCAGGCTGACCGTACGCCGACGCCGCAGTGGGTGCGGGTGGTCGGTGGCTGGAACGAATTCCAGTTCGCTGAAAAACGCATGCCGACCCTGGCCGAGCTCAACCAGGCGGCACCGGATACGCCGGTGTTCGTATTGCACCTGTACGACCGCGCCTTGCTCAACCGCGCCGCGTTGCGCGTAGCCGGTTACACCCGCGACACGCCGAACCCGCCGGGTGGCGAGATCGTGCGAGACGCCAATGGCGAGCCGACCGGCATGCTGGTGGCGCGGCCGAACGCGATGATTCTGTACTCGACGCTGGCCAAGGGGCCGAAGCTGCCGCTGGAGTATCAGGTCAACTCGACCCGCCAGTTCATGCGTGAACTCAATCGCCTGGGCCTGACCAGTGCCATCGATGCCGGCGGCGGTTTCCAGAACTACCCGGACGATTACCAGGTGATCGAGCAGTTGGCGAAGGATGAGCAACTGACCGTGCGCATCGCCTACAACCTGTTCACCCAGAAGCCCAAGGAAGAGTTGACTGACTTCAAGAACTGGACCGGCAGCGTGAAGCTGCATCAGGGCGACGATTTCCTGCGGCACAACGGTGCCGGGGAAATGCTGGTGTTCTCGGCGGCGGACTTCGAAGACTTCCTCGAACCGCGCCCGGACCTGCCGCAAACCATGGAAGCCGAACTGGAGCCGGTGGTGCGCCACCTCGTCGAGCAACGCTGGCCGTTCCGTTTGCACGCCACCTATAACGAATCCATCAGCCGCATGCTCGACGTGTTCGAGAAGGTCAACCGCGACATTCCGTTCAACGGCTTGCCGTGGTTTTTCGACCACGCCGAAACCATCACCCCACAGAACATCGAGCGGGTGAGGGCGCTGGGTGGCGGCATTGCGATCCAGGATCGCATGGCGTTCCAGGGTGAGTATTTCGTCGAGCGTTACGGCGCGAAAGCAGCCGAAGCCACGCCACCGATCAAACGCATGCTGGCCGAGGGCGTACCGGTCGGTGCCGGTACCGACGCCACGCGGGTGTCGAGCTACAACCCGTGGACTTCGCTGTACTGGATGGTCAGTGGCCGCACCGTCGGCGGCATGGAGCTGCACGCCGAAGGCCTTTCACGCCTGACGGCGCTGGAACTGTTCACCCACGGCAGCGCCTGGTTCTCGTCGGAGCAAGGCAAAAAAGGCCAGATCAAGGTCGGGCAATTGGCCGACGTCGCGGCCCTCAGCGCCGATTTCTTCAGCGTCGATGAAGAGGCGATCAAGTGGATCGAGTCGGTGCTGACCGTGGTCGGCGGCAAGGTGGTGTACGGCGCCGGTGACTTCGAGAAGCTCGGACCGGCCAGCGTACCGGTACTGCCGGACTGGTCGCCGGTGGTGAAGGTGCCGGGCCACTGGCGCCCGACGTCGCCGATGCAGGCCCAGGTTCACCATTGCAGCGGGCCGTGCGCGGTGCATTCCCACAGCCATGAACGGGCGCGCCTGTCGAACGCGCCGGTCAGCGATTTCGCCGGTTTCTGGGGCGCCTTTGGCTGCTCGTGTTTTGCCTTCTGACCCATTTAAAAAAGCGCCGGCCCAACAGGTCGGCGTTGACTGCGACAACCATCCACCAAGGAGTTTCCAATGAGCAACGTTCCGTACAAACGCCTGAACAAAGACGATGCCGTGGTATTGCTGGTCGACCACCAGACCGGTCTGATCTCGCTGGTACAGGATTTCTCGCCCAACGAGTTCAAGAACAACGTGCTGGCCCTGGGTGACATCGCCAAGTTCTTCAAATTGCCGACCATCCTCACCACCAGTTTCGACAGCGGTCCGAACGGTCCGATCGTGCCGGAGCTCAAGGCGCAGTTCCCGGACGCTCCGTTCATTGCACGCCCGGGCCAGATCAACGCCTGGGATAACGAAGACTTCGTCAAGGCGGTCAAGGCCACCGGTCGCAAGCAACTGATCATCGCCGGTGTGGTGACCGACGTCTGCGTGGCGTTCCCGACCCTGTCGGCCATTGCCGAAGGCTTTGAAGTGTTTGTGGTGACCGACGCTTCCGGCACCTTCAACACCACCGTGCAACAAGCGGCCTGGGCACGCATGTCGGCTGCCGGTGCGCACCTGCTGAACTGGTTCGCCGTGGCCTGCGAGCTGCAAGGCGACTGGCGCAACGACATGGAAGGCCTGGCCAACCTGCTGTCTGAGCGCCTGCCGAACTATCGCAACCTGATCAACAGCTACACCAAATTTACCGCCCAATAAGACCAGTCAGTCGCTCCCACAAGGGATCCAGGCTGTTCACAGTCTTTGTGAATGACACAGATCCAGTGTGGGAGCGACGGTGCTGCTCATGATGAAGGCGACGCGGTTTGCCGCGTCACCGGTTCAAGGCGTGACGATATTGAACTGCGGCGCGAAGGTATCGAGGCTGCTCATCAACTCCCCAAGCTTCTTGCCATTGCCTTGCAACTTGATCAGGCCTTTCTGGATCGCCGTCGGGATATCCAGTTGCTTGAGGCTGATCTGTTCCAGGGTGGCCTTGGTCATGTTTACACTGGCGTCCGCCTGAGGATTGAGCCCGGCACGGTGGGTCAGCACACCATTGCGCAGGGTCAGGTTGAAGTCCTTGTTCTGATCTTCGAAGGTCCAGTTCAGGGTCAGGTCATGGCCTACAGCCTTTTCACTGTCCAGTCGAACCGCCAGGAAGTCGAAGAACATCTGCGGGCTCATCGCCCGCACCATGTCCACCGATACCGTACTGCTCGCTTGGGGTGGCACGCCGTTGCGCAGTTCCATGGCGCCGGTCAGGTACATGTTGCGCCAGGTGGCGTTTTCACTTTGATAGCCCATCTGCTCCAGCGCCTGGGCCTGGGCTTTGCGCGCATCGCCGTTGTCCGGGTTGGCGAACAGCAACTGATTGCCCAGTTGCGCGGCCCAGCGGTATTCACCCTTGGCCATTGCCGCCTGCATTTTCCCCAACACGGCCGCGTCGCCGCCCATGGCTTCGACCGAACGCTTGGCCGTTTCTACCGGTGGCAGTGGATTGAGGTTGGCCGGGTTGCCGTCATAGAAACCCATGTAGCGCTGATACACCGCCCGGGTGTTGAAACTCAGAGAGCCGTAGTAGCCACGGGTGTACCACTTCTGGTCGAGGGTGCCGGGCAGTTTCTTGATCGAATCGGCGATTTCCAGCGACGTCAGGCCCTGATTCAGCAAGTGCAGGGTGCGGTCGTTGAGGAAGGCGTACATGTCGCGCTGGTCGGCGAGGAAGGTGCGGATGCGCTCGCCGCCCCAGGTCGGCCAGTTGTGCTGGGCGAACAACACATCGCTCTTGTCACCGTAACGCGCCAGGCTGCCGTCCAGGTACTCGGCCCAGGCCTTGGCGTCACGCACCTGGGCGCCGCGGGGGGTGAGGATGTTGTGCATCATTTGCGTGGCGTTTTCCGCCATGCACAAGGCGCGCAACTGCGGCAGGTACAGGTTCATCTCCGCCGGCGCTTCGGTGCCCGGGGTCAACTGGAACTCCACGTCGAGGCCGGCGATGGTGCGGGTTTCCAGTTCCTTGTCGATCAGGTCGGTGGGCGGGATCAAGGTGACGGTGCCGCCGCTCGGCGTGCTCTTGCCCAGGCCGGCATCGACCTGGCCTTTTTCGCCACGGGGCAGCAGGCTGCCGAACTGGAACTGCGCGCGGCGACTCATGGCGTTGCCGGCGTAGACGTTCTCGCTCATCACGTGTTCCATGAACCCGGCTGGGGCGAACACCTTGACCTTGCCGGCCTTGACGTCGGCCTCGTCAATGACCCCGCGCACGCCACCGAAGTGGTCGACGTGGGTGTGGCTGTAGATCACCGCCACCACCGGTTTGTGCGGACGGTTCTGGTAGTACAGGTCCAGTGCTGCCCTGGCGGTTTCGGCCATGGTCAGCGGGTCGATGATGATCAGGCCGTCATCACCTTCGATGATGGTCATGTTGGCCAGATCGAGGCCGCGAACCTGATACAGCCGTGGGCTGACTTCGAACAGTCCGGCATGGGCGCTGAGCTGGGCCAGGCGCCACAGGCTCGGGTTGACCGACTCCGGGGCCTGATCCTTGCTGAGAAAGTCATAGGCCTGGATATCCCAGATGACCTTGCCCGAGGCGTCCTTGACCTGGCCCTTGAACGGCGCGATCAGGCCCTTGGTGACCGACTCGTAGTCGGTGCGGTCGGTGAAGGGCAGTTGTTGCAGCACGGCGGCGTTACTGGCCGAGGTTTGCGGGCTGGCCGCGACCGGTGCGTCCGCGGCGACCACCGATTGCGCAAGGCAGGCAGTGATCAGACAAGCGAGCAGCCCACGAGGGCTCAAGATGAAACGAGGCATGGTGTCTCCGTTTTTTATCGTTATGGTCAGACCAGCTTCGAGGGTAGGGCGAGGGTCGGCCAGGACGATGAGCGTCAGCGGACAAAAACCATTCAGGGCCGCTATCCTTGGGCCACACATACCCAACAGGTTGACCCATGCTTGAAGTCCATGGCGTTTTCAAAAGCTACGCCACCCCGCAGGGGCCGCTGCCGGTGCTGCAAGGCGTCGACCTGACGCTCAGGCCTGGCAGCAGTCTGGCGCTGATGGGCGAGTCGGGCAGTGGCAAGAGCACCTTGCTGCACCTGATCGCCGGGCTGGACAGGATCGATCGCGGCAGCATTCGCAGTGGCGAGCATCGTCTGGAGCAAATGAATGAAGGGCAACTGGCGAACTGGCGCCGCACGGAAATCGGCCTGGTGTTCCAGCAGTTCAACCTGATCGGCAGCCTGCGGGTCGAAGACAACCTGGCGATTCAGGCGCGTCTGGCGGGGCGCCATGACCCACACTGGCAGGCGCATCTGGTGCAGCGCCTGGGCTTGGGCGAGCTGTTGCGGCGCTACCCGGAGCAACTGTCCGGCGGCCAGCAGCAACGGGTCGCGCTGGGGCGGGCGTTGGCGTCGCGCCCGCAACTGCTGCTGGCCGACGAGCCCACCGGCAGCCTCGATGAAACCACCGCCGCCGAGGTGTTGCAGTTGCTGCTGGAGTTGCTCGACGACAGCCCCACCAGCCTGTTGATGGTCACTCACAGTCCCGGCGTGGCGGCGCGGCTGGCGGAAAAAGCGCTGCTGTGCGGTGGTCGTCTTGCCGGTGTGGGGGCGCGCTGACATGCGCATTTTTGGCGAAACCCTGCGCGCTCTGCTCAGCCACTGGCGGCAGCACCCGGTGCAGTTTTTCAGTGTGCTGACCGGGTTGTGGCTGGCCACCAGCCTGCTGACCGGCGTCCAGGCACTCAACAGCCAGGCCCGCGACAGCTATGCCCGCGCCAGTCAGTTGATCGGCGGCGAACCTCAGGCCAGTCTCGGTGCACCCGGTGGCGGCACGTTCACGCAGCAATGGTTTATCGATCTGCGCCGAGCGGGGTGGCCGGTGTCACCGGTACTGCAAGGGCGAGTCATGCTCAAAGGCCATGAAGAGCCGCGCTTGCAGTTGATGGGCATCGAGCCGGTGTCGCTGCCGGCGGGCGCGGCGGTGGCCGGGCAGGCCATGGCGATTGAGCAGGTGGTCGATTTTTTCAGCCCGCCGGGCACTACCTGGATATCGTCGCAAACCTTGCAGGAACTGGGTTTGCGTGAGGGTGACCGGCCCTTGACCCTGGCTGGCGCGGCACTGCCGCCGTTGCATGTGCAGGCCGATATGGCACCTGGTGTGCTGCTGGTGGACATCGGTTTTGCCCAGCAGATTCTGGGGTTGCCGGATCAGTTGTCGCGTCTGCTGTTGCCGAAGGACTTCACTGCGCCGCTGCCGGACTCGCTCAAGGGGCAGCTGCAACTCAAGAGCGCCGGTGAAGAAAACAACCTGGCGCGCCTGACCGAAAGCTTTCACCTGAACCTCGATGCCCTGGGGGTGCTGTCGTTCGTGGTCGGCCTGTTTATCGTGCACGCCGCCATCGGGCTGGCGCTGGAGCAACGCCGAGGCTTGCTGCGGACCCTGCGTGCCTGCGGCGTGAGTGCGCGGATGCTGATCGCATGTCTCGCCGTCGAATTGGGTGGGCTGGCCCTGATCGGCGGTGTAGCCGGGGTGCTCAGCGGCTACCTGCTGGCCGGTGTGCTGTTGCCCGATGTCGCTGCCAGCCTGCGTGGCTTGTACGGCGCCGAAGTGGCGGGGCAGTTGAGCCTCAGCCTGTCGTGGTGGTTCAGCGGTATCGGCTTGAGCCTGATCGGCGCGTTGCTGGCCGGTGCCAGCAGCCTGTTGCGGGCGGCGCGCTTGCCCTTGCTGGCGCTGGCCGACCCGCAAGCCTGGCATCAGGCCCATGCCCGCTGGTTGCGACGCCAGGGCGGGGTGGCGGCAATGGCCGGGGCGATCGCGTTGCTGGCGCTGATTTTCGGTGACAGCCTGGTCATTGGCTTCGTGTTGATGGCGGCGCTGTTGATCGGTGCGGCACTGGCACTGCCGGTGGTGCTCAGTTCGCTGCTCAGTCTCGGTTCGCAGCGCAGTCGCTCGGTGCTCGGCCAGTGGTTTGTCGCCGATTGTCGCCAGCAACTGCCGGCCCTGAGCCTGGCGTTGATGGCGCTGCTGCTGGCCATGGCGGCGAATATCGGTGCCGGCAGCATGACGGCAGGCTTTCGCCAGACTTTCAGCGACTGGCTCGAACAACGGCTGACGGCCGAGCTTTACCTCAACCCACAGAGCCCGGCCCAAGCCAGGGAGCTGCACAGCTGGCTCAACCAGCAGCCGCAACTGGCGGCAGTGCTGCCCAACTGGCAGGTGTCGATCCAGTTGCAGGGCTGGCCGACGGACCTGTCCGGGATCATTGACCATCCGACCTATCGCCAGCACTGGCCGTTGCTCGAAGCCTTGGGCGACAACCCTTGGGAGCGACTGGCCAAGGACGATGCGGTGATGCTCAGCGAACAACTGGCCCGGCGCCTGCACGTGCAGCTCGGCGATTACCTGACGCTGCCGGCGCCAACCGGCCCGTGGTCGCCGCGGATCGTCGGGATCTACGCCGACTACGGCAATCCCAAGGGCCACATTCTGGTCAATATCAATCACCTGCTGCACGGCTGGCCGCAATTGGCACCGAGCCGCTTCAACCTGCGCATCTTGCCTGCGTCGATCCCGGCGTTCGTCGCAGCGCTGCAGGCGCGTTTTACCCTCGACGACAGCCGCATCGTCGATCAGGCGCGGCTCAAGGGTTGGTCCACGCAAGTTTTCGAACGCACTTTCGCCGCCACCGCCGCGCTCAATAGCCTGACGCTGTGCGTGGCCGGGGTGGCGTTGTTCATCAGTCTGTTGACCCAAAGCCAGAGCCGTCTCGGGCAATTGGCGCCACTGTGGGCACTGGGGGTGACACGTCGGCATTTGATGTTGCTCAACCTCGGGCAAACCTGGTTGCTGGCGCTGCTGACCCTGGTGCTGGCGTTGCCGCTGGGCATCGCCCTGGCGTGGTGCCTGGACACGGTGATCAACGTGCAGGCCTTTGGCTGGCGCCTGCCGTTGCGGGTGTTTCCATGGCAACTGTTGCAATTGATGGGGCTGGCGCTGGTGGCGACGCTGCTGGCCTCGGCCTGGCCGTTGTACCGTTTGTACCGCACGCAACCGGCGGACCTGCTGCGGACGTTTGCCCATGAAGATTAAAGCCTGCGTGTTGCTCCTGGCGCTGCTGGCCAGCGGTTGCGATCAACCGGCACCGGTAGAAAAGGGTTTTGCCGGGCTGGGCAACCAGGCGGCTGCGTTCACCAAGGTAGTGCCCGGTCGGGTGTTCAGTTTCCCGGCGGATCACGGCCCGCACGACGGCTTTCGCATTGAATGGTGGTATGTCACAGCCAATCTGAAGGACGATCAGGGGCATGAGTTCGGCGCGCAATGGACGTTGTTCCGCAGTGCCTTGAAAGCCACCCCCGAGGTGGCGGGTTGGCAGAATCAGACGATCTGGCTCGGTCATGCGGCGGTGACGTCGGCGACGGTGCATCACGCGGCTGAACGCTATGCCCGTGGCGGCGTCGGTCAGGCCGGTGTCAGCCTCACGCCGTTCAATGCGTGGATCGACGACTGGCAGTTGCGCAGTCAGGCGACTGCCGACGATCCGTTAGCCGACCTGCAGCTCAGTGCTCGTGACCGGCGTTTCAGCTACCGGCTGCGGTTGACCTCGACAGGTCCGCTGGTGCTTCAGGGGGATAAGGGATTCAGCCAGAAATCCGAGCAGGGCCAGGCCTCGTATTACTACAGCCAGCCGTTTTTCCAGGCCAGCGGCACGCTGGACATCGACGGCCAGACCTTTCAGGTCAGTGGCCCGGCCTGGCTTGACCGCGAATGGAGCAGCCAGCCCCTGACAGGCAATCAGACCGGTTGGGACTGGTTCTCCCTGCACCTGGACAGCGGCGAGCAGGTGATGCTGTATCGCATGCGGCAAAAGGACGGCGAGCCTTACCTCATTGGCACCTGGATCGACGCCCGGGGCCAGGCACAATTGCTGCACGCCAGCGACATCAGCCTCACGCCACAAGACACCGCCCGCGTGGCAGGGCGCGAGATGCCTGTGCGCTGGTCGATCAAGATCCCCGCCAGGCATCTCGATATCGCCATCACCGCGCTCAACCCCCAGGCCTGGATGGACTTGCGCATTCCGTATTGGGAAGGCCCGGTGCGTCTCAGTGGCAGCCATGCAGGAAGCGGATATCTGGAAATGACCGGGTACTAGGGGGCGTTTGCATAAGGAAAATCACCGTTCCGGCGCGACCATTCGCCGAACAGCGTCTATGCTCTGCGCACACATGGCGTTGAACCCGGTTTCAACGCCGTTTGTTGCCATCAATCACAGGGAATGTTCTGCCTATGAAACGCCACGCACTGACCAAAGCCATCACCCTCGCAACCTTGCTGTCTGCCGCCAGTTTTGGCGCAGTTGCCGCCGATATTCCGCTGTCCGAAGTCGTAGTGGCCGATCAAGTCTCCACCAAAGTCGTTTCGGTTGATGCCGCGAACCATTCCGTGGTTCTAAAAGGCCCGCAGGGTAACGAGTTCCCGGTGCAGTTGACCGACAAGGCGAAAAACCTCAATAACCTCAAGGTCGGCGATACGGTGGACATCACGGTCACCAGCGCCGTTGCAGCCTACCTCGACACCGATATCGACAAAGGCCTGCCCGGCACCGCCGAAGCCATTGGCGAAATTCGCGCAGCGCCAGGCAGCGCCAACCCGGGTGGCGAAGCTTACCGCCAGGTGAAAGTGCAGCTGAAAATCACCCACATTGACGTGAAGAAAAACCAGGTGACCTTCGAAAACCCGGAAGGCCAGTCCAAGACCGTCGACGTCAAACGACCTGAGGTCCAGGCCAAACTCAAGGACTTGAAAGTCGGGCAAAGCGTGAACGTGGTTTATACCGATGTATTGACGGTGACCAGCCAGCGCTAATATTGGCTCTAAACGGGTTGATTGTTTTTGTGCGGGTTTTGTACAGGAATAATCAACTCGTATGGCCGAACTGGTGAGTTTGTGGCTCGGTGCGGGATAGGATTTAAGTCGACATTTTATTACATATAATGTCGATAAATTTCATCTTTACCCCACCGACATATTTAGCCACCTCTACTAAAATACTTTCCGTTCGCCCAGTGCAAGGCTCTTTACCAGTGCATGGATTGCCGAGGCCAGTGCACTGGGCGAACACTTTTTTTGCTGTTTTGAAAGTTTCGGATATAAAAAAAAACGGGCGACCAACAGGTCGCCCGTTTTTTTATTGAGCGGTAAGAGGTCGTTCAGTCATGTTTTTTATTGACTTGAACGACATCGGCCAACGCCGCGAAACACTGCTCGATCGAACGCCGCTGGCTGTCGGCATACAGCTGCAGTTCATCGATCGTCGACCGCCCCAGAGCCTGTTCGAAGGCTTGCTGGTTGGCGTGCACGCCGTAACGGGTCTGCGCCGCATCCCCAAGGTTCGACTGGAAAATCCCCGCCGCGCTGACCGGCAGGAAGTCTTCGTACACCAGCGGTTCAACCCGCAGGTAACCGCTGCCGAGCAGGTCTTCCAGGGCGGCGTTTGTCAGGTCACCCGCCGCCAGGCCTTGTTCCGTCACGAAGTAGCGGAAGTAAGCCAGGCCCTGTTGGCGCATGCCTTCCCAGGTGTCAGGGAATTCGCTGAAGTGCTGCGCCATGAGCGCGTTGTAACGCGCGGCGTTGGCTTCGTTGGGGAAGTCCTTGAGTTCGTCCCGCGCGGCATTGAGCAAGCGGTCGTACAGTGCCCGGCCTTTGGGCGTTAGGGCGGCACCGCGCTGTTCGATTTCGCCGAAACGGGCGCTGTGACTGCCGCGAGCCTCGCTTTGATCGGTGAAGGCAATCGGCTCGTCCAGGGCCTTGAAACTGGTCTGGCGCAACAGGATCGGGCATTGGCGGCGAGGCGGGCCTTCGATCACCGCCTTGGGGGTGATGCCATGGGCCGGCATTTGCGCCTGGACGATGTCGATGTCCAGGGTCCGTGGTGTCAGGTGATTGATGTGCGGGCCCTTGAACGCCACCACGTCTGCAATCAGACGATGCTGGGCGCTGAGTTGTCGATACTGCTCGGCAGTGACGGTGGCGCTATGGTGCCAGCGAAACGTTTCCAGGGCCTGTTCGACGAATTCCAGGGCTTCCTGCTCGGTCAGGCCACCCCGGGATTCGGCACGTTCGATGAGGGAGAGGGCCGTGGGGGTGAAGATCGCGCGCTGGTCGAGCATCGACTGGGCGAACGCTCGCAGCTCCAGGTCTTCGATCAATTCCAGGCGCAACAGCGAGGTGAATACCCGGAACGGGCTGACCTGCAACGATGCTTCATGCACCGCGCGAAAAGCCGTGGAGTGCACCGGCACGCCGGCGGGTGTCAGGTCGTAGTAACCCACCGGTTGCATGCCCATGACCGCGAACAGGCGGGCGAGGGTCGCCAGCTCAGCGGCCGTACCGACGCGGATCGCCCCATGACGTTCCAGGTCCAGGCGCTCGATTTCGCCGGTGCTCGTGAGCTGTCGTGCGACCTGTGGATCGCTGTCCAGTACGTGACGGTTGGTCCGCTCCACCAGCTCCATCAATGCGCCGTACAACGGCACTTCCTCGCGATACATGTCGGACATCGCTTTGGAGAAGCGTTGGCGGATCAGGTCTGGGCTGACGAAGTTCGGGTGGTTCATGAACAGGATTCCTGGCGCGGTGACGTAAAGGATGGACGAAAGATCGCAGCCTTACGCGACGCCGACAAACGAAGTTTCTGACGAACTTCATTCTGCAAAGGACTGCATGCCCAGGGGGCGTTCTCAATTAGTTTCCTAGTGCAGTCGTTGATCCTGCGGGCTCTCCGAGCGCAGCGATGCCAAAAACTCTCGATACAGCCGCGCCGTACCGGTGGGGGCTTCGACCATGGGCATGTGCCCGACGGCGTCCCAGATATGCACGCGCAGGTCGGCGATGCCCTTGCTCCAGACCGCCACGCTGCTGACATCGATCAGCCGGTCTTTGCGCCCCCACAGCAACAGGGCCGGGGCGGTGATGTCGGGCAGGTGCGGTTCCATCGGCGGACTGGCGCGCATTTCGCGGAAGATTTCCTCCAGCTCCTCGCGGGACTGTTCATAGCGCTGGGCGACGGCATCGAGAATCAGCTTCGGTACCCAGGGTGGCGACGCCATGGTCATGGCGTAGAAGCGCTGGAACTCTTCGCGCGAGTGAATCAGAAACGGGTTGTGGCCCTTGGCCAAATGCCGCTCGAGGTCACTGGGCTCAGGCGCGGTGACACCCGCCGGGTCGATCAGCGCCACGGACACAATGCGCTCGGGGTACGTGGCCGCGAGCCATGCGGCCATGTAGCCGCCCATGGAATTGCCGATGACATGGACTTTCTCCACCCCGCACACGTCCAGCAGCTGGATCATGCGCTTGGCCTGTAGCGGGATGTCATAGCCGCCGCCGGCCTTGAAGCCGGTTTCGCCATGGCCGGCGATGTCCGGGATGATCACCCGGTGGCTGCCGACAAAGTGCCGGGCGAAACGCAGCCAGAGGTTCTTGTCAGCGCTGAAGCCATGGAGCATCAACACATTGCTGGTGGCCTCGTACGGGCCGCCTTGCCAGGTCGAGACGGTCATCTCGGGGATGGGCACGACGATTTTGTGCAGCCGGTACAACTTGGCCTCGGCCGCCATGTTCAAGTCATAGAGCCAGTAGCCGATGGCCGGGTAGGTCAGCCAGCTCCAGGCGACGAACACTGCGAGAACGACGAATAACAAAAGCATCATGCGTCTCCCTTGTATCTGCTCAGGACAAAATGTGATCGGCGGGTTTCAGCGCTCGGGTCAAGCGATGAAAGCTGAAGCTGAACCCCGGAAACATGGCAATCACATGACCGCTCCTGCTTTGATACCAACTGTGGCAGCCACCGGACTTCCACACGGTGCGTTCCATTTCCCGGTGGATCATTTCAGTGTAGGTACGTTCTGCCTCATGGCGAACTTCGATGCTGCGTAAACCTTGATCCCTCAAGGTGCGAATGCAATCGAGGATGTAATTCATCTGGGATTCGATGATGAACAGCGCCGAGGTGTGGCCGATGCCGGTGTTCGGCCCGGTTGCGTTGATCAGGAACTGCGCGCAAAACGTGCCTTTGCCGGCGGTGTAAACCGTCCAGCGCCTGTTGGCGTCGTCCCATTCGATGCGCTCGACATCAGCGTCCGGTTCCACCTTGTCCCGCAGGCCGAAGTGCTCCACCACATGGCGGGTGTAGCGGTGCAGTTCGGCTTGTCCTGCGAACATTTGCGTCCAGCGATAAGGGGCGAAAGACAATGAGTAAAGCGGCGAGGGCACATCGACTGCCGCGCCGGGATAGGTGTTCTGGCACCAGGTGCCGCCGAAGAAATCCTGTCGCTCCAGCAGGCGGAAATCGTCGATGCCGGCCTTGAGCAAATTGATTGCAGCACATTGGCCGCCAAAACCGCTGCCGATGATCAATACTTGAAAGGTCTGCATGGGCCTCCTCTTATGGTTATTGATCAACCCTTCTTTCATGTATAGCCGTTTCTGGAGACGAGGCTTTTGCTTTTATGCGAGCGTGATGCCGCGATATTCAGTTCGTCAGTCGGTGATGGCTATTTGATTTCACCCTGATAGACTCCAGCACACAGGCACAGGCTGTTATCGCATTCCGTCGAGTGGCACAGAGGCCCTATGGCAAAAACGGGAGGAAAAGGATCTTCATTGGCCAGGAGGCTCTACACATCGCGAATCCTGGGGGTGGCCCTGGGATTGGTGTGTGTGAGCGCGGCGATGTATCCACTCGATCCGGCGCCCTGGGTCTGGGGGTTCATGTGGTTCAACGGCCTGGTCTGGCCGCACCTGGCCTACCAATGGGCGCGCCGGGCCAGGACGCCCTATCATGCCGAACACCGCAATCTGCTGATCGATGCCTTTCTCGGCGGCTTCTGGATTGCCGCCATGCAATTCAATCCACTGCCCAGCGCGACCACCGTCTCCATGATGGCCATGCATAACGTGGCCATCGGCGGCTTGCGCTTCCTGCTGGCCGGGACGGCCGCGCAAGTGCTGGGCCTCTGCGTAGGCTTGCAGATTTTCGCCCCGGCGTTCATTCCTGCTACCAGCCCGGTGCAGCTCTATGCCTGTTTGCCATTGCTGTGCCTGTATCCGTTGGCGCTGGGCTGGACCTGCTTCCGCCAGGCCCATACCCTCGGCCGTCAGAAGCGTGAACTGCTGGCACTGAGCCGCACCGACAGCCTGACGGGCCTACTCAACCATGGATCCTGGAAGGACCAGCTGGAGGTCGAGTTCCAGCGTTGCACACGTCAGCAAAAAGGCGGGGCGATTGCGCTGATCGACATCGACCATTTCAAAGCCATCAACGATACCTACGGCCATGTCGCTGGCGACATCGTCCTGCGTCAGTTGAGCAAAATACTCAGGCACAGCCTGCGAGCGACCGATGTGGCAGGGCGCTACGGCGGTGACGAGTTTTGTGTGATCCTTCCGGACCTGCCCCTGAACCGCGCCGCCGCCGTCATGGAGGCTCTGCGCGATCGCTTCGCCACCTTGGGGGACGAGCAGAATCCGGCGCTGAAAGTCAGCCTGAGCATTGGCCTGGCGTCATTCAACCCGGCCCACGCCGACGCGACGTTCTGGCTCAACGACGCCGACCATGCGCTATACGAAGCCAAGACCACCGGGCGCAATCGAGTGATCTGTTGCGGTAATGGCAAACCCCATCGCGAACTGCTCGATTCGGTGTGATTGTCCAGCGCAAGACCTGATTGTGGGAGCGAGCTTGCTCCGGGCGGCGATCCGACGATGGCTGAGTGTCAGGCGACATGGATGTTGGCTGTGATGGCCCCATCGCGAGCAAGCTCGCTCCCACAGTGGATTTGCGGTGAGCCCGTCATTTGCGTACACCCGCGATTAATTGTGGGAGCGAGCTTGCTCGCGAAGGCGGAGTGTCGGTTCACACCGTCAGCCGCATTGATCCGTCACTCCTTCACGCTCATGAACTCTTCCGCGTAGCGGATGTACTCCTCGGGTTGGGTGTAGGTGTGCGTCAGTTCGGTCGCGTTCAGGTCCGAGGTCTGGGTGAGGATCTGGCGTTGCTCGCGCAGGCTGTCGTAGGTCGCCTTGATCGCGGCGAAGTAAGCGCCATGGCCATCGATGGTCACACGAACACCCAGTTCGGCCAGGCGCTTGTCATCGCGTAGCAGCGGGTTGCCGTAGGTCACCAGCATCAGCGGCACGCTCAGGTGCTCGGCGATCTGCTCCAGATGGTCGAAGTCCTTTACGCCCACCATGCAGATACCGTCGGCCCCGGCGCGCTGGTATTGCCGGGTGCGGCTGATGATTTCCTGCACCGGCGCAATCCCCGCATGGGTGCGGGCGATGATCGCCATCTCCTTATCGCAGCGCGCTTCCAGTGCCGCGCGGATCTTGCCGACACCTTCGGCGACCGTGATCAGGTCGGTGGATTTGCGGCCAAACTGCGCAGGCAGCAGGGTGTCTTCGATGGTCAGCGCGGCGACGCCGGCCCGTTCGAGTTCGACGATGGTGCGCATGACGTTGAGCGCGTTGCCGTAGCCGTGGTCGGCGTCGGCAATCACCGGCAACTGGGCGACACGGCCGATGCGGGTGGCCTGTTCAGCGAATTCGCTGAGGGTGATCAGGGCAAAGTCAGGGGCGCCCAGCACTTGCAACGAGGCGACCGAACCACCAAGGATCCCGACTTCGAAGCCCAGGTCGGCGGCGATGCGGGCCGACATCGGATCGAAAACCGAGGCTGTGTGGTAGCAGGTGTCGGAGGCGAACAATTGGCGAAAATTGCGGCGCAAATCTTGATGGGAAAGCCTGGACATATGAGTTCCACCAATGGAATGGAGGGGCTTGAGCAAAAATGTCAACGCCGAAGATATAAAAGGCTATCACGCGCGCAGGGGGAGAATGATGACGAATTTACCGGGGCAGGCCGATTGACGTCGCAACGATGGAGCGGATAAGTCACGCCGCCTCGGCCTGTTGCCGTTGGTCAAGCAGCGGCACGGCGCGCACCGAGTCGCCGGGTTGCAGCTGCAAGCGCTTGGCGGTCAGGCGGTCAACCACCAGGCTGTTGCCGACCCGTCGGGCCGGGGCGCAGGTAATGCGGCAGTTTTCCAGGCGGCGGTTGTGGATCAGCCAGAGGGGCGCTTTATCGTCCGGCGAGCCGATGACCAGTGCCAGCGGTTGGCTGTCGCGCACGGTGCGGATCCCGCAAACCGGGGCTTCAAGGACCGGTCCGCCGTCGAAGATATCGATGTGGCCCTTGTGGGCAAACCCTTCGGCGCTGAGGATTTTCAGGGCCGGCTCGGTATTGGGGTGGGCCTTGCCGATCACCGCCTGGGCCTGCTCGGTCAGCAGGCAGGTGTACAGCGGCTGGCGCGGCATCAATTCGGCGATGAACGCTTTGTTGCCCAGCCCGGACAAGTGATCGGCGTGGCTGAAATCCATTTTGAAAAAGTGCCGGCCGAGGCTGTCCCAGAACGGCGAGCCACCTCGTTCGTCGGCACTGCCGCGTAACTCGGCGATGAGCCGGTTGCCGAACAGCTGCGTAAACTCGGCCACAAACAACAAACGCCCGAGCGAAAGCAAACGGCCGTTGCTGCCCTGGCGCTGATCGGCGCGCAGGTACAGCGAGCAGACTTGCGATTGCCCGGTCAATTCATTGCTCAGGAACAGGGTCGGGATCTGGCGCTCGATACCCAGGTCCGGTGCCGCACTGACCGTCAGCCCGACCCGGTAGTTGTACCAGGGCTCGCGCAGGCCGACGCCCCCCGTCAGGGCGCTGACGCCCACCACTTGCTGCTCGTCGTCCTCGAGCACGAACAGATAATCGGCATCGGCCCGATCGACCTGCCCGGCGAACGTGCGTCGGGCCCAGCGGATCCGGTGGGCCAGGCGGTCTTCGTCGGCCGGCAGGCTGGTAAGTCCCGGAACGGCCTGACGCACCAGCGTGAACAGGGCGGGCAGATCGGTGATCTGGACCGGACGGACAATCATGCGGCTGTTCCTTGTTCGTGTGTGCTCGGGCGGTGACGTCGCTGGCGGGTATTCACAGGGCGATCAGCCTGATCGGGCTGCCCTCGGTCACTTTCAGCGCCTTGCACATGGCTGTGTCCAGTGTGAAGGGTTGCCCGGCGATGTAATCCAGATCGGCGACGATGGCCCGGTAATCCTTCAAGGACTCGTTGCTCACCAGAAAGCTGCCGCGGGCATCGATCACCGGTCCCGGCCGCGTGATAGCGCACTGGCTGTGGGCGATGGAACGAATGCCCGACGTGCGCGCATACAGGGTCGGGCCTCCATCGAACAAGTCGATGTAGCTGTTGGTTTCGAAGCCTTCACGCTCGAGGATATCGAAGGCTTCCTGGCCGTCGGGGTGGATGCTGCCGATACAGTCCTGTGCCGCCTGGGGCAGCATGGGCACGTAAATCGGATACTGCGGCATCAGTTCGGCGAGAAAGGTGCGGCTCTGCAGGCCGCAAAGCCGTTCGGCCTCGACGTAGGGCAAGTCGAAGAAATGCTTGCCCACGGCATCCCAAAATGGCGAGTGGCCTTCATCACTGCTGTAGCCGACGATTTCGGTGATCACCGTATCGGAAAAACGCCGGGTGTGGGCGGCGATGAACAACAGGCGCGCCCGCGACAGCAGTTCGGAATGCGCGCTGCGCACACGCGCGGCATCGATATGGAAGCCCCGCAACAGGGTGTGGCCACTGAGGTCGTGGCACAACGACAAGGCCGGTACCCCGTGCTCGATGTTCAGTTCCCTCGAGGCACTGGTGAAGTGCCGGTTGCGCAGGCTGTAGAACGGCTCGTTGAACCCCGCTGTGGCGAGGATTTCCGAGCAGCCGACCAGGTGCTGCGTCGTCAGGTCTTCGAGCACAAAGAAATAGTTTTCCGGGCCATGACCCGCGACGTCCTTCTCGAACGACGCACAGGAATCGAGGATTTTTCCGTGTAACCGTTCGCTATCGTCGGGCAGGGATGTAACGCCCACGAGGCTTTCACGAGCCAGCCTTTGTAACTGGGGCAGGTCGGCTGACTCGACTGGACGCAAGACCAGCATGGAGACACTCCTGTATCAAACGATTCGACGGTTTGGGCCGAACCTGACTATCACTGTCGGTTTTTCCACACATTCAACCGGTGGTCGTCTGAACGTTGTCAGGCGCCACTCTTTTTCTTGTCAGATGTTTATTGGAATGGACCGCATTAAACAAGAAATGGGCGATTCGGCGGCAGGCGATGCCTGGCCAGGTGCGTTGATCGGGTATTCGAGAAAGGGTGTCCGGGCTCCTGCTGGATGAGTGTGGAAGATGATTTAACAGTCCGTTGAAAGGAGTATTTAATTATCGCGTCCTGCCTGTCTAGTGAATTTTCGCGTGGTCTGGCCGTGCCCGAAAAAGGGGCGAAGCGCCTGTACCAAGGGACTACGCCGATGTCGTAAAGTCTTGTAGGTGATTGCCTTGATTGCGGTCAGACATAACAGAAAACCTGGCAGGAAATGACTGAAGGAACCGTTTCAGGCAGGAGAATTAAACACCACCCGGGGCTGCTTTGTTGCGGCACAATTGCGCGATGGCGCTCATCTGACGCTATCGTTCCCTTCCATTCATAGAGTGATTGCCGGTGCAGGCGACCCGTTTAACCCTGATTTGCCACGCTCGAACCGTCGCACAGAAATTGGCGCGTTTTCCATTGGACGAGCCTCTGGAGATGGATTGGCAAGCGCTCAGGCTTTCCCGTGGCAATCAGTTCAAGGGCACTCCACGCCTTGTCTGCGGCCCGGAATTGCGCACCCGGCAAACCGCTGAACTGTTCGGCAGCGCATCGGAGATTGTTGACGCGTTGAAGGACTGCGACGTCGGGCGCTGGGGCGGTGAGCGCATTGGCGATCTGCAAAAAAACGCTTGCGAAGCGCTCCAGCATTGGCTGGGCGACCCGGCTTCGGCACCCCACGGTGGCGAGTCGCTGGTGCAACTGGGCGAGCGCGTGGGCGCGTGGTTGACAACATTGCAGTCGACGCCAGGGCACATCGTTGCCATTACCCATCCCTTCGTCATCCGCGCCGCACTGACGCAGGTGTTGCAAGGCGCATCGTCCGGCCTGATCGACGTCGAACCCCTGTCGGCGGTCGAGTTGAGATTCCATGGCCGCTGGCGGCTGCGCTTGCCGGGCACCGGCCCCGAGGACTTGCTGTGATGAAAAAAATCCTGGTCATCGGTATCGGTGCTGGCAATCCCGACTACATCACGATGCAAGCGGTGAAGGCGCTGAATCAGGTCGACGTTTTTTTTCTCATGGACAAGGGCGAGAGCAAAAACACACTCATCGATTTGCGGCGCGAAATCTGCGTACGCTACATCACCGACCACGCTTACCGTTTTGTCGAAGCCCACAGCCCGGAGCGCGAGCGCGGTGAGGTGGACTACAAGACCAGTGTCGACGACCTGAACCTGGCCAGGCAGCAGACCTTCGAACGGCTGATCAACGAGGAATTGTCCGACGGCCAGTGTGGTGGTTTTCTGGTGTGGGGCGATCCGGCGCTGTACGACAGCACCATTCGCATCCTCCAGGCCATTCAGGCTTCAGGCGCCTGTGCGTTCGAGTTCGAGGTGATCCCCGGCATTACCAGCGTCCAGGCGTTGGCGGCACAGCACAAGGTGCCGCTCAACCAGATTGGCCGCTCGGTTGAAATCACCACGGGCCGGCGTCTGGCGGCAGGGCAGGTGAGCGATGCCGACAGCCTGGTGGTGATGCTCGATGCCCAGGATGCTTACCATCAGGTGGTGGATCAGGACATCGAGATATTTTGGGGGGCCTATCTGGGGACGCCGGATGAAATCCTGATCCGCGGCAAGCTCAAGGATGTGGCGAATGAAATCGAACGGGTGCGCAAGGCTGCAAGGCTGGCCAATGGCTGGATCATGGATACCTATTTATTGCGCAAGCCTTGAGCGCTGAATTGCCCGGTCTGGCGCCTTCGCGAGCAGGCTCGCTCCCACATTTGAAATGCAGTTCCCTGTGGGAGCGACGGTGCGGCGATCCGACCTGCTCGCGAAAAGGCCCTTGAGAACACCTCAAGAAATAGCATTGCCCCCACCCCCAAACCGCTCCCGATACACCGAAGGCGGCACGCCAACCACCGTTCGAAAGGCCACCCGGAAGCTTTCCACCGAGCGATAACCACAACGTTCGGCGATCTGCTCGGTGTTCTGGTCGCTGCTTTCCAGCAGTTCGCGGGCGCGGCCCAGACGTTCGTGCTGCAACCAGGTTTTGGGTGACTGGCCACTGGCTTCAGTGAAGCGACGCAAGAACGTGCGTTCGCTCATGGCAGCTTCGCTGGCCAGGTCGCGTACCTCCAGCGGCTGGTGCAAACGCTCACGTGCCCACTGCATGACGCGGGAAAGATCGCTGCGCGGTGTCGGGCTGACCGGCGTCGGAATGAATTGCGCCTGGCCACCACTGCGTTGCGGCGACATGACCAGGCGTCGGGCCACGGAGTTGGCCACCTGCGTGCCGAAATCCCGTGCCACCAGATGCAGGCAGGCATCGATGCCTGCCGCGCTGCCGGCGGAAGTGATCAATTGGCCGGAATCGACATATAGCACGCCCGGGTCCACCAGGATGTCGGGAAACCGCTCGGCCAGTTCCGAGGTATAGCGCCAGTGCGTGGTCGCGCCGCGCCCGTCGAGCAAGCCGGTGGCGGCGAGGACGAAAACGCCGGAGCAGATCGACAGCAACCGCGCACCCCGCGCATGGGCCTGGCGCAGGGCGGCGATCAACTGCGCGGGTACTGCGGCTTTGCGGTCGCGCCAGCCGGGGATGACGATGGTCCGCGCGTCGGCGAGCATTTCCATGCCGCCATCGGCCAGGACCTGAATGCCGCCCATGGCACGCATCGGGCCTTGATCGACGGCGACGATACGATGCTCGTACCACGGGAACTCGAATTCAGGGCGTGGCAGGCCGAAGATCTCCACGGCAATGCCGAACTCGAACGTGCAGAGGCCGTCGTAGGCCAGAATCGCAACCATTCCTGGGCTGGGGTGCATTTGGCGGAAAGTTCCCGGTGAGTGTCTTGTGCGCCACTGTAGCCTCAGGTGGCTGGCGGATAAAGTCTTCCTGCACCCACCGATATCTTGGAGTACACAACATGACCAGTCTGGTACGCGAAATTCCCGCCGCCCCATCGGCCATCGCCCTGATGCATTTCAGCAACCGTCTGACGTTCGAAACCGATTGTTCCGACGTCCACGGCAGCCAGCTGGCTGGCGAAGTCGATTTCGTTCTGGTGGATGTTCGTGGCCCGCTGGCGTTCGAACGCGGGCATGTGCCGGGAGCGATCAACATTCCCCGTCGCTTGCTGACCGCCGAAGGTTTGGCCGGGTATCCGAAAAACAGCCTGTTTGTGGTCTATTGCGCCGGGCCTCATTGCAACGGTGCCAACAAGGCCGCGGTGAAACTGGCGGCCCTGGGTTATCCGGTCAAGGAAATGATCGGCGGCGTGACCGGCTGGCTGGATGAGGGGTTTGAGTTGAGTGTCGGGGTGCAACGGCAAGCCCCTGACGTGATTGGCTGTGAATGCTGATCCCCGAACACCATTGATCATTGTGGCGAGGGGGCTTGCCCCCGTTGGAGTGCGAAGCGCTCCTAAAACTCTCGACTATTACCGAGATTCTGGGGTTGCTGCGCAACCCAACGGGGGCAAGCCCCCTCGCCACAGTCATGTGCTTTGATCTGGATCAGCGACAGGCAGAGGCCGCCCACCACTCATCCAGTGTCGCCTGCAACCATGCCAACACATCGGCGTAGGGCGCATCGTCCTGCGGCCCCCGGGGCAACGGCGACTCATCGCCAAAATGCGCATTGAGCAAGGCCACCGATTCGGCATTCCACTCCGGATGAAACTGCAACCCCAGCCGCGTCGGCCCGGCGCGGTACATCTGCTGTGCGCATAACGCGCTGCTGGCCAGCAGTTGCGCGTTGGGTGGCAGGTCGATGGCGTCTTCGTGCCACTCCAGCGCCTTCAGCGTTTGCCCATCGATAAAGGTCACGCGGGTCCATCCGGTTTCGGTCTGGTCCATCCGCCGTACATTCCCTCCGAGACTCAGCGCCAGCAACTGTGCCCCCAGGCAAATGGCGAACACGGCCGCGTCCTGATCCAGCGTGCTTCTGAGCCATTGCCGTTCGGCTTCCAGCCAGGCCGGGCCGGCGTTGGATTCATAAGGCCCGCCCAACAGGATCGCGGGATCGGCGCTGACGGGCGGCAATTGGCCCAGGTCGGCGCGAAACACCTTCAGCGCCAACCCTCGGGATTCGGCCCAGATGGCGATGGCACCCGGGCCCTCGGCAGGGTGGTGCTGGATCAGGTTCAACGTGGGCATTACGCTAGTCTCGATGGGACGCAAGGGCACTCAATGTGCCGTAAAACATCCAGCATCGCCAGTCGGCGCATTGCGTCGGACGCAGCCGCAAACGCTGCAGGTTTGTGCTGAAAAAGCGGCTTGTCTGACAGACTTTGCCCCGTGATGGCGCGTGCACCTCAATACCTCCATCCTGCCGCCACTTTTCTATAAATATTTGTCGCCTCGGCGTAATTTGCCCTCCGGTAGCCACTCTAGGCTGCCGGCCACTTCAGTTCCCGCTCACAAAGCGATAACCGAACGCTGCCAATCGAAGCTGCCAATAAAAGCCTCCGCGCACAGGAGTTATAAATGAAGAAGCTAGTGATGTTCGGTGCCCTGGCACTGTCGATGTTGTCCCTGACCGCCGTGGCTGATGACGCCAAGCCGATCCGCATCGGCATCGAAGCCGGCTACCCGCCATTCTCGATGAAAACCCCTGACGGCAAACTCACCGGTTTCGACGTGGACATCGGCGACGCCCTGTGCGAGCAGATGAAGGTCAAGTGCACCTGGGTCGAGCAAGAGTTCGACGGCCTGATCCCTGCGCTGAAGGTCAAGAAAATCGACGCCATCCTGTCGTCCATGACCATCACGGATGATCGCAAGAAGAACGT
The DNA here is from genome assembly GCF_949767415.1 of Pseudomonas sp. IT-196MI5. Classification (NCBI taxonomy): domain Bacteria; kingdom Pseudomonadati; phylum Pseudomonadota; class Gammaproteobacteria; order Pseudomonadales; family Pseudomonadaceae; genus Pseudomonas; species Pseudomonas sp. IT-196MI5. The sequence goes on from NZ_CATKPZ010000055.1 coordinate 313,059, forward strand.
CGATTTCACCATCAAGTACTACCACACCCCGGCACGCTTCGTGATGAAGGAAGGCAGCGACGTCAAGGACCCGCTGACCGAACTCAAGGGCAAGAAAGTCGGTGTGCTGCGTGCCAGTACCCACGACCGCTTCGCCACTGAAGTGCTGCAACCGGCGGGGATTGTCCTGGTGCGCTACGGCTCCCAGCAGGAAGCCAACCTGGACATGGTCTCCGGCCGCATCGACGCGTTGCTGGCCGACTCGGTCAACCTGGACGACGGTTTCCTGAAAACCGACGCCGGTAAAGGTTTTGCCTTCGTCGGCCCTGAGTACAACGATCCGAAATACTTCGGTGGCGGCGCCGGCATTGCCGTGCGCAAGGGTGATACCGCCCTGGCCGAGAAATTCAGCACAGCGATCACCGACATCCGCGCCAACGGCAAGTACAAGCAAGTGCAGGACAAGTACTTCAAGTTTGACGTTTATGGCGAGTAAGCGAGTGGGTTGAAAAAGTGGCAACCGTTGGCGCGGTTGCCATTTTTTTTGTGTTCCTGATTTATCCTGCCTGACACATATCCCAACTGTAGGAGTTTCCCATGCAACGCATCGATCACAAACTGCCCTGGAGCCACCTGGGCACCGAGCGCACCCTCAGCGTGTTTCGTTATGGCGCGGGCACGCGCAAGGTGTACATCCAGGCCAGCCTGCACGCCGACGAATTGCCGGGCATGCGCACGGCCTGGGAGTTGAAGAAACGCCTGACCGAACTTGAACAACAGGGACAATTGAACGCAGTGATCGAACTGGTGCCGGTGGCCAATCCCATCGGCCTCGATCAGCACTTGCAAGGCAGCCACATGGGGCGTTTCGAGCTCGGCAGCGGCAAGAACTTCAACCGCTCGTTCGTCGAACTCAGTGCGCCGGTGGCCGGGTTGATCGGTGATCGCCTCGGCAGCGATGCCCAGGCCAACATCGCGCTGATTCGCCAGGCCATGGGCCAGGTCCTCGACGACTTGCCGGCCGCGACATCGCAGCTGGAAGCGATGCACCGCCTGTTGCTGCGCCATGCCTGCGATGCCGACATCACCCTTGACCTGCATTGCGATTTCGATGCGGCGATCCACCTCTACGCGTTGCCGCAGCACTGGCCGCAATGGCAATCCCTGGCGGCGCGTTTGAAGGCCGGCGTGGCGCTGTTGTGTGAAGACTCCGGCGGCAGCTCGTTCGATGAATCCTGTTCCTCGCCATGGTTGCGCCTGGCCAGGGCGTTCCCGGCGGCGGCGATTCCACCGGCCAACCTGGCAACCACCCTGGAGCTGGGCAGCCTGGGCGACACCCGTGTCGACCAGGCCCAGGCCAATTGCGAGGCCATTCTAGGGTTCCTCGCCGAGCAGGGTTTGATCTCCGGCACCTGGCCGGCGGCACCGGCCGAATGCTGTGAAGGCATGCCATTGGAAGGCACCCAATACCTGTTCGCACCGCATCACGGCGTGGTCAGCTTCCTGCGTGAGGCCGGGGAGTGGGTGGAAAAGGGCGATGCGCTGTTCGAGGTGGTCGACCCGTTGCACGACAAGGTCACCACCGTGCAGGCCGGCACCAGCGGCGTGCTGTTCGCCATTGACCGTGGGCGTTATACCCAACCGGGGACCTGGCAGGCGAAGGTTGCCGGGCGCGAACTGATTCGTGTGGGGAAGTTGATCAACGACTGAGCCGGAAATTTTCTTTGTCTGTACTGGCCCCATCGCGAGCAGGCTCGCTCCCACATTGGAAATGCGTTCCCTGTGGGAGCGAGCTTGCTCGCGATGACGGCATCAGCCACACCCGAGATGTTCCTGCCTACTGAGCAGTGTTAGGCTCTTCCCCGAATCCTGCATTCCGTGAAGGAAGACCCATGTTGAAGATTCTCGCGCTGCTTACGCTCCTGGCATCCACTGTCGTCCACGCCCAAATCCCGCTGCAAACCGACTTGCCGCTCAAATACCTGGAACAGGCCAACGCCGATTCGAACGATCAACCCCTGGTGATTTTCCTCCACGGTTACGGCAGTAACGAGCAGGACCTGTTCGGCATCAAGGATGACTTGCCCGAGTCCTACACCTACCTGTCGGTACGGGCGCCTTTGGTGATGCAGGAGGGCAGCTATCAGTGGTTTCGCAAGAAGGGCGAAGGGGCCTACAACGGCGAGACCGATGATCTGAAGTCCAGCGGCCAGTTGCTGTTGGACTTCGTCACACAGGCCACGAAGAAATATCACACCGAACCCGAGAAGGTGTTCCTGGTCGGCTTCAGCCAGGGTGCGATCATGTCCTACGAAGTGGGTCTGCGGCATCCCGAGGCGTTCGGTGGCATCGCTGCGTTGAGCGGGCGGATTCTGCCAGTGCTCAAGTCCGAGCTTGTACCGGATGAAAAACGCCAGTCGCTGGCTATTTTCATCGGTCATGGCGAGCAGGACAAACGCCTTCCCTACAACGACGGTACCGAAGCCAACAGCCTGTTGCAGAGCGTGTCACTGGAGCCCGAGTTCCACGGCTACCCCGGTGTCGGTCATAACATCAGCGCCGACGAGATCCAGGATTTGAGCGCCTGGTTGCAGCGTCTCAACCCCTGAGCCTTATTTTCCGCTGACGATCTGTTTGATCAGGGTTTCGTGGGCCGCCATGTCACCGGGACGGGAAATCACCTGGATCACCGCCATGCGGGTGCCGGACGCGGCCATCAGCGTGGTGGAGAGGGTCAGGCCACCGCCCTGGGTGGCAGTGCCGTCGACCTGGCGCAGGCCCAGCCCGGTTGTCCGGGTCAGGGCTTTCTCGCTGAGCTTGTTGTAGTCGGGCAGGGACTTGTGTTGCGCCGCATCGAAATCGGCCACGGTGCCGTCGAGGAACGCGCCGTCGTTGTCCTTGACGCTGATGCCGTTGGGCAGGGTGTTTTCAGCGGCGATCACCACGGTCTTGGTGGTTTCGTTGCTGTACAGGGTGCCGCTCGCACCCTCCGGGCTGGCCGGCAGCGGGTTGGCGATGAAACCCTTGGGCAGGTTGAAGGTGAACTTGCCGCCGAGCATCGAGACTTTCCGGGCGGGCGCATCGCTGGAAGTGGCCTTGGCGGCCTGCGCATTCAAAGCCCCCAGGCCGGTAGCGGCTGCCAGCAGCAGGACAAGGGCTTTTTTACTCAACAATGACATCGGGATCTCCAGGGGTGGGCGCGCGGTGGGGCGCGATCATCCCATGGAGGTTGTGATGCGTTCCAGTGCGCTCTACCGAGCGGTCACCTTGGCCGGGCCCTCACCTATGCTGAGGACATCCCGATGACCCGATGCAGCCTAGCGTTTGATGGCAGCTCCTTCAGTGTGTGTCGTCGGGCCGGCCGGCCGCGCCAGCAAACGCTTGGTCACGCCCAGCATGGCCACCGACACCGCGATGCCCAGCACAAAAGCGTTCATTCCCATCGTCGGCAGGGCCAGCGCCAACACCAGGCAGAAGGCGGCGAACGAGTACATGCCGGTGGCGGTGGCGCGCAGCAACGCGGCGGTAAAGGCCGGGCCACGGGTTTGCTGGGAGAACACGGCCATCACGCTGCCCAATACCGGGAACACCGCCAGCAGGCCGCTCCAGCGGTCGCCGACGGTGCTGGCCAGCAGGGTCACGACCAAGGTGAGCAATGCACCGGCCACCATGCGCAGCAAGAGCTTGTCGGATTTCGGCGCCGGGCCATTGAGCACCGGTTGCACGGTGGGGAACAGGTACGGTGCGGCAAGCAGTGCGGTGGCGGCGGCGCACACCGAAAACACCAGGGAGGTCGGGATCAGCGACAGGACAACCGCCACCAGCGCCCAGACCGACAGCGAGATCACCAGCGCCAGCGGCCATCCGGCCCGTTGTGCGACCTGGGCGTAGGTCACGCAAAACGCAATCATCGCGAACATGGCCGACAGCGCAGCGGTGGCCGATTGCGCGGCGAACGCCTGGCCCTGTTCGAGGGCGAGGAACAACAGGATCGGCCCGACCACCACCGGCAACCCCGATAACCAACCGGCCACGCTCGGCCCCCAGCGTTTGCCAGCCAGGGAAATCAGTAGCAGGAAGCCTGGGATCACCAGCAATTTGAGGATCAACACGCGCACGTCTCCGACCTGTGTGAGGTGGCAACGGTAGCATTGCATCGGGTGGATTGCTTTATGTGTATGCGGATTTTGTATACAGAATCAAGTCCTTTGGGATGTGTGCGAAAGGTCTTTTACGCAACCCGCGATGGGGCCAATCAACCATGGTTGATTCTGCAGTTTCTTGAGTGACAGTTCTGGCCTCATCGCGAGCAGGCTCGCTCCCACAGGGGATTTGTGGTCACAGATAGTTAACTGTGGGAGCGAGCCTGCTCGCGAAGAACGATAAACCGGTCTACCTGAAAAAACGCAGGCAAAAAAGAACCCGGTGCGACTTGCATCGCACCGGGTGTTTTTCCAGACGGTCACGGATCTTCGTGGGTCCCCGCGCCATCTGTTGAACGCTGTTGGCTTACGCCCGCTCGAGCGCCAGTGCCACGCCCTGACCACCACCGATACACAGGGTGGCGAGGCCTTTTTTGGCGTCGCGCTTGAGCATTTCATGCAGCAGGGTCACCAGCACGCGGCAACCCGAGGCCCCGATCGGGTGACCCAGGGCAATGGCGCCGCCGTTGACGTTGACCTTGTTCAAGTCCCATTCCAGGTCCTTGGCCACCGCCAGGGATTGCGCGGCGAAGGCTTCGTTGGCTTCAACCAGCTCAAGCTGGTCGATGTTCCAGCCGGCCTTGTCCAGGCAGCGGCGCGTGGCCGACACCGGGCCGATGCCCATGATCGCCGGATCGACGCCTGCGTTGGCGTAGGCAGCAATTTTCGCCAGTACCGGCAGGCCGAGGGCCTTGGCCTTTTCAGCGCTCATCAGGATCACGGCCGCGGCACCGTCGTTCAGCGACGAGGCGTTACCGGCGGTCACCGAACCGTCTTTCTTGAAGGCCGGCTTGAGCTTGCCCAGGGATTCGGCGGTGGTGCCGGCCCGGGGTTGCTCGTCGGTGGCGAAGGACAGCGGATCGCCCTTGCGCTGCGGGATCAGGATCGGGGTAATTTCATCGACGAAGCGCCCGGCTTCGATGGCGGCCACGGCTTTCTGTTGCGAGGCGGCGGCGAACGCGTCCTGCTGCTCGCGAGTCAGGCTGTACTTCTCGGCCAGGTTCTCGGCGGTGATGCCCATGTGGAAATCGTTGAACGCATCCCACAGGCCATCGCTGATCATGGTGTCGACGATTTGCGCGTGGCCCATGCGCAGACCGGTGCGGGCGCCGGGCATGACGTAGTTGGCCAGGCTCATGTTTTCCTGGCCCCCGGCGATGATCACCTCGGCATCGCCGCAGCGAATCGCCTGGGCACCCAGGTGCAGGGCCTTGAGGCCCGAACCGCAGACCTTGTTCAGGGTCATGGCCGGCACGGCGAAGGGCAGGCCGGCCTTGATCGCAGTCTGGCGCGCAGGGTTTTGCCCGGCGCCGGCGGTCAACACCTGGCCCATGATCACTTCATCGACTTGCGCAGGATCCAGTCCGGTTTGCGCCAGCAACTGGCGGATCACCGCAGCGCCCAGGTCAACCGCAGACACATTGGCCAGAGATCCCTGGAAGCTGCCGATCGCGGTGCGCGTGGCAGCAACAATGACGACTTCTTGCATGGAATGATTCCTCACTGGGCAGCGAACTGCATTTCCGGTACGTGGTCCGGCACGATCAGTTTACCGGCAGTCTTGGCAACGATCTCTTCGACGCTGACACCCGGTGCGCGCTCTTTCAAAATGAACGCGCCGTTTTCGATTTCCAGGTAAGCCAGGTCAGTCAGCACGCGCTTGATGCACCCGGCGCCGGTCAGCGGCAGGCTGCATTGGGACAACAACTTGGACTCACCGTCCTTGGACGCGTGGGTCATGATGACGATGATGTTGTCGGCACCGGCTACCAGGTCCATCGCGCCGCCCATGCCCTTGACCAGTTTGCCGGGGATCATCCACGACGCGATGTTGCCTTGCACGTCCACTTCAAAGGCGCCCAGCACGGTCAGGTCGACATGACCACCACGGATCATCGCGAAGGACTCGGCGGAGGAGAAAATCGACGCGCCGGTACGTGCGGTCACGGTTTGCTTGCCGGCGTTGATCATGTCGGCATCAATGGTTTCTTCAGTAGGAAACGGACCCATGCCCAGCAAGCCGTTTTCCGACTGCAGCATGACTTCCATGCCTTCGGGGATGTAGTTGGCGACCAGGGTCGGAATGCCGATGCCCAGGTTCACGTAGAAGCCGTCCTGCATTTCGCGGGCGACGCGCTGAGCCATTTGTTCGCGGGAAAGTGCCATTGTCGTTATTCCTTCATTCGGTCCGGGGGCAGGGGATCACTTGCGTACGGTGCGCTGTTCGATGCGTTTCTCGAACGTGCCGCAGATGATCCGGTCGACGTAGATGCCAGGGGTGTGGATCTGCGCCGGGTCCAGCTCGCCGGGTTCGACGATTTCTTCGACTTCGACCACGGTGATCTTGCCGGCGGTGGCCGCCAGCGGGTTGAAGTTCTGGGCGGTGTGGCGATAGATCACGTTACCGAAATGGTCGGCTTTCCAGCCTTTGACGATGGCGAAGTCGCCGGTGATGGATTCTTCCATCAGGTACTTGCGGCCATGGAATTCGCGGACTTCCTTGCCGTCGGCGACAGGCGTGCCAACGCCGGTAGCGGTGAAGAAGGCCGGGATGCCGGCACCGCCTGCGCGCATTTTTTCAGCAAGGGTGCCTTGCGGGGTCAGGATGACTTCGATTTCGCCATTGAGCAGTTGCTCTTCGAACAGCTTGTTTTCGCCGACGTAGGACGCCACCACTTTGCTGATCTGGCGGTCGGTCAGCAGTACGCCGAGGCCGAAACCGTCGACGCCGCAGTTGTTGGAAACCACGGTGAGGTCGCGAGTACCTTTGCGCTTGATCTCGTTGATCAGGTTTTCCGGGATCCCGCACAGGCCGAAGCCGCCGGCGATCACGGTCATGCCGTCTTCAAGACCTGCCAACGCTTCCTCGTAGGAACTCACGCGCTTGTCGAAACCTGCCATATGCACCTCTTTTATTCTTTGTGGGCGGCTGGCTAGCCGAATGGGATGGAGTGTCTCGCTCGTGTATTCATTTGTTAAGTTGATTTTTAAGGTTAATTGATAGATAAAACTCAACAATATCCATGCCCGGGAGAAATCAAGTATGACCGTCAAGCAGATCCGCGCCTTTCTGGCCGTGGCCCAGAGCCTGAGCTTTGCCGTGGCCTGCGAGCGTCTGCACCTGTCGCAATCGGCCCTGAGCCTGACCATCAAGGCGTTGGAGGAAGGCCTGGGCGGGCGCTTGTTCACCCGCACAACGCGCAACGTGGCGCTCACCGCCGAAGGCGAATCCCTGGTGCCGCTGGCGCGCCGGTTGATCGCCGACTGGGACAATGCCGAGGATGAACTGCGCCAGCGCTTCACCCTGCAGCGCGGTCGCGTGACCCTGGCGGCGATGCCGTCGTTCGCCGGCAACCTGCTGCCGCCGATCCTCAAGACCTTTCGCGCCCGTTATCCGAACGTCAACGTGACGGTCAATGACGTGATCAACGAGCAAGTGCTGGAAATGGTCCGTGACCGCCAGGTTGAGCTGGGGGTGGCGTTCGAGCCGACCATGAGTTCGTCGCTGCAATTCACGCCGTTGTACATCGACCGATTCGTCGCAGTGGTGCCCCAGGATTGTGCACTGGCCGAACTCGATGACATCGACTGGCAGACCCTGCTCAAGGAACCGTTCATTACCTTGCAGCGTCCGTCCACCGTGCGGGTCATGCTTGAGGAGCATTTGCAGGCCCGCGGCATGAAACTGCCGGTGGAGTTTGAAAGCCATCAACTGGCGACAGTCGGGCGCATGGTCGCCAGTGGCCTGGGCGTGAGCGCGGTGCCAGCCCTGTGTGCCGGGCAGATGCGTGAGCTGGGCGCGCGTTGCATTACCTTGCGCGATCCGGTGGTGGAGCGGGCGCTTGGGGTATTGACGTTGCCTGGGGGAGAGCTGTCGGCGGCGGCGCAGGCGTTGTTTGATGTGCTCAAAGAGGAAAACCTTGGGCAACGAGTTGCCATGAGCTGATCACAATCCTCTGTAGGAGTGAGCCTGCTCGCGATGGCGGTGTGTCAGTTGACAAAGATGTTGTATGTGCCGGCCCCATCGTCGGAACGCCGCCCGGAGCCGGCTCACTCCTACAGGGATTGGGTTTTGTCAGTGGTCAAGGCGTTTGGCCAGTAACGGAAGAAGCTGCTCGCATGCCCCTTCGATCTTCAAATCCAGCATCTCATCGGCCCGGGTCTTGCCCAGGTTGATCGCGATCAACGGCTTGCCCTGATCCACCACCGCCCGGCACAAGCGAAATGCCGAATAGGCCATCAACGAAGACCCGAGTACCAACAACCCGGCAGCCCGTTCAACGGTCGCCATCGCCTTGGCCGCCGTGGCCTGCGCAACGTTCTCGCCAAAGAACACCACATCCGGTTTCATCCGTTCCCCGGCGCAATGCGGGCAGTGCGGGACCTGGAAGCGTGCCTCGAAGGCCGGGTCGAGCAAGGTGTCGCCGTCCGGCGCCTGTACCGCGTCGACGCCGGCCAGGTACGGATTCTGTGTTTCCATCAGGCGCTGGATCGAATCGCGCTCGCTGCGCCGACCGCAATCCAGGCACAAAACCCGGTGCAGACTGCCGTGGAGCTCGATCACGTCATGGCTGCCCGCCTGGTCGTGCAGGGTGTCGACGTTCTGGGTGATCAGCCCGCTGATCTGCCGCGTGCCTTGCAAACGGGCCAGGGTGTCGTGGGCCACGTTCGGCTGCGCCAGACGCACCCGTGGCCAACCGAGCATCGCCCGCGCCCAATAGCGCCGCCGAGACTCCGGGGCCGAGAGAAATTCCTGGTACATCATCGGCTGTCGGCCACGCCGCACGCCCTGGTTGTCGCGATAATCCGGAATGCCCGATGGCGTGCTGATACCGGCCCCGGTCAGCACGGCGAACGGCGCGTCGGCCATGAGCTGATGGAGGCGATCGAGCTGTTCATGGATCAGGCGGTCAAGCATGTCGGGAAACCTGTAGGAGCGAGCCTGCTCGCGATGGTCGTCAACGATAACACTGTAAGCCTGACACCCCCGCGGCGTGATCGTGTTTATCGCGAGCCAGCTCGCTCCTACAGAGAGGGCGGCGGTGTTTACTTACGCGCCTCCAGTATCAGGTTGAACGGCGTTTCCGTGGCCCGGCGGAAACGGGTGAATCCGGCCTCGCTGAACACCTTGCGCAACCGCGCTTCACCGGCCTGGGCGCCGAGGCCGAGGCCGACTTCCTGGGACAGCGAGTTGGGCGTGCAGATGAAGGTCGAGGCTGCGTAGAACAGGCGTCCGACCGGGTTGATGTTGTCGTCGAGCAAGTCGTTGGCGTAGGGCTCGACCAGCAGCACCGTGCCGTCGTCCTTCAGCGATTCATAAGCATGTTTGGCCGCACCCACCGGGTCGCCCATGTCGTGCAGGCAGTCGAAGTAGCAGATCAGGTCGTAGTCGCTGCCAGGATAGCTTTTGGCCGTGCCCTGGAAGAACCGGGCCCGACCGGACACACCGCCTTCCTCGGCGCGTTGGGTGGCGACGGTAACGGACGGCGCGTGGTAGTCGAAACCGACGAAGCGCGAATCCGCAAAGGCCTGGGCCATGATCACCGTGGAGGCGCCATGGCCGCAGCCGATGTCCGCCACTTTGGCCCCGGCTTCCAGTTTGGCCACCACACCGTCGAGGGCCGGCAACCATTCAGCGACCAGGTGGGCTTTGTAACCGGGGCGGAAGAAGCGTTCGGTGCCGCTGAACATGCACGGATGATGATCGCCCCAGGGCAGGGCGCCGTTGCCGCGCATGGCGTTGACCAGCTTGTCCTTGTCGTGGAAAAACGACGCGACCACGCTGATCCCGCCCGCCACATAGACCGGTGAGTCTTCGATTGCCAAAGCCATGGCTTGCTCTTCGGGCAGGCGGAACTGGCCGTCATGGTGTTCCATGTAGCCGGAGGCGGCATGGGCGCTGAGCCATTCGCGCAGCAGGCGGGTGTTGCAGCCGGTTTTCCCGGCAAGGGTTTCGGGGGTGATGGGCTGACTGTCGGCCATCGCCCGGTACAGGCCGAGCTCTTCGCCGAGGATGACGTTGGCGAGCATCGCCGCGCCGCCCATGTCATTCACCAGTTTACCCATGAAATCGTTGAGTCTGGCCTCGTCCATCATGTGTGCTCCTTGAGCAGGATCACGGTCCAGGGGCGGTGTCTGGCGAGGTGTTCGCCGCTGGGCGGTGGTCGTGGGAATGTGCAGGGCACCAAGCGGGTCCTGTGTGCGTTGAGTTTAGTTCGGGCCCTGCACTGCGCAGTCTGGCGCGACGAAAGCGACGATTTTCCTGCCGGCACATGACCCTGTGAGAGCGAGCTTGCTCGCGATGGCGACCTGGCAGGCGACATCCCTGTTGAGTGTGCCGGCACCTTCGCGAGCAAGCCCGCAAGGGATTTGTGTTGTGTATTCCATTGTGTCCAACCCCGGTTTCGATACACAGACACCCATTGTCGGCCCCTGTCGAACACAGTCCCGATACACCCTTTAGATTAACTGTGTCTCAAGGCGGGCACCTGCCCGCAATCCTGGACACATGCGAGATCGACACCATGCAGACATCCATTGCCCCCGTAGCCAGGGCCAGCGCAGGGCTTGGCCTGCGTCGCGGTTTACTCAAAGAACTGCAAGCGGCTCCGGCCGGACATTTCGACTTTCTGGAAGTCGCGCCGGAGAACTGGATCGGCATCGGCGGTGCCCATGGTGCGGCGCTACGGGCGCTGGCCGAGCGTTATCCGTTGTCCTGTCACGGCCTGTCCCTGTCCCTGGGCGGGGCATCGCCGCTGGACGTCGGGTTCTTGCAGGAAGTCCGGGTTTTTCTCGACCACTACAACGTAGCGCTGTACAGCGAGCATTTGAGCTATTGCAGCGATGACGGTCACCTGTACGACCTGTTGCCGCTGCCGTTTACCGAAGAAGCGGTGCACCACGTCGCCGCGCGTATCCGTCAGGCCCAGGACATCCTTGGCCGGCGCCTGGCGGTGGAAAACGTCTCCTACTACGCCGCGCCCCAACAGGACATGGACGAGGTGACGTTCACCAATGCGGTGTTGCGCGAGGCTGATTGCGACCTGCTGCTGGACGTCAACAATGTCTACGTCAACTCGATCAACCACGGTTTCGATCCGCAGGCGTTTCTCGCGGGCATCGATGCTGGCCGGGTGGTGGCGATGCATATCGCCGGGCATTTCGACGAGTCCGAGACCTTGAAGATCGACACCCATGGCGCTTCGGTGAAGCCGGCTGTGTGGTCGTTGCTGGCCCATGCCTACGCCCGGTTCGGTGCTCAGCCGACCTTGCTGGAGCGCGATTTCAATTTTCCGGCATTCGTCGAACTGGTGGCGGAACTGCAGACCATTCGCTGCCTGCAACAGGAGGTTTGAACCGTGGATAAACAATCGTTGCATCACCAGCAAAGCGCCATGGGCCGGTACCTGCGTGATCCCGAGCATTTCGCGCCACCGGCCGAAATGGACCCTGTCCGGGCGCAGGTGTATCGCGACCTGGTGTTTGCCAATCTGTCGTCATTGCTCAGTGGCACCTTTCCGGTGTTGGTGAAGATTTTGGGGGATGAGCACTGGCGTTCACTGGTACGGATTTTTCTTCGGGACTACCGCGCCCGCACGCCAAAATTCGGTGAGATTGCCCAGGAGTTTGTCGAGTTTCTCGCGGCCGGGCCTCATGCATTGAACGATGGGCCGTGGCCGCGGTTCATGGTGGAACTGGCGCATTACGAGTGGGTGGAAATGGCCTTGCAACAGTCCGACGCCGAGCCTCTGGTTGCCGGTGATGCTGCGTTGCTGCTGGAGCGGCCGTTGCAGGTGTCGGCGCTGGCCTGGCCGTTGGCGTATGCCTGGCCGGTGCAGCGGGTGGGGCCGGATCATCAGCCGGACGCTTTGCCTGATCAGCCGACATTGCTGTTGGTGCGGCGGGCGGAGGACTGGAGTGTGAGGTTTTCTGAATTGAGTCCGTTGGCGTGGCGGTTGTTGCAGAGAATTGACGAGTTTCCCGAAGTGACCGGGCGTGAGCAGTTGCAAGGATTGGCGGTTGAGGCGGGGCAGGTTGGTTCATCGGCGTTTTTCGAAGGTGGTCTGAGGTTGTTGCGGCAGATGCATGGGGATGGGGTTGTTGGGGTTGTTTGAACTTGGCGGCCTCTGGGCCGACCAGGTTGTTGGTTGATTGAGTACATATCCGTTTCTGCGGTAACGGCGGCTGGCGGTTTCGCCCTTACGGCGAGTCCCTTTTGGCAAACGCCCCAAAAGGAACCAAAAGGTCTCGCCCCTTACGTACGGCCCCTCGCTGAGGCTCGGGGTTCCTTCGCTCCGGCATTCATCCGGGGGCATTGCCCTCCGGTCGGCTTCGCTTCGACCTACATGCAATGAGTTCGACTGCGTCGAACGGCGCTGCGCGCCAATCCCCGGATGAACACCTGCGCTCAGCCTGCCGAGGGGGCGGGTGGATCAAGATCAAGAGCTGCAGGCGAGCTAATGCTCGGCCTGTTGAGTGGTGAAAAGCGGCGGGTGTACGCCGATCTGCCTTTGCTTTTCTGTAGGAGCTGCGGTGCGGCGATCCGACTTGCCAGCGAAGGCGGCCTGTCAGCCGACCAATTTCTTTCGAATGTACCCAGCCCAACTGTAGCTGCCGAAGGCTGCGATCTTTTGCTCTTGTTTGTCATGAATAAAGCCAAAAGATCGCAGCCTCGTTGCACTCGACAGCGCCTACAGGGAAATGCGCACGCATGAAGAACCAGGCCGGCCAGCCGACCATTTTTTTACGGCAGGTCCAGCATTCCTCGCCCCCGACCCGAAAACTTCTACCCCGGCAACTTCAGCTCCGCACACAACCCGCCACCTTCACGATTGCTCAAGGTCAACGACCCTCCAATGGCAATTGCCAATTGCTGGGCAATTGCCAGTCCCAGCCCGGTGCCGCCGGTGCTGCGGTTGCGGGAATTTTCAACGCGGTAGAACGGTTCCATCACTTGCTTGAGTTCTTCTTCGGCGATGCCCGGGCCGCGGTCGAGGATCCTGATCGACAGGTTGCCATCGGCCTGTTTTTCCACATGCAACTCGGCAGCACCGGCAAATTTCAATGCGTTGTCCGTGAGGTTGACCAGCACCCGGCGCAAGGCGTGGGGGCGGGTTTCGATGACGGTGGCGCTTTTGCCTTCGAGCTGCACGTCCTTGCCCATGTCCTGGTAGTCGAACACCAGGCTGTCGAGGAACGAGTCGAGATCGGTGCGGCGGCTTTCCTCAGTGGCGCCGTGGATGCTGCGGGCGTAGGCGACGCCTTCGCGGACCAGGTGTTCCATCTCACCCAGGTCGTTCCACAGTTTGTCCTTTTCGCTGGAGTCGTCCATGAGCTCGGCGCGCAGTTTCATGCGGGTGATCGGGGTTTGCAGGTCGTGGGAAATCGCCGCAAGCAACTGCATGCGTTCCTTCAGATAGGCCGCGATGCGTGCCTGCATCGAGTTGAAGGCCTTGGCAGCGTGGGCGACTTCGGTCGGGCCTTTTTCGTCCAGGAGTACCGGGTGTGCGTTGGGGTCCAGGGTTTCAACGGCCCCGGCGAGGCGGGTGAGGGGGCGGATGGCGATTCTGACCGCCAGCCAGGAACAGGCAAGCATCAGCGCCAGTTGCCCGAGCAGCACGATGGGCAACCAGGGCGACAACGGGACCATCGCCGGGCGGACGTCGATGGTCAACGGGCTGCCATCCGCCAGGTTCAGGTGCACCTGAAAATGTTTTTTCGGCCCGGGGATGTCGGTAAAGGTCATCGGGTAATCGTGGCCGATGGCGTCTTTGATCGAGGCGATGGCAATGGGCGTATCGGGCATGTCGGTGCGGATGGGCGTGCCCGGCGAACCCTCATTGAGCAGGTAGCTGTAATTGCGCCGCTCCAGTTGTTGCAGCCAGCCGGCCCGCTCGTTCGCGGGCAAGCGGTCGAGGATGGCTATGGACGTGGAAACGTCGGTTTCCAGGTTGCCGAGCATCGTGTTTTTCGAGGATTCGTAGCGCTCGTAATACTGCGCGCCGAAGGACAGCGCCTGGGCGAGGATCAGGCCGATCAGGAAAATCAGCGACAGCCGCGAGGCCAGGGTCCTCGGCCAATGCAGCGCCTGCGTCATGATTGATCGCCCAGGATTTCCACCGGCAGGGAGAACACATAGCCTTCGCTGCGCACGGTCTTGATGTAGGCCGGCTCGCGGGCGTCGTCCAGCAGGCGCTGGCGCAGGCGACTGACCAGCAAGTCGATGGAGCGGTCGAACAGGTCGGCATCGCGACCCTGGGTCAGGTTCAGCAGCTGATCACGGTTGAGCACTCGTTGCGGATGATCGAGAAACACCCGCAGCAATCGATACTCGGCACCGCTCAGGGCAACCATGGTGCCGTCTCCATCGAGCAGGTGCCGGGCCGAGGTGTCCAGGCGCCAGCGGCCGAAGGCCAACAAGCGGCTGGCTTCGGTCACCACCAGGTTCGGCGGCAGCATGCGGGTGCGTCGCAGCACCGCGTTGATCCGCGCCAGCAGTTCACGGGCAGCGAATGGCTTGACCAGATAGTCGTCGGCGCCCATTTCCAGACCGAGGATACGGTCGGTTTCATCGTTGCGGGCGGTGAGCATCAGCACTGGCGTGGTCTTGTGTTTGCCGGCGCGCAATTCGCGGCACAACAGCAAGCCATCGTCCCCCGGCATCATGATGTCGAGCACGATCAGGTCCACCGGCGTGGTTTCCAGAAAAGCGCGCATCTGCCGTCCATCCGCTACGACCGTGGTGCGCAGGCCGTTCTTCTTCAGGTAGTTGCCAACCAGTTCGCGGATTTCGCGGTCATCGTCAACGATGAGGATGTGATCAACGTGATCCATTGGGCCAAACCTCTGGTAAATGGGGAATGCCACACAGTCTATCGAGCCTTGGCGGGCTCGCCTGCCGTCCTTTGTATTGCAGTGTATCTGGCTTGCCTGAGGATACACACGAAGGTAAAAAAGCCGATTTTCAGCGGTTTTGTATTGCTCTGTATCTGCGCCCGGTTCTGATACGCAGCGATTGATTCACGCCGATTTCCGACACAGCCGAGATACCTCGCAAGCTTTTAATAGGTTCCATCGAGGCAAACCAGACCGCCTCGGATCAACCAACGATCAACCTGTTGAAACCTTGAGGGACTCGCCATGAACACCAAAGCCATCTACGCAGCGTGCCTGTTTGCCGCCCTGAACATCTGCACCTTGTCGGCCCGTGCCGAAGCCGATGTCGCGCCCGAAAACTACACCTACGGCACCCACCTTGACATCAGGAAAGTGGTGTCGCTGACCGAGGACGCTTCGCCTTCCTGCGGCGTGGTGAATGCGCGGTTGACCTACCTCGACACCCAGTCGAAATCCCAGGTGCTCGATTACCGCAAATTCGCCGACAACTGCAACTCGGAAAACTGAGTGTCGCGCCCAACGACCGCTTAATCCATTTGAATCAGGAAGGACATCATGAACAACGTTTCCCGCATTTTGACCGCCATCGCCTTTTCCGTCGCCGGTGCGGCGGTCCATGCCAACGCCGCTGTCGAGCAAAGCGCCTGCACCAGCAACACCTGCTTCCAGCTCACACCGGTGGCGGAGAAGGGCGCCCATGGCTTCCTTGCGCAGGACGGTTCCAGCCGTACACCGCAAGGGCAGTTGCTGGATGAACAGACCGTTTGAGAACACCCCCAATCCATTGTAGGAGCGAGCCTGCTCGCGATGGCGTCGGGTCAGGCGATACATCGTTGACCGAACAATCGCTATCGCGAGCAGGCTCGCTCCTACAGTGGTGATGTGTTGCCCTTTAATTTGCATCAGGTGATCCCATGTTACTCATCGCTTTCCTGGGCGGCATATTGACCGTCCTCAGCCCGTGCATCCTGCCGGTCGTACCATTCCTGTTTGCCGGGGCCGACCGCACACGCTCCTCGATCCTGCTCACCCTCGGCGGCATGGTCCTGACCTTCGCCCTGGTCTCCAGCCTGGCCGTGGTCAGCAGTGAGTGGGTGATTCAGGCCAGCAACACTGGCCGCCACGTCGCCCTGTTCGTGATGGTGCTGTTCGCCCTGTCGCTGATCTCCGCCCGGGTCGGTGACTGGCTGGCGCGGCCCTTCGTGTTGCTGGGCAATCGCATCGACCCGAACTCGCGCAAGGTGTCCGGGCCACTGGCCTCGATCATGATCGGTGTCGCCACCGGGCTGCTCTGGGCACCGTGCGCCGGGCCGATCCTCGGGGTGATTCTGACCAGCGCCATGCTGCAGGGCGCGAACGCCGGCACCAGTCTGTTGTTGGTGGCCTATGGCGCGGGCAGTGCGCTGTCCCTGGGTACCCTGATCTTTGCCGGTCGCGGCCTGGTCAATCGCTTGAAACCGTCGATTCCGGTTACGGGCTGGTTGCGCCGTGGCGCCGGGGTTGCGGTGCTGGCCGGGGCGGCGGTGATTGCAACAGGGGCCAACGACCTGTTGCTGGCCAATACTTCTTCGCAAGGTGTCAGCAGTGTCGAGAGGGGTGTGCTGGAGACCGTGCCGAAAGTCGTCGATTACCTGGTCAGCAAGGTCAAGGCCGACAGCACCATGGGCAACGCCCAGGGCGCCATGCCGTCGCTGGCCGGCGCAGTGGACTGGCTCAACTCGTCCGCACTGAGCAACGAAGCGCTGAAAGGCAAAGTGGTGCTGGTGGACTTCTGGACCTTCGACTGCATCAACTGCAAGCACACCCTGCCGTACGTGAAGGACTGGGCAAGGAAATACGAAAAGGACGGACTGGTGGTGATCGGCGTGCACACGCCCGAATACGGCTTTGAACGGATCATCGACAACGTCAGGGCCAAGGTGAAGGAGTACGGCATCACCTACCCGGTGGCGATCGACAACAACTACGCGATCTGGCGCAACTTCGACAACCAGTACTGGCCGGCGCACTACCTGATCGATGCCAAGGGGCAGGTGCGTTACACCCACTTCGGTGAAGGCAGCTACGACACGCAGGAGCAAATGATTCAGCAGTTGCTGGAGGAGGCCAAGGCCGGCGCGCCAGCGGCGTAATCCACTCGATCAATGGCTCACAGGTCCCGAGCCATGAGCCATTGATCTTTTTCCCACGCCTCAAAACGCCCCAGCACCACCCAGCCGCGCTTGGCGTAATAAGTGCTCTGGTCCTGGGTAGGCAGGTAGATCCTCTTCTCGCCGCTGGCTTTGGCTTGCGCGCAACGTGGTATCTCCGGACGATCGGGCAGGGCTGACCGACGATCGGACAGGACGCCAACGCCGGTGAGGGCGATAGTTGGCCCACAGGGTGAGTGCCGCCCTGCCATCCAGAACAAGAAAAGAGAGGTTGCCATGCCAAAATTCGTCATTGAGCGCGAGATCCAGGGCGCTGGAGCATTGTCGGAAAGGGATTTGCAAGCCGCTTCGCAAAAGTCCTGCCGGGCGTTGCGTGGGTTGCCAGAGGTACAGTGGCTGCAGAGCTATGTCACCGGTGACAAGCTCTACTGCGTGTACATCTCGCCGAGCGAGGAGCAGATTCAGGAGCACGCAAGGCTGAGCGGTTTTCCTGCCAACCGTATTTCCCAGGTCATGAATATCATCGACCCGACAACGGCGGAGTGAATACCTGGAAATGGTGATCACGCGGCAGTGAGCGATAACAATGCAAAACCCTGTGGGAGCGAGCTTGCTCGCGATAGCGGAGTTTCAGCCACAGCACTTGTGACTGGACGACCGCCATCGCGAGCAAGCTCGCTCCCACAGGGGGAATGGTGATGTCGGCTAAATGACCTTCGCCCCACGGGCCTCCAGCAACTCGCGCAACACCGAGCGATGACAATGCACCTCATCCTCGCAATAACAGCCCACGGCCAGGGACGTCCGGTGGGACAACGCGGCCAGCAGGTCCAGCATTTGACTGGCCGCGGGCTGGTTCATCTCGGCCTTGAATTTGCGTCTGAACACCTCCCAGGCCTTGGCGTCTTGCGCAGCCTTGGCCTCGGCCACCAGCTCCGCGCTGGGTGACAGCAACGGCTGCCAGACATCATAAAAATCCCGACGGGCGAATTCGGCTTTCGGTACGCCGCGGGGAGGGCGGCGTACCGTACCCAGGCGCAAACCTTCGTCGGGGCGGCGCGGTGATCCGAGTTGAACGATATGGACCGCCATGGCTACTTGTGCCTCGATTCGTCGAACCACTCCAGCGCCGTGCGCCACAGGCAGATACCCAGGAAGTACGCCGACATCAGCAGCCACAGCCCCATCACCAGCGGGTTGATCAACGGATGGTTGAGCACCAGCGACAAACTGCACAGCAACCAGATGGCCGTCACCGCAATGTTGATCGGCATGAAGCGGCGCACGCGAAACGGGTGCAGGAATTTCATCCGGCTCACGGTCAGCAGGGACAGGCCAATGACTGTAACGAAGGTGATCCACGGTGACGGGGCGATGATGTACAGGCACAGGGCAACCACGTTCCAGGCGGCGGGGAAGCCCTGGAAGTAGTTGTCCTTGCTCTTCATGTTGACGTTGCAGAAGCAGAACAGCGACGACACCAGAATCAGCGACACGCTCAGCAGCAAGGTGTAGTCCGGCAACGGAATGTAGCGATAGATGAACAGCGCCGGGATGAACACATAGGTCAGGTAATCGATCACCAGGTCGAGGATCGAGCCATCGAAGCTCGGCAACACCGACTGCACGTTGACCTTGCGTGCCAGCGCACCGTCCAGCCCGTCGACGATCAGGGCGACACCCAGCCACAGCAGGCAATGGGTCGGCTGGTTATCCAGCAGGGACAGGGTGGCGAGGAAAGCGGTGACCACGCCAGTGGCGGTAAAACCATGGGCGCCCCATGCTTTGAGCCTGGCGATGTACAGGGTTGAAATCACGGGGGCGTTCTCCAGTGAATGAAGCAAGCCAGTTGTCACCCCGCGTACGGGGGCGGTGGCAAACCGGGTGGGGTTGCAGCTATCGACCGGGTATCCGGGAATAAGGTTCACCACCCATGAATCTTATCTAAACGGACCGGACAAATCCGCGCTCGCGAAGGCGCGTCAGCCCAACGGTGCTGGCACATTCACCTGCGAGGTCCATCGTGGCCTGACTGGATAAACCCCCTGCAAAAGAGAACCAGCGTCTGATCAGCACTGAAATCGGGCGTCACCGCGCAGCCTCCAGGGTCGTCCGGTGGCCTTGGTCCGCGCGCCGGATGGTATCGCTGGAGAGCTGTTTTTCCAGAAGAATGCCGAACAACCGGCAATCACCGTCGCAAGGCGTCGGCGAGTCGGGAAGAGAAAGTGAAGGGTACGGTCAGGGAGGGAACCTCAGGTGGCGAGGGAGCAAGCTCCCTCGCCACCTGGGCGGGTGTTACTTGAGGAACGCCTGGAAGTCAGTGCCCAGTTTGTCGATCGCAGCCTTGAAGTCCTTGGCGGTAATCTTCTGGCTTTCGTTTTCCAGGGCGGTGCCAAACACCTTGCGCACCACTTTGGCCACGGTCTGGTTGCTCTTGGCGTCAACGAACTCGGCTTCGATGAACAGGGTGGTGTCCTGGTCGCGGTGACCGGTGGCGGCCTGAGTCGCGCCGACAACGGCTGCGATCGGTACCACTTCATACCACTTCATGCCTTCGTTCTCGGCGTTCACCCCGGTAATCGCCGCCCGCATGATCAGGGTCCGGGAACCCGCCGGGGCGGATGAGGAAGTGGGTACTACGCGGTACTTCTGACCCAGCGAGGCCTTGGCCTTGCTGGTCATGTAGTTCTGAATGTCGGTCAGCGTCTGCTGGTTGACCCGCTCATCGGGTTTGGGGGCCGGGTACAACTCCAGTTTGTTGAACACCACAGTGTCATAAGCATTCGGGTTCCACGAAGGGCTGACCCAGCGCATCGCGGTCCCGCCGCTCTGCGTTTCGACTTCCTGCAGATTGTTGTAGTTGGACAGGAAGCCAGAGTATTGCGCCTTCTCCGTCACTTTCGAGGTGCAACCGCCTAACAACAGACTGGCCAGCGCGGCGCCGACAAGCAGGTTTCGGGACAGATTCATAATGGTGTTTACTCCTTGGATGAAGTCGTCGTTCTTTCGTTTACAAAACATCAGAATCGCCAGGTCATGTTGCCGCTCAGGGCTTGGATCCAGGCATTGTCGAATTGACCGGAGAGTTGATCGCCCGACACGGATTTGGTCTGCTCGTCCGGCATGC
>NZ_CATKPZ010000056.1:0-775 GCF_949767415.1 Pseudomonas sp. IT-196MI5
GGTGCCGTAGGTGCCGGCGAAGGTGCCGGGGGTGATCGGCCCGCTGTTTTCCCCGAGCGGCACCCGGTCGGCGCCCTGCACGTCGTTGCTCAGCACGTTGCCGCTGAGGGTCAGCAGGGTTTCCGAGGCTGTCAAAGCGTTGCCGTCGTCCACGCCATTGGACAGGTCATCGACGATGTTCACGTCCAGTGAACCGGTCGCGGTGGTGCCGTTGTCGTCGACCACGGTCACGGCGAACTGTTCCGGCAGGGTGTTGGCGCCGTTGCCGGTTGGGTGCGCTTCGTTGTCGTTCAGGGTGTAGCTGTAGCTCACCACACCGGTCGCGGTGTTGAACCCGGTGACGGTCAGCGTGCTGCCCAGCGGCGTGCTGATCGATTGCGGGAAGCCGGCGGCCACGCCACCACTGACCACGGCGATGCCACCGACGCTCAGGCTCGTGACGCCGTCCAGCGCGCTGACGGTGAAGGTGCCGTTCTGGGTCAGGGCCGCTGCGTCCGGGCTGCTGCCGTCGCTGAGGTTTTTCTCGAAGACGGTCAGCTCGCCGCCGCCAACGTCCAAACCGCCAACCGTCACCGAGTCATCGTTGTTGTGGATCTGCAGCACCAGGTTCGCGGTGCTGCTGTCGCCGTCCGCATCGGTGAGGGTGTAGGTGAAGGTGTCGGTGCCGTCGCCACCGCCGTGCAGGGCTTTGAAGTCGGCATCGCTGGGGTTGAGGGTGTAGGTGTAACTGCCGTTGGCATTCAGCACCAAAGTGCCATAGGCGCCGGCGAAGGTC
>NZ_CATKPZ010000057.1:0-750 GCF_949767415.1 Pseudomonas sp. IT-196MI5
CTCAGGCTCGTGACGCCGTCCAGCGCGCTGACGGTGAAGGTGCCGTTCTGGGTCAGCGCCGTACCATCCGGTGCACTGCCGTCGCTGAGGTTTTTTTCGTAAACCGTCAGTTCACCGCCATACACGTTGAGGCCGTTGAGGACCACCGGATCGTCGTTGTTGTGGATCTGCAACACCAGGTTGGCGGTGCTGCTGTCGCCGTCCGCATCGGTGAGGGTGTAGGTGAAGGTTTCGGTGCCATTGCCACCGCCGTGCAGGGCTATGAAGTCGGCATCGCTGGTGTTGAGGGTGTAGGTGTAACTGCCGTTGGCATTCAGCACCAGGGTGCCGTAGGTGCCGGTGAAGGTGCCGGGGGTGATCGGCCCGCTGTTTTCCCCGAGCGGCACCCGGTCGGCGCCTTGCACGTCGTTGCTCAGCACGTTGCCGCTGAGGGTCAGCAGGGTTTCCGAGGCTGTCAAAGCGTTGCCGTCGTCCACGCCACTGGGCAGGTCGTCGACGATGTTCACGTCCAGTGAACCGGTCGCGGTGGTGCCGTTGTCGTCGACCACGGTGACGGCGAACTGCTCAGGCAGGGTGTTGGCGCCGTTGCCGGTTGGATGCGCTTCGTTGTCGTTCAGGGTGTAGCTGTAGCTGACCACCCCGGTCGCCGCGTTGAACCCGGTGACGGTCAGGGTGCTGCCCAACGGGGTGCTGATCGATTGCGGGAAGCCGGCGGCCACGCCGCCGCTGACCACGGTGATGCCGCCGACG
>NZ_CATKPZ010000058.1:0-655 GCF_949767415.1 Pseudomonas sp. IT-196MI5
CGCCGAGCCAGACCATGGCCCAGCTGACGTTGATATCAGTGTCTTTGTTCAGCGCATAGGTGGCGCCTGTGGCAATGCGCCAGGATTCGTTCATCGGCAGGATGACGGAACGTTTGCTGTCCGACACGGCGCTGCTGTCGTAGGCCACGCCGACGTTCCACAGCCATTGCTCGGTGGCCTGGTACTGCGCGCCCAGCGAGAGGTGCCAGGTGTCCTTGAACCCGGCGTCGATGGTTGTCGATTGACCACCCAACGCGGTGGTATCGACGTCCACTCCAATCTCGCCGAACTCCGACCAATCCTGCCAGTTGGCCGAAGCGAGCAAGGCCCATTGCTTGTCCAGTTGCTGGAACAGGCTCAGGGTCACCGTCTGCGGCACTGTCGTATCGATTTTGGTTTTGGTGTTGTTGACGCGATCGAGCAGACGGCCGTCGCCTTTCACATCCAGCCGGTCCTCGAAGTCCAGGTCGACCTGGCTGGTGTAGGTCAGGCCGATGCGCGTGCCGGGTTGCGGGGCATAGATCACCCCGACGTTGGCGCCGTAGCCCCAGGCGCCATCCTTGTATTTGAACTGGCCATCCGCGCGGTCGGTGAAGCCGAAGGGGGAGCGGTCGATGGCGGTGTCTGCCTTCAATATGCCGTACATGGCCTTCAC
>NZ_CATKPZ010000059.1:0-635 GCF_949767415.1 Pseudomonas sp. IT-196MI5
CTGGTGCTGAATGCCAACGGCACCTACACCTACACCCTCAACCCCAGCGATGCCGACTTCAAAGCCCTGCACGGCGGTGGCGACAGTACCGAGACCTTCAGCTACACCCTCACCGATGCGGACGGCGACAGCAGCACGGCGAACCTGGTGCTGCAGATCCACAACAACGATGACTCGGTGACGGTTGGCGGTTTGAACGTTGGCGGCGGCGAGCTGACGGTCTTCGAGAAAAACCTCAGCGACGGCAGCAGCCCCGACACGCCAGCCCTGACCCAGAGTGGCACCTTCACCGTGACCGCACTCGATGGCCTGCAAACCCTGACAGTGGGCGGCATCACCGTAGTCAGCGGTGGCGTGGCTGCCGGCTTCCCGCAATCGATCAGCACCCCGCTGGGCAGCACCCTGACCGTCACCGGGTTCAACGCGGCGACCGGGGTGATCAGCTACAGCTACACCCTGAATGACAACGAAGCGCACCCAACCGGCAACGGCGCCAACACCCTGCCGGAACAGTTCGCCGTGACCGTGGTCGACGACAACGGCACCACCGCGACCGGTTCACTGGACGTGAACATCGTCGACGACCTGCCCAGTGGCGTGGACGACAGCAACATCAGTACCGCTTCGGAAACCCT
>NZ_CATKPZ010000060.1:0-598 GCF_949767415.1 Pseudomonas sp. IT-196MI5
GACCCTCAACGGCCTCGACGTGTATGGCGGTGAGCTGACGGTTTACGAAAAAAACCTCAGCGACGGCAGCAGCCCGGACACGCCAGCCCTGACCCAGAGTGGCACCTTCACCGTGACCGCACTCGATGGCCTGCAAACCCTGACAGTGGGCGGCATCGCCGTGGTCAGTGGTGGCGTGGCCGCCGGCTTCCCGCAATCGATCAGCACGCCGCTGGGCAGCACCCTGACCGTCACCGGGTTCAACGCGGCGACCGGGGTGATCAGCTACAGCTACACCCTGAACGACAACGAAGCGCACCCGACGGGCAACGGCGCCAACACCCTGCCTGAGCAGTTCGCCGTCACCGTGGTCGACGACAACGGCACCACCGCGACCGGTTCACTGGACGTGAACATCGTCGACGACCTGCCCAGTGGTGTGGACGACAGCAACATCAGTACTGCTTCGGAAACCCAACTGACCCTCAACGGCAACGTGCTGAGCAACGACGTGCAAGGCGCCGACCGGGTAGCGGTTGGGGAAAACGCCGGCCCCATCACCCCCGGGACCTTCGCCGGCACCTACGGCACCCTGGTGCTGAATGCCAACGGCACCTAC
>NZ_CATKPZ010000061.1:0-502 GCF_949767415.1 Pseudomonas sp. IT-196MI5
TCGATCAGCTTCAGGCCGCAACCGGTGTCCGGGGTGGCGTCCTTGAGCAGGCGCCGGCGCAGGTTGTTGGCGAAACGCGAGGCGTAGCGCTTGCTCGCGGTGTCGCGGCGATTGACCCGGTGCCCGGCGACCAGTTGCACGTCAACTTTGCCCGGTTCGCCGCGCACCAGCGCCAGCATGCCGGGAATGTCCGCCGGGTCGTTCTGGCCGTCGCCATCGAGGGTCGCCAGCCATTGCCCGCGGGCCTCCCGCGCGGCGTGGTACAGCGAAGTGCTCTGCCCCAGCGAGCGCTCGTGATGCAGGATGCGCAAAGTGTTCAAGCCGTCGTGGCGGATCTGCCGCAGTTCTTGCAGGGTCGAATCGGTGCTGCCATCGTCGACGACGATGATTTCGTACGATTCAGCGGCCAATGCGACGCGGATTTCCTCAAGCAATGGCTTGAGGTTGTTCGCTTCGTTTTTGGCGGGAATCAGTACGGATACAAAAATGTCTTGGCTCATGG
>NZ_CATKPZ010000062.1:0-499 GCF_949767415.1 Pseudomonas sp. IT-196MI5
TAGTCATCACGATCAGGAGATCGCCAGCTTCGAGTTCAGTCCTCCTGCCTCGGATGTCTCACTGAGCATCTACATCAACGCATTATCACCTGATGATGAAGAGCGTTTGCATGTTCGCACTCCAAAAGACGGGCAAATTTTTCTCGCAGGTGATTACGAAAATCTGCGCACTGGAAAAATCATGTTGGCCGGCATGCAAGCCGAAGAGTCCCTGATCGGCTTCAGCGATGACACTCACCGTCAAATACTCTTCGTGAGCGAAAACTACCGGGACAATCCCTCGCTGGCTCGGCCTGGTATGAGCATCCGCTTGTCGGCAGGCGGCATGAAAGGAGAGCCAGATGATCCCGATGAGCCCGAAGACCTCGTCCGCTGGACCCTGCCCCAGTTCGCCAACAAAGGCTACGACCTGCCGCTCTGGCAACAACCTGCTTCACCAGACCCCGTCAACCCCTCCCTCACCGATTACGAAGCCATGGCCGTGTGGGACGCGATCCTC
>NZ_CATKPZ010000063.1:0-488 GCF_949767415.1 Pseudomonas sp. IT-196MI5
GATTTCGGGTCGTTCTTCGCCGCCGGGTTGACCACGTCGTTGGCGCCCAGCACCAGCACCACGTCGGCCTGGCCGAACTCGGAGTTGATGTCGTCCATCTCGAACACCTGGTCGTAAGGCACTTCGGCCTCGGCCAGCAACACGTTCATGTGCCCGGGCATGCGACCGGCCACCGGGTGGATCGCGTACTTCACGGTCACGCCGCGATGGGTCAGCTTCTCGGTCAGTTCCTTCAGCGCATGCTGTGCCCGTGCCACCGCCAGGCCGTAGCCCGGTACGATGATCACGGTGTCGGCGTTGGTCAGCAGGAAGGTCGCGTCGTCGGCCGAACCGGATTTCACCGGACGGGCTTCTTTCGCACCCGCCGGGCCGGCGGCCTCCGCGGTATTGCCGAAGCCACCGAGCAGGACGTTGAAGAACGAACGGTTCATCGCCTTGCACATGATGTACGAGAGGATCGCACCGCTTGAGCCCACCAGCGAACCGGC
>NZ_CATKPZ010000064.1:0-465 GCF_949767415.1 Pseudomonas sp. IT-196MI5
CGTCTTCTTCAATGAATCAAGCAATTCGTGTGGGAGCTCATGGAGCAGCTGAGTCGTCGATTAAGGAGGTGATCCAGCCGCAGGTTCCCCTACGGCTACCTTGTTACGACTTCACCCCAGTCATGAATCACACCGTGGTAACCGTCCTCCCGAAGGTTAGACTAGCTACTTCTGGTGCAACCCACTCCCATGGTGTGACGGGCGGTGTGTACAAGGCCCGGGAACGTATTCACCGCGACATTCTGATTCGCGATTACTAGCGATTCCGACTTCACGCAGTCGAGTTGCAGACTGCGATCCGGACTACGATCGGTTTTGTGGGATTAGCTCCACCTCGCGGCTTGGCAACCCTCTGTACCGACCATTGTAGCACGTGTGTAGCCCAGGCCGTAAGGGCCATGATGACTTGACGTCATCCCCACCTTCCTCCGGTTTGTCACCGGCAGTCTCCTTAGAGTGCCCACC
>NZ_CATKPZ010000065.1:0-457 GCF_949767415.1 Pseudomonas sp. IT-196MI5
TGCAGGCGCTCCTTGAGGTTGCCGCGTTCGTCGTAGCGGTAGTGGGTACCGACGTAGTCGCGCAGCAGGTTATCCAGCAGCTTGGACGGGGCGTAATGATTGGGACGGCGCGGTGCCTGCGGATCCAGCAGGTTGCTGGCCGGATCGAAGGCGAAGGTTTCTTCGCCGCTGATAGTTTGCGCAGCGAGCAGTCGACCGAGCGGGTCATAGCGGTAGCTAAGGGCGCCGCGCCGGGTGTCGTCGATGCGGGTCAGTTGCCCGGCGGCATCATGTCGGTAGTTGCGCACCACCAGACGTTGAGCGTCACCGCGCTTGCCGATGGCTTGTTCCTGCAATTGGCCATTGGGCGTCCAGGCTTGGCGCTGTTGCAGGCCGTTGCCCTGGTCGCGGGCAATTTCGCGGTGCAGGTTGTCGCGTTGGTAACTGAGTAGCTCGGTGTCGTCGACCTTCAAGGCCA